>CAYQFU010000049.1:23583-26205 GCA_964416775.1 uncultured Ktedonobacterales bacterium
GCGTCCGCTGGGCGGCAGGTGCTGTGCCCGACGTCCCCTTCTTTGGCGGCTGCTCTTGCGGAAGAGGCACCACCACTACGGGCCGTCGGATGCGCCGCTTCGGCGGAGGCTCCTCGCGCTCGGTCGCGAGCCAGATCAAGGCGAACGCCCCGCCTACGACCACGACCAGCAACGCGTTCAGTGTGGCCCAGAACCCTGGACCTGCCAGCCGCTGCGCCCCGCTGAGCGCCTTTTGAACATCGCAGGGCAGGCACGTGCCGCCAGTGCGGAGCACCTCAGGGGCGTAGAGCAGCAGACCGAACGCCAGCAGGAGAATCGCGGCGAGGAGTGCCGCCTCGATGGCGCCCGCCGCGTAGAGCCGCTTGTGGGCTTTGTCCGTACCCGCTCCGCTGCCCGCCATCGCGATGCCCAGTCCAGCCGCCACGACGGATAGCGCCGGCACCGCCCACCACAGCCACCACCACGCGACGAGCGCCGGCTCCTCTGCCGCGCGCCAGTGGCGCCCCGCGTATGTCAGCGCCAGCGCGATGTCGGCGCCCGTCAGTCTCCCATGTCCGTGGGCCGCGTACGGCAGACACAGAAACGCCGCCAGCGCCAGCACGCCGCCCGCGATGACGATGAGCCCGCCGCCTCGCATATGCTCGCCGCGCCCTTCCGCGCTGGCAATGACGGGTCCAGCGCTCTGGGAAACGCCTGAGCGCCCCTCGTGCCACCGGACGAAGCGAGCGGGCGGACCGTAACGGACGGGCTCGTCATACGGAATCTGGGTGCATGCGCGCGGGTGATGCTTGTTGAGTTATTGGAGGGTGTACGAGCAGGGTGATTGGATGAAGGAATCGGCTGCGCCAGACACTGATTCCGGAGCGGCAACGGAGCCCTATACGCTAACAGACAATCAGCCAATAATGATGAGGAAAAATCCGATGCTCTCGCTTCCACTATGGATTATGAGCCCTTTCTCCGGGCAATATCAAGATTGCCGCACGCTCGATTAGCAGGTACACTTTCCTCTGCCCTGCATCGTGTCATGCAGGCTGCCTCACACGGGACGCCGGCTGTGGCGACTCCGACGAGCGGTCAATGACGTGCTATGGGCATGAGGAGCAAGCCATGACTGTGTCAACTTCATCGTCGCCTGCCTTCCCTTCGCTGTGGCGCCAGCGCAATTTCCTGCTACTCTGGGGCGGCCAGGGAATCTCCATTGTGGGAACAATGGTCAGTGGAATCGCTCGCCCTTTCCTGGTCCTTCAGTTGGGGGGCGGGGCACGTGAGGTTGGCGTCGTGCTGGCGCTGGCCTCGATCCCGTTCCTGGCCCTGTCGCTCCCGGCAGGTGCCTGGATCGATCGCTGGGACCGCAAACGCACCATGCTCATCTGCGACGTGGGGCGCGGCCTCACCCTCATCTGTCTCGTGGGCGGACTGGTGCTCGGACACCCCTCACTGTGGCTGGTCTATGGGACCACACTCGCGGAGGGAACGTGTTCCGTGTTCTTTTCGCTGGCGGAAACAGCGAGCTTGCCGCAGGTAGTTGACCAGCGGCAGCTCGGCCCTGCCCTCAACGCGAACCAGGCGCTCTTCTCGCTGGCATTCTTGCTCGGTCCGCCGGTTGGTGGTCTCCTCTTCGCCGTGCATCCGCTGCTCCCGTTCCTTCTTGATGCCGCCTCGTTTGCCGTGTCGGTGGTCACGCTTGCTTTGATCACCGTGCCGTTTCAAGGCGATCGATCGGCGCGCCCTGCCACAGTCCGTCATCTCCTGGGAGAGATCGGCGATGGCGTACGTTGGCTCTGGCATGAGTCGCAGAACCGCACGTTGACGGTGCTGAATGGGCTCATCCAACTGGCGCTGGGGGCGAGCGCGCTCGTCATCATTCGCCTGGTGGCGCGCGTCATTGGCCGCGCCGCGCAACCCATGCTGCCTACCTACACGGGAGTGGTCCTTGCCTGCGGTGGCATTGGTGGACTGGTGGGGACGGCGCTCTGCGCCTATCTACTGAAACGCGTGGCGCTGCCACAGTTGATCTGCGGCGCGCTCTGCCTGCAAGGCGTGATCTTCTTGTTGCTCATCATGGCACCGGGGTATGTGGCCCTGGGGGTCCTCTTCGTCGTGTCATACGCTCTCTGGCCGACCTTCAATACGGCGCTGAATGGATATCGGCTGGCGCGTATCCCCGACGCGTTGCAGGGGCGGGTCAACGGAGTCTATCAACTGACGACCTACGCGGCGAGCCCGGTGGGAGCGGTTCTCGTCGGCCTGCTGCTGGCGCGCGCAGGGATCGTGGCGACGGCGGCGGCGCGTGGTGTCGTGCTGTTGCTTGCCGCCTCCTTGACGCTGTTCGCCTTTCTGCGGTGGTCCGCGTCTCACGAGACACTGAGCTCAGAAGGAGCTACACACGAGAGCCTGTGATGCAAAGTCTCCGAGACTCTGGAAGGCAACGTGTTGCTTCGACCAGGCTATGTTGTCTTTTCATACGGAGTTGCGTCACACCGTTGTAGTTTAGTGGGCCGACCACGAAGGCTGGCGTGTTAAGACTAGGCTCCATTGGTTGCCGGCTCTTAGCAATTCCAGGGGGTGGCGTTGTCGGGGCGGAACGTGGCGAGGATGGCGGTGTCCTGCGCCTGGGTG
>CAYQFU010000050.1:0-26190 GCA_964416775.1 uncultured Ktedonobacterales bacterium
ATCGCTTGCTCAAGGCCGGCCTCTTCAGCACAAAGTTTCAGTGGCTATCAACTTAAAGGCTGTACGCGAAGGCTCCCCATCGTGGTTCACGCAACCTGGCGATAGTGGAAGGCCGGTAGGGTCTCCTCGTGGGCCAGGCGCTTGAGCATCACGCGCACCCTGCTCAGATAGACCCAGGCCTCGCCAGTGGCGGCCAGGAATTCGTAGTCCTTGCTCATCCGCCGGTTGCGGCCGATCCACGCGATCGTGCGCTCGACGATCCAGCGGTGCGGCTGGGGCAGGAAGCCGGGCAGCCGGGCCGGCGGCTCCTGGCCCTCGGGCAGCCAGCCCCCGCGCCCGCCGGGCCGCTCGACGATCGCCAGGCGCCAGCCGAAGGTCTCCCACACCCAGGTCTGCAAGGGCCCGCTGTAGGCGCTGTCGGCCCAGAGCAGCTCCAGGCGCGGCAGCGCGTCCGCGACCGCCAGCAGGAGGGGCGGGGCGCCCGCGCGGTCCTGCAGATCGGCCGGGTGCACCAGGACCGCGACCACCAGGCCGAGGGTGTCGACGAGCAGGTGGCGCTTGCGCGCGGAGAGCTTCTTGGCCCCGTCGTCGCCGTGCGGGCCGCCGCGCTCGGTCGTCTTGACGGATTGACTGTCGAGGATGGCGGCGCTCGGCGTCGGCTCGCGCCCGAGCTGCCGCCGCAGCCGCTCGCGCAGCGTGGTGGGCACCCGCTCCCAGGTCCCATCCAGGCGCCAGGCGCGAAAATACCCGTAGGCGGTAGACCAGGGGCCGTACTCGTGCGGCAGCAGGCGCCACTGGCAGCCGCTGCGCAGCACATGGAAGATGCCGTCGAGGATGCGGCGCAGGTCGACGGTGCGTGGGCGCCCGACCGGCTTGGGCGGCGGCAGCAAGGGCGCCAGGACGGCCCATTCGCGGTCGCTCAAGTCCGAGGCGGGGTAGGCCGGGGAGGCAGCAGCAGGCATGGCACACCTCCTAGTGGTAGGCATCTCCCACCTACCCTACCCCATGCGATACTTCACGCTCGGCCGAGCAGCACGCCTGGCAAAGCCCCCGGGCCGGCCTTGAAGCCTTCGCGTACAGCCTTTAGGCGCGACCATCGCGGTGGTCGGGCTCCCCCGACAGCAGGCACATGCATGAACTCTGGCCCGCACTCACAGCTCTTCAAGCGGGGAATCCGTCAGGAGACCGTAAACCACCGCAAGGGCGTCGTAAATCCCAATCCGTAGACTCCGATTGCGGGCGGCTGGAGCTGGCGAGAGCGAGATCGGGCGCGTCGACCCTTTCGACTCGCAGGGTGGGCGGCCCCCCAGTCGAACACGGCATGCGGGACATCTTCGCCCTGCCGATGTGGCGGCACCACTCCCACGAATAACCGCGCCTGTGCAACTGCCTACCCTCCCATGGCCAGAGCACCCGCGCCGGATGAGGTGCCGCCGGCGCCACGCGGCGCCGGGCCGCCCGTCCGGCGCACATGACCGTTGTTGAGCCACACGAGCAGAGTCCATCGATGGAAGGAGATCGCCTCATGCATGTTCATCTCTCGCGGAGTGTGAAGCGCTTGTTAGCCGCGGTAGGCGTGGTCGTCGTGCTGCTGATCGCCGCATCCGTGACGTTGGCGGTAACGGCGGCGTCTGGACAGCCCAGCGCGGGCACGAAGAGTACCTACAGTGAACACAAGCTCGTCTCTGACCTCCCGGGCATGGCGGTCGCGCAGGATCCGAATCTGGTGAACGCCTGGGGACTCTCCCACGGCTCGACTACCCCCTGGTGGGTCTCCAACAACGGCACGGGCACGGCGACCTTGTATGACGGCGCCGGGAAGCCTTTCCCGGCGGGCAAGGAACTGGTCGTTACGGTCCCGCCGCCGCGGGGCAGCGCCGCGGGGGCCGCGGCATCGCCCACCGGCAACATCTTCAATGGCACGAGCGACTTCGTCGTCACCGACCCGACCACGGGCAAATCCGGCCCGGCGTTGTTCCTGTTCGTCACCGAGGACGGCACGATCTCCGGCTGGAGCCCCACCGTCAATCCGCAGCAGGCCATCCTGGCCGTGGATAACTCGGCTGGTGGCACGGGCGCGGTCTACAAAGGGCTCGCCCTCGGGCAGGTGGGATCCAGCAACCTCCTCTATGCGGCCAATTTCCGCGCGGGCACCGTCGATGTCTTCGACGCCCGGTTCGCCCCGGTCCATGTGACCGGCGCGTTCACCGATGCGACCATCCCGGCCGGCTTCGCTCCCTTCAACATCACGAATGTCGGGGGCCAGCTCTACGTTACCTACGCCAAGCAGAATGCCGCGAAGCACGACGACGTCGCCGGTCCCGGCAACGGGTTCGTCGACGTGTTCACGACCTCCGGCCAATTGGTGCGCCGATTCGCCACACAGGGTGCGCTCGACTCGCCCTGGGGTTTGACGCAGGCGCCGGCCGGCTTCGGCCAGTTCAGCGGTGACGTACTGATCGGGAATTTCGGCGACGGCCGCATCAACGCCTTCGACCCGCGGACCGGCGCCTTACTCGGTGCGCTTCAGGACGCGCAGGGCCACGCCAAAGTGATTCCGGGCTTGTGGGGCCTGGCCTTCGGCAACGGCGGCAGCGCCGGCCCGACGACCACGCTGTTCTTCACGGCCGGTATCGATCACGAGGCGCACGGCCTCTTCGGCACGGTGACGCTGGACCCGAGCGGCGGGTCGGCCGGCGCCGTGCCCCCCGCGGGGCCGGCGAGCGGTGGATACGGCTATTGAGTGCGACTCGGATTCGGGGCAGCGAGCGCCGGTAAATCGGCCGGCGCTCGGGAGCGCGTATCACCGGCGGGCCGGCCGTCCTTCACGTTGCTGGCCCGCCGCGCCGGCCTCCCGCCCCTCGCGAAAGCTGTAGCACTTCTGTAATCGGGCGTAATCATCACACGTCGCTTCAAGCCCCACAATCCACGCGGCGCGGGCATACGCCGCTATCGGGAGTGACGGCTCGACGAATGCCGGCGCGGTCGGAGGAAGGTGGAGTTATGAGCCTCTTGTTGGGTTTGCTGGCTATTGCGGTGTTTCTCATCGCGGTGGTCGCGCTCGGTGGGTTCCGCGTGGTCAATCAATACGAGCGGGGCGTGGTCTTCGTCCTGGGCAGACTGATCGGCACGCGCGGGCCCGGCCTCTTCTACATCCCGCCGGCCATCAGCCGGATGACGAAGGTGGACCTGCGCATCGTCACGGTCGAGGTGCCGCCCCAGGAGGTCATCAGCCGCGACAACGTCACGGTACGGGTCAGCGCCGTCATCTACTTCTATGTCCTGCAGCCCGTCGACGCGGTCACCAAGGTCGTGGACTACCTGGGCTCGACGGTCCAGATCGCGCAGACGACGCTCCGCAACGTGCTGGGGCAATCTGAGCTGGACGAGCTGCTCGCCGAGCGCGAGACGATCAATCAGCGGCTGCGGACCATCATCGACGAGTACACGGGGCGATGGGGCGTCAAGGTGACGGCCGTCGAGATCAAGGATGTCGAGCTCCCGCAGACGATGCAACGCGCCATGGCCAAGCAGGCCGAGGCCGAGCGCGAGAAGCGCGCCAAGGTGCTGCACGCCCAGGGCGAGTTCCAGGCCTCGCAGACGCTGGCCGACGCGGCCGCCGTCATCGCCACGGAGCCGGCGGCGCTCCAACTGCGCTACCTGCAGACGCTGACCGAGATCGCCGCGGAGAAGAACTCGACGATCGTGTTCCCGCTGCCACTCGACCTGACAGGGCCACTCATGCACCTCACCAACCTCGCCGGGAAGCCGGAGACCCAAGCGAATGGCAAGATCGCGGCGGCACTCCCCGGCGAGCGCGGCCAGCCTCCCGCCGCTTGAGCCGGCACGCGACGGTCAGGGGCGGCAGCCGTGCCCGGCACGCGGACAGGCGGCTGCACACTTTCGGGACGTAAGCTCTTCGCGTCATTGGATGGGAACAGCCGCAGGCTGGAGGCAGGCAACGATGCTCGAAGTTGTGGGCGAGACCCTCATCCACCGACCGTTGGACGACGTGGTCGACTTCCTGGCGGATGACCGTAACCACCCCGTCTGCGATCCACATGTCGCCGGGATCGAGCTGCGATTCCTGGGCGACGCCGGCCCGGAAGCCGGCAGGAGCTTCGACATCTTTGAGTATGACGGCCCGGAGCGGCTCACGAGGCTCATCCGCTACAAGAGTTCCGAGCGGTCGCGGGTGATGCTCACGTGGACGTTTGTAGCCTTTCCTGGGGGCACGCGCCTGCATGCTCGCACGCAGATCGAAGTGCGCGGCATGCTGAAACTCTTCGCGCCGCTGTTCTACCCTACGGTGAAAAAGCGCTCGACCGTTATGTTGGCGAACATCACGCGGAGCTTGGAGCGCGGCGAGCTCTCCTGTTCGTTCGCGCGCGGCGCGGCATGAGCGGACCGTACGCCAGACTGCGCTAACTAGGAATGGCATGGCGCGCCGGGCGCCGTTCCCTCGCGGATCCAATGGCAGGCCGTTCCGTTGCCGGTACTATTCGGTCCGCAAGCTGTTCGGAACTAGGCTTGGACGGTAACGGCCTCGTAATCCAACCCGCTCAGAATGGCATTGGAAATGGGAGAGGCGTATGCACGGGAACTTGCCCCGGGTAGATTTTGAGGATACCCACGAACCTGGCCCTGGCGCAATCGTCGCAGCTCCCGAAAGCCAAGCCGACGGATGGACTGATCGGATGGTCAAGGAGTACGTCGCGGTGCTGCTCGAACGGGACCGGTTACTGGGCGAGCGCGAGGACACGGAGGCCGACCTGCAGCGTCTGCGGCTGGCGAACCAGGCATTGCACGAATTGATCGGCATCGCCGGTCACGAGCTCAAGACGCCGCTGACAGTGATCAAAGCCAGCGTGCAACGAGGCAGGCACTGGCTAAACGCGGCCATGGCTGGCGGGAAGATAGACTTTGATCGACACGACCAGGCCCTGTTGAGGATGCGGGACCTGGTCGCGCAGGTCGACCGCCAGATCGGCGCGATGGAACGCCTGGTGGCTGATCTGCAGGATGTGACCCGACTGCGCACCAGCGCGCAGGAGCCCAGACTGGAGCCTTGCGATCTGGGGGCGATCGTCTCCGAGGTCGTCGAGGATCAACGCCTCGTGTGGCCGACGCGACGCATTCTGTTCGATGGACCCGATGAAGCGATGGCGGTAGTGCTAGCCGAGCCCCAGCGTATCGGGCAGGTGGTAACGAACTACGTGACGAATGCCCTGAGATACTCGCCCGGAGACAAACCGGTACGGGTCCGACTTGAATTGGTGGGTGGCGAGGCCCGGGTCTCCGTGCGCGACGAAGGGGCTGGCCTGCCGCTCGGCGATCACCACCGCATCTGGGGGATTTGGGAGCGCTTCCAGCCGGCCCGCCGCATCAAGCAACACGCTGGGTCGAGGGCAGGACTCGGGCTCGGTCTCTACCTGTGCCGCACCATCATCGAGCAACACAACGGGCATGTGGGCGTCGAGAGCACGCCAGGCCGGGGGTCCACCTTTTGGTGCGCCCTCCCTTTGTTCACCATGCCGTTCCTCGCGCGGCGGGAGTGAGCGACTAGAGCCTGTTAAAGACTTGATCTCGAGAGGCGGCAGGATGCGAGCATTTTAAGCGCGCGACCCACTCGCAAGCCCTACCCCTCCGATGTCGGTGACGACGAATGGGCGTTCGTCGCCCCATACCTGGCTTTATTGCCCGAAGACGCGGGCCAGCGCAAGCACGCCCTGCGCGAGGTGTTCAACGGCCTGCGCGACCTCGTGAGGACCGACGCCCATTGGCGCATGCTTCCGCACGATTTGCCGCCGTGGCCCGTCGTCTTCCAGCAGCGACTGGTTGGCACGTGGCGTCCGGCGGGGGTGCAAGCGCCGTACCCGGCCCGCGGGCCATCCCGGCGGCCGACCCGACTGGGCGCGCCGCCTGGGTGACCTCGCGCTGTAGTCTCGCGCCACGCTCATCTCGGGGTTCACCCACGACGCCCTGCTGACGCGCGACATGGTGATCCGTTCCGCCGGATAGGTGGAGCGAGACCTCGCCCGCGAACGCCTGAGTGCGTTGGGGCGCCAGTCCTCCTGCGGCGGCGCCACGGGACGGGGGGACTCGAGGTGCTGGATGGTCGACGGTGCATATCCGACTCGGGCACGTCGCTTTGCATTACAGCCGTTCCGTAAAACAGCCGTAAAGCCGCGTAACTGCGGCGTAAAGTTGCCCCAGTATGATTGGTGAATTCCCGTCTGCCGGAGACCGTTGCCGGCGGCTTCCCGCACGCCCTGCCGCGGTGGCGAGCGTGCAGGACGGGTCAAGAAAGGATGGCGTGGCCATGAAATGGATTACGCACGAGCATGTGAGGGCGGACCGTGTGACGAGCGCCTGGCTGATCCGACGTTTCGTGGATCCGCAGGCGGCGTTTCTCTATGTGCCCAGAGAGCAGGTCATGGCCGTGGCGGCGCGCGAGGACGCGACTCCCTTTGACGTGCAGGGCGTGGAGCTGGGGCACCACGGCAAAGCATGCTCGTTCGAGGCGATCCTCCAGCGGTATGAGCTGACGGACGATGCCGCGCTGGTGCTGCTGGGCAAGATCGTCAATGGCGCGGATACTGACAACACGCTTTGGGGCCAACCGGAGGGGCCGGGCCTGAGTGCCATCGCCGACGGCTTCCTCAGCCTGGGATTGGGCGATGACCACGAGGTATTGGCGAGCGAGTTCATCGTCTGTGATGCGCTCTATGGCTATTGCCAGGTAATGGTCGAGCGCGGCAGGCCAAACGGGGCATTCAGAGTCTGATCCGATCCATCTCTCCCCTGCGCGGCCTCCGGCCCGCGACTCGCCGGCGCCACGGGACGCGCCGACGGCCTGGGAAGCGCCGGAAACCGCCGGAGTCGGGAGGTAGGAGCCGCTTTCAGGAGTGCTCATCACTGTTGAGCGCACACCTGGGGTGGGCGCATGGTCCCTGATCGCGCGGCGTGGTCAGGCCCTTGGCCCACTACACGGTATCCCGCAGCTGTCACCGCGCTGTCGGCACCCCCGCCGCGGCGCCGGACAGCGGCAACGAGCGTGCTTGGGCCCGGCAGATACACAGTGCTGAGCCTGGGCACCAGGAGGATTTGGCCATGACAACTCCACGCACAGCTACAGCAGTCGACAGTGGGACGTTCACCCTTGGCGGCGTCCTCACCGTCCGGCGGCTCGGCTTCGGCGCGATGCGCCTCACCGGCCCGGGCATCTGGGGCCCGCCACGCGATCGCGACGAGGCGCGGGCGGTCTTGCGCCGGGCCGTCGACCTCGGCATCAACCTGATCGACACCGCGGATGTCTGGGGACCGGGCGTGAGCGAGGAACTGATCGCGGAGGCCCTCTACCCCTATCCGCAAGATCTGGTCATCGCGACCAAAGGGGGCATTCTGGGTCTCGGTCCGGGGCAGAGAGTGCCTGACGGCCGGCCGGAACACCTGCGTACGGCACTCGAGGCGAGCCTCCAGAGGCTTCGGCTGGAGCGCATCGACCTCTACCAGTTGCATCGGCCCGACCCCAACGTGCCCTTCGAGGAGTCGGTTGGGATGCTGGCCGAACTCCAACGGGCCGGGAAAATCCAGCACATCGGGCTGAGCAATGTGACGACCGAGCAGCTTGCGCGGGGGCGGCGCATCGTGCCCATCGCCGCGGTGGAGAACCGCTACAACCTGACCGACCGCGGGTCGGAAGACGTGCTGGAGGTCTGCGCGCGCGACGGCCTGGCCTTCCTGCCGTATGTGCCGCTCGCGACGGGCGAGCTATCCCGGGGAGAGGGCGCGCTCGACCAGATCGCGCGCCGCCACGACGCCACCGACGCGCAGATCGCACTCGCCTGGCTCCTGCAGCAGTCACCGGTGATGCTGCCAATCCCGGGCACCTCCTCGGTACGCCACCTCGAAGAGCACATCGCCGCGGCGGGCATCCGACTGAGCCAGGAAGAGTTCGAGCAGTTAAGCGACAACGGCCGACCGTGAACGTAGATGGCCGCCTGGTGTCCACAGGGGTGGGGTGGTCAACGCGAAGCGCGACCACCCCACTCACCCGGGGCATCGCCGCTCCGCTGGCCCGCATCCTCCCTCGGGCAGCAAGGGGTCGCCACATACGCGGCGACGACGACCCACGCCTCGTCGCTCATGTCGGTGGAAGTGCGAGTCCATGTCTGCATGCGCTCACGCGAGCCCTCCTGCACCTCAAGTCCTTAATAGCCTCTAGAGGCTAAGCGCGCAGAGGCCAAGCCGCTGAAAAGCTGTATGCCATAGTTCGATCGATGTCGGCGCCGTATTGTCGCATTCCTGAGTGCGTTCGCACGTTCCTCGAGGCTCAGGCTGTCGGGGTGGTCACACTGGCGTGACACGCCACTACGACGTGGCCGGCAGCTTGTCCGCCTCAGGTTCGAGCAGCGGTATGACCTTACCCCAACATCGTCTTGCGGCGCCAGTCGGGAGGAGCGCCCGGCTGGCGCCGCTTCTAATTGCTCCCGTGCGAGAGAATAGCCATGCGCAGGCCGCCGCAACCGGACATTAGGCGCACCGTCCCCGGCTTTGAGGCGCAGTGACACCCCCGCGAATCCGCCGGCCTGCCCACGCTGCTACGAGTGCATACCCTCGCACCCCTCCCCTCGATGTCCCCGCAGTGTGAGGGCGCCCCCCGACAATGCCCGCGCGCTCCTCGAAGCAGCGCGTTGACCCGTGTCGCTCACGTGCGAGATAATGGGGCGATTCGGATATCGTATCGTTGTGCCACAGCAACAAGTACAAGATGCGCATTCGCTCCTCCTCTCAACTTCGCCTGTCGATGAGATATCGGACTCCGGGTGCGCCAGCGTGCCGGCCGGTGTGATTCTTCCCCGCGGGCCGCCTGCCCCAAAAAGGAGGCGCTCCTCGAGAAGGGAGGTACGGCATGGGCCCCAATCAGGCCGCAGAGGGCGATCTAGGAGGCAGGCGGGGCCGGCCGGCTATCAACTCCAGGGCCCCACAAGTCCCCGTACAGGCCCATCACCAGACGGGCGCCGGGCCGACCGAAAGCGACGAGCGTTTCTGGGCCCTGGCCGCGGCGACCTCGGACGTCGTGTGGACCGCGGACTCTGACGGTCGAATGCGCGAGCTGTCGCGCTGGTGCGGGTACACTGGGCAGAGCCCCGCCCAGGCTCGAGGTCGCGGATGGTTGGAGGCGGTCCACGCGGACGATCGCGAGCGTCTGGCACGCGGATTGAGCGGCGCGCGGGAACCCTCGTCGCGCCTCGACCTGGACCTCCGCATTCGGCACGTGGACGGCCAGTACCGTCCCGTCCGCGCGTGTTGCGTCCCGTTGCGAAGCGCCGGCGGAGGCATCCGCGAGTGGGTCGTGAGCGGCTCTGAGCTGGCGTCGCGGGCGCAAACGATCAATCAATCCCGACCAGCATTACGACCAATCGTAGATCAGGTGCGTTTGGCCGAGGCGATCGTCGAGACGATGGCCGACGGGGTAGTCGTGTTCGATGACCGCGGTTATATCCTGTACACGAATCTCGCGTTCCGTGCCCTGCTCGCGCTCGATGCGCGCCCGGACTACTTCTCGCTGCCGCTCCCCGAGCGTGGGCGCCTGCTCGACACGCGCGACGAGCAGGGGCGCCCGCTCGCGCGGGACGAATGGCCGCCGTTTCGCGTGCTGCGGGGCGAGACGCTCGCCGGCCCGGGCGTCTCCGACTTCATCATGCGCAGGCTAGACGGGCGCGATGTCCGGATCAACCTGAGCGGCGCGCCGCTACGGGACAGCGAGGGGCACATCGTGGGCGGCGTGCAGATCCTCCGCGACGTCACCGCGCGTCGTCAACTGGACCAGCGGACGCGCGCGACGCTCTCGGCGCTGCTCGAGATGGCGGAGACGCTGGTGTCGGACGACGCAGGTGCCGATGGGAAGCCCTCGGGGAGCGTTGTCACCGTGGCCCGCCGGCTGGCCGAGTTGACCCGCACGGTCGTGGGCTGCCAGCGGGTGGGCATCGTCTCGGTGGATCCCGACACGGGGACGCTGCGCACGGTGGCGTTGGCGGCCGTCACACCCGAGCAGGAGGCCGAGTGGTGGGCCAACTGGCCGCGCGGGGCCCGCATGAGCGACTACCTCCCGCCAACGCTCATCGCGCTGCTGACAGCGGGCGAAGTGATCCCGATCGACAGGACCGCGCCGCCATTCGATCGCTGGCCGAACCCGCCACGGACGCGAACTATGCTCCTCGCGCCGATGGTGGTCACCGACCAGTTGGTCGGTTCCTTCACGCTCGACTTCGGGACCATCGGGCACGAGTTCACGCCGGATGAGTATGCCCTGGCCGCTGGGGTAGCACGCCTCGCCACCCTCGTGCTGGAACGCGAGCGGCTGCTGCGCGAGCGCGAGGAGGCGCGGGCGAGCGCCTTGGCCCTGCAGGAAGCCAACCGGCGCATGGACGAGTTTCTCGGCATCGCGGCGCACGAGTTGAAGACGCCGGTGACGAGCAGCGGGATATCGGTCCAATTCGCCGCGGAGCGATTGGCGGCTTTCGTATCTCGGCCTGCCACAGAGGGAGGCAACCTGGAGAGCGCGCTCGCGCCGCTGCAGGAACTCTTGGACCGTGCCGTGCACAACCTCGATCGGCTCTCGCGGTTGGTGGTCGACCTGCTGGACGTGTCGCGGATTCGCGCCGGCAAGCTGGAGATGCGTCCCGCGCGCTGCGACCTGGCCGCCATCATGCACGAGGCGGTCGAGGAGCAGCATCAGATCGCGCCCGATCGGTCCATACACGTTCACATGCCTGGCGCGGGAAGTGTGCCCGTGCTGGCCGATGCCGACCGGATCGGCCAGGTGATCACCAACTTTCTCACGAATGCGCTGAAATATTCGCCAGCGGACCGGCCAGTGATCGTACGCCTACAAATTCAGGGCAGGTGGGCACGGGTCGCGGTGCGGGACGAAGGGCCGGGTTTGGCGGCGGAGGAACAGGAGCGCATCTGGGAGCGATTCCACCGGGTAGATGGGGCTCCCGTTGCGAGGCGTACGGCAACGGGCCTTGGGCTCGGCCTCTACATCGCGAAGACGATTGTCGATCGCCATCACGGGCGGCTGGGGGTGCGGAGTACCCCAAACCGTGGGTCTACCTTCTGGTTCTCCCTTCCCACCGCCCCCCCGGAAGCATGAATGCAGTGCCTCTGCCCGCCTGCTACCTGCGCAATATGCGCAGCAAGAGGACGGTCAGCTCGAAGAGCAGCGTCAGCGCCGACCCGATGATCACCGGGCTGTACGGGTCGGCCCCTGGCGTGACGAAGGCGGAGAGTAGCCACAGCCCGAAGAGGATGTAGGCGCGCCGAGCGCGCAGCCATCGGCTGCTCACGATGCCGACGACGCCCATGAACGTGAGCACCAGCGGCAGCTCGAAGGCGAGGCCGAAGGCCAACAGGAAGTAGGCGACGAAGGTGAGGTAGCTGTCGGCCTTGAGCAGGAGCGTGAACTGCTGGCTGCCGAAGTGCAGGAGCCAGTCCAGCGGGAAGCGCAGCACGACAAAGCCCAGCGCCACACCCGCCGCAAACAACCCTACCCCCAAGAGCGTGAACGGCAGGGCGTACCTGCGCTCCTTACGCGTCAGGGCAGGCGCGATGAAGGCCCACACCTGGTAGAGCACAACCGGGGAGGCCAGCGCGATGCCGGCCGCCAGGGCCAGCTTGAGCGCGATACCGAACGCCTCGCCGACGTCGGTCTGGATCAGCTTCTGGTGGTGCGGCCCGACGAGGCCGGTGGAGATGTCGGGCAGCGGGGTGAGCAGGAAGCCGAGGATGCGCTCCCAGAAGAAGAAGGCCCCGACAGTGGCCACCCCGATCGCGAGCAGCGAGCGGATCAGGCGCCGGCGCAGCTCCTCCAGGTGCTCGACCAGCGTCATCGCTGCGCCGCTTGCCTCCACTGCGTCCGCGTCTCCCGCCGGCTCGGGCGCCTGCCCGAGCACGCCATCGGCGCCAAGGCGAGCGTCGGCCGTTGCCTCGCGTACCGCCATACCCTCTCTCCTTGCCTAGCCGCGCCCGTCCCTTGCCCTCGCGGGGCGCTCCACGACGGTCGCGGCGACCCACCCCGAGGCGCTGTGAGAGCGAGGCTTCAACTGCCCGCATCAGATGCGGCGGCGCCCGTCATGGGACGCCCGGCGATTTAGGCGGCTTGATATGGCTCGCCGTGCGATGCCTGCGCGATCGTCACGGGTGGCGCGGCGGAGTCTGTGAACTCCGCGCCACCCGGCGTCGCCGGCGGCGCAGCTAGCTGCTGCTGGCTCTGTGCCGGCGACGAAACGGCGGTGGGGGGCATGTGCGTGGGCTCAGCCACCTCGTGCATCGATCGCTGGAACTCCTTGATCGTCCTGGCGACCGCGGAGCCCATCTCCGGCAGGCGCTTCGCCCCGAAGAGCAGCGACCCGATGAGCAGTATGATGAGCAGCTCCGGCGTGTGCAGTCCAAACATCGCTCGTTCTCCGTCTATTGTCGTGACGCCCGGTCGCAGCATGTGTGTGCTAGCGGAAGTCCGGATATATGCCGTATCGATGGTCGCGGGACGTCTGGCGGTTGCGGTTGTGGCGTCTGTCCCGCTCGGACATCCCCACCATCTCGACCCTGGCCGTAGTCGCCCCCGGCGAGCCGCTTGCGCGTCGCCTTTCTTGCTCTGCCACCAGCGTTCAACCTGCGTGCATCGCCGGGCGCGGCCTTGGGAGACCCGGCTCGACGATGCGCGACCTCTCTACTTTCCGCTCGCTCTTGCCGCCCTAGAACCCGCGTTGGGCGGCATCCGCGGCCCGCGCCAGCGCCATGACCGTCGCGAAGAATGCCGGCGACTGCCCCAGGAAGAGCCGGTCGGCCGTGAACGCGTTGATCGTCGCGACGGCTCCGCCATTCTGGTCCAAGGTCGGGCGGATGACCGAGCACTCCGGCAGATCCTTGCTGATGAAGTCGCACGGCTCCGGCAAGATCAGGTTAGTCTGGTTGAGCTCCCCGCCCTGGGCATTGAGGTCGGGGAACGCGGTCCCCGTGATGGGGTCGGTCACCGGCGCCACCGGGGTAGACACCGCGTTGCCCAACTTGTCGTGCCACAGCGAGAAGTGGTCCGTCTCGACGCCGCCGATGCTCACGACGATGCGCAGCACCTCCAGGCTGGTGGCCTTGAGCGCGAGGACGGAGTACAGGCTCGAGCCGCCCTGCTCGATGAACCCGAAGTGGAACGACGCCGTGTTGGCGATCGCTTGGATGCGGGCTTTCGGGCTGTCGTCTCCGGTGTTCCGCGGGATGCCCGGCTCGTTCGTGATGGTGACGGCCTGCGGGAAGGTCGCCCCGAAGTCGGGGTTCTCGGCGCTGCGGTATCGGGTGTAGAAGCTGGTGTCCACGTCGAGGGAAAGCAGGCTGGTGAGCCGGCCGACCTGCGGCACCCCAGGGACCGCGCTGCTAGGCAGCGTGCGGAACTTATCCAGGTTGACCGATGGCGCCCCCTTAGACTTCAGGTAGGCGTTCAGGAAAGCCGCGTGGCTCAGCTCATCGTCGGTGTTGTCAGAGATGTACTGGGGCATGTCGCCATCGAGGTTCTGCAGCGCGCCCACATAGGCCGCGTCTTTGCCGAAGACGGGACGGCCCACGACGCCATTGGCGCCTCCCAGCTCGTTGTACTGCACCCACAGGTCGCTCTCGATCAGCTCGACCGCCGCCAGGAACCGCAGGATAGCCACGTCGCCGCTGGTCAGGTCGGCGCCGACCGCGCGGGCGCCGGTCGTCAAGAGCGCGCGGCCGGGCAGCGCCGCGCCGGCGATGCCGAGGCTGACGCCCGCCTGGAGGAATGAGCGCCGCTTGACGACGCGCCGCCAAGTGGCGTCGAGCTCCGCTGCTCCCGTTGAGGGCGATGGCGTCTCTACTGGCACAGGGGACGGAAGGTCTTCGTTCGTCATGGTCTGTCCTCCCGGATCACTCCGGATCACTCGTTCGGTGTGGGAATGGATCGCGTTGGCGGCGTGCGAGCGCTCAGCACGGCCGTCCCAATTGGTACTCCATCGCAAGTGCGTGGGTAGATTCGTAGGTTACGGAGAGCTAGGATCCCCTTTGACAGGAGGTGCGCCGCCAAAGCCGGGTGCGGATGTTTCATCAGGCGACCAGCCGTGCCACATAGAGCGCCGGGTCGCCGGCGGCAAGGCCCTCCGGAGTGGACTGCACCAGAATGTCGGACCGACCTTGGCATGGAGCACCATCTCGCGCCGGGCCGATTCCGCCGATTCGCCCCGAGAGCAGCCGGCGACAGCCCGGCCATCCGCTGCGCCCAGGTCCCGGCCACTTAGGCCGGGACCTGGGCGTCTAGCCGTTAGTGCCGCCGAAGTGCGTGGACTCCGACCGCTGGAGCACGAAGTGCGCGATGTCGCTGCCCAAGTCCAAACCAGCCTCGTGATCGGCACGCGTGTGCTGGCCCGCGAAGATCCGGCTCAGGCCGGCCTCGGTTGCCACCGCCTCGTAGCTGGCGAACGACCTGGCGCCCGCCGTGGGCAAGACGTCCGAGGTGACCCGGACCAGGTCGTGATTGCCGAAGAAGGCGGTCAGCACGGTGGCCCCGGCCGCGCTGATCGTGCTGTGGGCGCCCGGGTACGAGGGATCGGCCGCGGTGACCGCGAGCGGGGTCCAGGTCGGGTCGGCGACCGTGGCCGGATTCCCGTCGGTGTCGGCCAGGCGGATCGCCGTGACGGGCCGCCAGAGCTGGTAGTGGTACTTGGCGTCGTACATACCGATGGCGCTGTCGGCGAAGGACAGGTTGAGGACCGCGAATATGCGCGCCGTGCGCTCCAGGTTCGTGTGGTGCGCCAGCGCCGCGTTCTCTGCGATCTCGTTCCAGGTGTTCCAGATCGGCCCTGCCCAGAACTTCGCGATCACGGTCTGCTCAGGTGTCCGCGTCGCGCTCGTGTCCTGCCCGAGGCTCTTCACCTCGTTCAGCGCGTCGGCGTACGCCCGGCTGGTCAACGCGGGGGGCGGGCCGGGTCGGAACTGCGCCCCGCTTTCCAGCACGAAAGGCGTCACGGTCCACCAATTGGTGAACACCGGCGCGGGGAAGTTGGGCGGCGTGGGACGGTAGTCGCCCGGTAGATTGCCCGGCACGAAAGGCGGCGGCACGGCGGCGGAGCCATCGTTGGCGCGAACGGCCACCAGGCGCGCGGCCACGGCCTGGCCGACCTGGATCCCTTGCTGCTTGTCTGTTCCGCCGGGGATTGCGGCGAGCTCACTGGCGAGCTGCTGATCGAGCGCTCCCTTCATGGCGGGGTAGAGCGCGGTGAGGACGTCGTGGCCGGCCGTGGCTGCCGCCGCGTCGGGTCGGGCCCCTTGGGGAGCCTTCACCGACACGAGATAGGGAGAGGCGTCCCGCGTGATCGAGATGACGGCGTCGTAGATCGCCGCGTGCAGGATGGCGAAGCTGCGGGTGGGGTGGACGTTGGCCGGCTGCACTCCCGGCGTCTGCACAAGGTGCACCAGCTCGCGGTTCCAGGCGACGACGATCGCGCCGGAGATACTGGAGTTCCGCGCGGTTGCGTCGCCGCCGCTGGCCCTGCCGGCAAGTGCGGCCGGCACGGCGAACGCCACGGCCGCGGCGCCGAGCCCCACGATCGCGCCCAAGAGGGCGGCCAAGCGTTTCTTCGACTTCGGCATGTCCGAGTGCTCCTCCTGAATGGCCGGCATCGCTGGGAACGGGTGGGCGTCGCACGGGTGCTCCGCCTCCTCGAGGCGAGCGGGTGTGTCGTGCCGGCATTCGGAGTCTACGTGGCGCAGTTTACGGGGCGACTGTCGCCGTTTACGTTTGTTTTACGGGTTACGAGTTTGGCGCCCCATGTCAGCTCGACTCGGAAGGTGGAGTTGCGTCAACCAGTGATCGTCGGAGGCGCGGTGAGTCGGCGCGCCCATCGAGTGCGGTTAGCGCAGACCGAGCGGCGTCTGCAGGCGGCCCCAGTTGGCAGATTTGTCGGACCGTATACAAGGCGTAAGCGTCCTTAGCCTCCTCGTAAATCTGGTCCCCTACCATCACCCCCGGCGCGACCGCGGACGCCGCGCCCCGACGGACGCGCTTACACGAGGTCGCCGGCGCCACGGCGGATCGAGGGAAGGCGGCGTCCGGTTGAAACGGGAGGTGAGATCGCGATCAGCCCAATCAGTTCAAGCACCATGCCCAGGAGACCATGGCGTCATCCGACCGCGACCAGCCGTCGACGTTCAGCGGGCGCACGCCGTGCATTTGGAGAACGCGGCGGAAATCTACCACCTCATCTATCACCAGGTCCGCCAGCGGGAGGTCGCGCAGGATTTGACCTCCTAAGTCTTCGTCAGAGTGCTCCACGCCGATGACGGCGCCCGAGCGCTGAAGAGCACCCAGAGTTGGCGGATTCTCGCCGCAAGATCGGCCATTGTGGACGATTATCGGTCGTTCCAACGGCCACAAACGGATCCGAGCGAGCACCTGGGCGCCCCTCACGGCCGCGCCCCAGACGCTGGCGCGCATGCTCCCTCGCCCGCCCCGATACCCATTGCTAGCTCATTTCTGGCCGCGAATCCCTGGCCGGCCCCAAAGGCGACCTGCTGCAGCCCGTGCGTGGCGCAGAAGTGTGCTTCACGTGCGGCTGATGCATCGAAAGGTAAGGACCCCATGCGCAAGTTTCTACCCGGCCTGCTCCTGCTGATCCCGTTCGCCGTCGCCGCCTGTGGCGGAGGCGCGGGCGCGGCGCCCACCGTAAAGACGCCCGGCGCAACCGGTACATCCGTGGTGAACATGAACGCGACAGACTTTGTGCCTGCCAAGAGTACGGTGACGATCAGTGCGGGACAGGCCGTCACGTTCGCCGATTCGGCGACCAACGGCGGCCTGCACTACCTCGTCACGGGGACGAACGGCACATTCAAGGCGGCACCTGGCGCTCCCGCCGAATTCAACGTGACAAGCGGGATCGTGTTCAACGCGGGCGACACCAAGTCCATCACCTTCCCGAATGCGGGCACATTCCTAATCACGTGCACGATCCACCCGTATATGCTGGCGACCATCGTCGTCACGTGGTAGCTCCTGGCCCCGAAAAGGGACGTCCTTCCATGCCACGCCTTTGCCCTCTGGTCAACGGTCGTCTGGTCAATCAGATCGATCATATCGCCATCCGCACCGAGCAGCCCGAGCGCTTATTCACCTTCTTCACCCAGGTCCTTGGCCTGCCGGTCGCCCTGCCACTCATCGCCTACCCCGCCCTCACGAGCGGGAGCGTCCTGCTGGGCAACACGTATCTCGAGGTCGCCTGCTTTCGGCCACCGTGGCCGGCGCACCAATCGCCAGCCGGTCACGCCACGCCGTCGCGGGGGTTCGTGCTCTCGCTCGAGCCGAATGCGGAGCCGCTGGACGTGGTGGAGTACGTCCTGCGCCAGCGCGAGGTGCCCCACAGCGGCGTCCTGCCCTTCTACGGCCAGGTGGAGCCCGAGCGCCCGCCGGTCAAGATCTGGGCGAACCTGCTGCTCGGCGGCCTCTTCGGTGACAACCTGTTCGCGCGCTCGTTTCTGTCGCTCACGCGCTTCCCGCGCCGCATGCCCTCCGCTCAGGCAGCCGTGGCACAGACGCAGTCCGTGTTGAATCGCTTGGTGGACTCTTTCTTCCCCAACGGGCTGGTCTACTTCACCGAGTATTACCAGCGGGCGCACGTGAATGGCAGCGCGGGCGACCAGGCGTATATGGGGCCGCTCGGCATCCGGCGCGCGCTGGAGGTGCGCGTCGGCGCGCGCTACATCGCGCCGGCCCGCGAGCGGTGGGCGCGTGTGCTGAACCCGCTCCAGCCGGAAGCCCCCGGCTACTGGCGGCTGGGCAACGGCCCGGCGCTGCGCCTGATCCTCAACGGCACGGACCGTGTCCAGACGCTCGTGCTCAAGGTGCGCTCGCTCAGCCAGGCGCGCGCGTTCCTGCGCGAGCAGAACCTGCTCCGCGGGGAGTTCGACGACGAGATCCTGGTCGAACTCCCCGGGGATCGCGACCTCGACATCCGCCTCGTCGCGTGAGCGATAGGGTAGCTCGCCGAGCGAAGCGGCATAAGTCACCAGAACTCTCGAAGGCGGGTGCCCGTGGGAGTTGGAGGTGGCCGCGGAGCCGGCGCTGGCGGTGTGGGAGACGAGCGCGCTGGAGAAGCCGGAAAGTGTCGCATCGGCCGATCTCGGCTCGGTGCGCTCCGGCCAGGCCCGCCGCCTCGCCCGCATCAAATCCGGTTTCTACCGGCCGCCCGGCCGGCCGCTCTTCGTGCCCGGGTGGCACTGGCTCGGGTTGCAGCCGCGGGGGCGCTGCGGCAATGGGCGGAGCGGGCCGCCGACCGTGGTCACCGTACGCCGGTGGACCGATCGCGGCCCGCACGCCAGCGACCGGTGCAGCGGGTACCTGGCCTTAGACCGGGCCGGCGAGGCGCGGCCGACGCGGTGGGAGGTCTGCTGGGCGGGGCCGACGCGTCGCAGTTGCGGGCGCGTTGCCGGCGTCCATTCCATAAGGATAACCAAGCCAGGGCGACATCTAGTCGACGCGCGCGGCAGACCCGGCCACGCCCTCGCCCTCCTGATCGGACTCCGTCTCCCTCGCACGTGCAGGTCCCCTGTCGAGCCATGCCGGCAAGGAGAAGCTCACCGCCGCGCCTGGAGCCTCGCAGGCCGGCCGCGTGTTAGGGCTGCATGCAGCGACGAGCTCGCGCATCTCCGGCGAAAGGGGCGACTCGGCCCACACGTGCCCGCCGTGAGCGTCCACGATACGAGCGGCAATCGCCAGCCCGAGTCCCGCCTGCGGTCGCGGGTCTCTATTTCCCGCATGGCCGATCTGCCGTGGCCGCGAACTGTCGCCGCGGTAGGTGGCGGCGAAGATGTGCGGCAGGGCTTCGGCTGCGATGCCATCTCCCGAGTCGATGACCTGTACGACGACCGTGGGTTCGCCATTGGCGTCCACCGCGGCCCTCACGCGCACGACGATCACGCCGCCGGCCGGCGTGTGCGCCGCCGCATTCTGCAGCAGATTGCCGACCACGCGGGAGATGCGATCGAAGTCGACGAACACGGAAGGCAACGCGCCGTCGATTCGGCACACGAGCGCCACCTGCGCCTGCGCGGCTCGCCCGCGCATGGCCTGCACGGAGCCGTCAATGGCCTCCTCTATCCTGAGGGCCTCGCGGTCGAGCTGCATGGTGCCGGATTCTAGGCGGGCCAGCTCGAACAGGTCGCCGATGAGGTCCGTGAGATGGTCAGCTTCCGCCTGGATCGTCTCGTGGTACCGCCGAATGGTGGCGGGATCACTGACCACGCCATCGGCGATCGCCTCGATCATGATCTGAATCGTGGAGAGCGGAGTCCTCAGATCGTGGGAGAGCGCCGTGATGACTTGCCGACGTTCGGCCTCGGCGGCCTGTTGCCTGGCGGAGGCGTCGAGCACGTTCGCGCCCATGAGGTTGTACCAATGGGCGAGCTGCGATAATTCCCGAGCTTCGGTGGGCCCGTTCTCCTCCAGGCGGACACTATAGTCGCCGGTCGCGATGCGGCGCGCGTCTAGCTCCATCCGCCCGATGGACTCGCCCACGCGCCTGATGATCGGCAGCGAGACGACCGTCGCGACGGTGACGCCGAACACCAGGGAACCCAGCACCAACTGGACATCCCGGTCGGAAGTGAACAACAGCCGCGCGAGCACCACGACGTTCACGGCGACGACGAGGACACTGAGCAGTATCGGCGCGGCGAGCTTCATCCACACGCTGCGTCCTGCGGTGTGGTCGGTGAGCCAGTGTGCAAGGGAGCCCAGACCGACCGACAGCAAGCCACCCACAAGCACGCAGCACGCGGCGCGGACGGCCTGCCACGGCGAGGGATGCAGGCTGTGAACGAAGATGAGGAGCGCCAGCGTGAATGCCGACGCGGCGACGGCCAGACGACGCCAGCCGCTATTCCGCGGCCGCCGCGCGCCGCGTGCCTGGAGCGCTGCCAAGCCAGCTCGGGCGTCCACTGCCGCCTGCCGTAGCGTGGTCATCGCGAACCTCGTCGTGCTGATCTATCCCGCTTTCCGCCCTGCTACGGCACGAAGCGGTATCCAATACTCCGAACCGTGCGCAGATAGCGCGGGCGGGACGGGTCGAGCTCCACCTTCTCGCGCAGCCGGCGCATGTGCACGGCCACGGTGCCGGGGTCGCCGTAATAGTCGTAGTGCCACACTTGATCGAGCAGTTGCTGCCGCGTGAACGCTTGCTTGGGGTGGGTGACGAGAAAGTGCAGGAGGTCGAACTCGGTCGGGGTCAGGTCCAGCGGTACCCCGGCGCGGACGACCTGACGGAGGTGCGGACGGACGACGATGCCGCCGCCGAAGAGGATGGCGTCGTCAAGCAGCATGGCGGGCGCGCTCATCGCTTCGACGCGCCGCATCATGGCCTTGACCCGCATCATCAGCTCGCGCGGTCTGAACGGCTTGGTGAGGTAGTCGTCGGTGCCGATGGCGAAGCCCGCGATTTGATCCGCCTCCTCGCTGAGGGCGGTCAGCATCAAGATGGGAACCGCGCTGGAAGCCCGCAGGCGCCGGCACACCTCAAGCCCATCGATCCCCGGGAGCAGCAAATCCAAGATGACGAGGTCCGGAGGGCTCGCCTCGGCCGCGCGCAGCGCCTGCAAGCCATCCTCCGCCGGGATGACGACGTAGCCTTCGAGCTCAAGGTACTGCCCGACGACCTCCCTGATGGTCGCCTCGTCGTCCACCAGCAGGATACGGCGCTTGGGATCCGCCGGCGCGGACCCTGCCTGAGGCGCGTTGCTCGGCCCGACCATACACGTGCTCCTCATCGCTGAGCTGTTGTGCCGCCGATCTCGCGTACAGCGGGACCTGCTCCCATGCTATGAGACCCAGATTACGACGTGATTACGACGCGCACGGGTGCCATTACAGATTGGCGCCGCAGCCCGTTGGTCACCCGTCGTCTCCGCCGGCCACTGTGCCGAGGCCTTCGCGCCGATGCAGCTCGCGAGCGGCCATGGCGACGACCTCGCGCAGATCCTTCAGGCGAAATGGCTTGGGTAGCACCGGGGCAAGGGCGTTCGAGGCTGCGTGCGCGAGCTCCGACGCGAGCGTCTCGTACGCCGCGGTCATGAGGATGTACTCATGCCGCGGCATCCCCAACACGTCGTGGCCCACGGCGCGCAACACGCCGATGCCGTCGAGTTTCGGGAGCCACCAGTCCAGCAACACGACGAGAGGGCCGGTGTCGCTCCGCAGGCAGGCGACGGCCGCGAGGCCGTCAGCCGCTTCGGTGACAGTGTACCCCGCGTCCTCGAGGATGAGTCGCAGGATGCGGCGCATGTCGACGTCGTCCTCCACGACCAACACGCGCCCCTTGTGTTCGCCGTCCATCGAACACCCCCTCGCACGCGGCGTTTGCATCTACGGGCCGGTCGTCGCCTACGACACCGGGATAACACGGGCGCCCATTCCCATGCGTTCCAATTGACCCCAGGCGGTCAGCGGGCTATGCTTTGCTGGTCTCTCGCTCCGAGTCGGTGAAGGGGCGCTGAGCATCATGCGGGTACTCCCTCGCCGCCGTAGATTTGAGATGGTTTGCGCCTGAGATGCGCTGCACCCACGGCACGATCGCAGCGGTGAGCAGCACAAGGCTTCCGAGTGCAAGCAAGAAGGCCTCATCCAGGGCCCCGCCGAACGCGGTCGAGGGCACGAAGCCTTGCGAGGGCGCGCCATCCACGAGGTAGAAGCTCAGGCCCATGATGAGGCCGCCGAGCGCCGCCACGGGCGCCAACACATTCAGCAGGCACTGGACGAGCGTGACGAGCACCGCGCCATGGCCGGGAAGCCGATGCCGGAGTGGTCCGGCCAGCAGCGTGGTGAGTCCCGCGACGATCAGCCCAAGGCCTGTCAGTAGCTCTCCCCACTCGGTGACCGCGCCGAAGATGCCGCCGTTCGGGACGACCACGCGCTCCAGAAAGGAGGCGAACGGCGCTGGAATCATGCCGCCATGTATCGCGCCGGTCAGTAGCATCCCGAGCATGGAGGGGAACCGCGCCAGCAACATCTTGTCGGCGCCCGCGACCAGCCAGGCGTAGCCCAGGACGATCTGGAACCCGGCCATCGGCAGAGGCGCTCGATACTCCGATGGTAGCGCCACAGCCGTCCGGAGTCCCGGCGCGCGTTGAGCGCGTGTGGGCGCTTGCGAGCCGCCTTGAGCCACGCGAACGGCCGACCCGACCGTGGCGTCCATCGTGGATCGGGCACGGTGGCCCGCCCACTCATCCGCGCCTGCGGCTGTCCGGTCCGACGACAGGTGCCCGTTTGTCCGCTCCATCGTCGTGGCACGCCGGGCAGGTGCGGGCGAGGCAACGCCGGAATTACGGGCGTCGTGCGTCACGCCACCGCCCGACCCCTTGTCCTTCGCGGGGTGGCTGGTCTGCCGGAATGTACTCCGATGTTTGGCCGAACGATCCTCATCGATATCGATCGCTCGGGGCCTATTCCTGTCCATAGCCGATCCCTTTCCAGGTATGGCGCGGTCGTCTTCTTCGGGCCGTCGCTTGCGATCGTGTCATCTCCTGCCGGGCACCGCCATGCGTCGCGTACGCCGGCGTCCGGCATCTATTCGCCCTCCACTGTCCGTCGCCGACGCTGAAACCGGCACCTAGGCTACGGGGAGCTGCGGGTTGCGCCAGGCCCAGCTGGTCTGGGGTAGTTACATCAGCACGAGAAGCGCCCTACGCCGCGCGCCGGCGCAGGCCGATGGTGACGTGTGAGCGGTACTCGCGCACGCGCCCCGCGTCGACCGCGGCGGTGGCGTAGGCCCCCTGCTGCAGCGCCGTCGCGCCCGCGACGAGCAGCGACCCCAGCGTCAGCGTCACGTGCAGGCCGTTGGCGAGGAGCAGCGGCAGGTCGCGCAACGGGAGGACGCCGAGGAGGACTAGCGAGGGAGCGCCGGCCGGGGCGACGCCGTTGCCGAAGGCGAGGATGCCGTCGCTGAAGATCCACAGGTAGATCGCCATCAGCGCCACCGCGTACCAGACGACCAGCGACTCGCGCCGGAGGCGCCAGACGGCCAGACCGGCGAGGCCGGTCGCGAGGTGGACGAGGTTGGTCGCCGCGCTGACGTGGAAAAGGCCAAGCAGCGTGCCGTTGGCGCTGATGACGGGCAGGAGGCCCGCGACGCCGAGGGTGGCGAGCCCGCCACCGGCGAGGAACGCGAACGCACGCGCGATCGGGAAATTCATCAGCCGCGTGTGCGCCGGTGGGGCCATCAGTTCGAACGTCTCGACCCGCTCGTCCGCGTCGCCGTCCGCCGCGATCGAGACCTGGACCGCTTCCCGCCGTCTCTGCACGTCTGACATAGGAGGACCCTTTCTGGTTGCCCTGCGTAGGTATCGGGGCCGACAGGGTCCCCGACATCGTGGGTTTCCGGCCCTTCCCGCGTCGCCGGGGTGTCCGTCGGCGCCTGCGAGAAGAGCGGGTTGCAGCAGCGGGGCGGGACCGCGGTGCCCACAACGGGAGCGTGACAGGAGTTGTTTGCGGTAGGGCTACGACGCGTGACGGGTTGTTTACTGGTTCACGAGCTAGCTCATGAGCTGATACCCGGTCGCGCAACGGCGTGGAGGGTCGGCGTAGTGTCCGCGGGTGTCGATTCTGTCCTCGTCGCTCCAGGGCGGGATCGCCGGTGCGGCCTCCGTGATCCTTCGGCCCGGTGCGCCCGCCCGGCGTGATGACGGAGTTGAATTGTGGCCACTCGCGACCCGGATCGTGGCGTGGCCTGGCCGGGCACGACCCAGGGGCCTCGTGGCGTGCTGACGCTTCGGGAAGTCGGGTGCCCACGAGTGGGGAAAAGGGAGGCCATTTCACATTTCACAACCGGTAAACAGCGCGCGCCTGCGCTGGCCGTCCTTGAGCCCGGTCACGAGGTGTATCGACTGTAGCGTGTAACGAACTGCGCCCGCCCTAGACAGACCTCGCGTGGCGCCGCGAGGTCACACGTGTAAGTTAGCCAACTGGCTGATGCGAAGGAGCCCCGGATGACGACCGCCCAGACCGTCGTGCCCAACAAGCGCGAGCGCCTCATCGAGGCCGCCAGGCGCGCGTTCTACCGCCAGGGCTACGCGACGACCACCCTGGCCGACGTCGCCGCGCTCGCGGAGGTGCCCTTGGGCAATGTCTATTACCATTTCCACACCAAGGACGACCTCCTCGCCGCGGTCATCGAGGCTCACCTGCGCGAGCTCCGGGCCCAGTTCGCGCGATGGGAGCGGGACCCCGACCCGCGCCAGCGCCTGCTGTCGCTCCTGCAGGGCGCGCGCGACGGCCGTGACGAGCTGGCGCGCTACGGCTGCCCGTACGGCAGCCTCTGCCAGGAGCTGGGCAAGGGGGACACGCCGCTTACCACATTGGCCAGCCAATTGTTCGAGACCCACATCGAGTGGGCCGCGCGGCAGCTCGGCGCGATGGGCAAGGACGCGACCGCCGCGCGGGAGCTCGCCGTCGACCTGATCGCGTCGCTGCAGGGCGCGTTCCTGCTCGCCTACAGCTTCCGCTCGCCGGCGCTCCTGGAGCGCCAGCTCGAACGCCTGCAGACGTGGATAGAGTCCCTGTAGTCCCGGCCCCGCGCCGGCGTCGCGTAGGAGTTGTCGTCGAGCGTCCCGCCGGTCCTCGGCATCCTCGACCGGCGCCGCACCACCTGGATGCCGCGCGTCGCCAACCGTCGCCAACAGGATCCACGACGGCGCCCACTCACGAACCAATCAGGAGCTTGTCCCATGCACCCGCAGATGACCCACGACGACCTGTCCGATGCACCGATGCCCACCCCGTCGTCGCCGGCGTCGCCGGCGTCGCCGGCGTCACCCGCCCCGCTGCGCGCCGCGCCGGTGGAGCGGCCGATCGATCGCCTCTTCGCCGTCGTCGAGCGCATCTGGGCGCCCTTGCTGCGCATCAGCCTCGCCGTCATCCTCATCTGGATCGGCGCGATCAAGTTCGCGAACCCGGCCCCCATCGTCGCCCTGCTCAACGCGTCGCCCCTGTACGGCGTCCTCGCCACCAACGGCTTCGTCTACGCGCTCGGCGTGCTCGAGCTCGTGGCGGCCGGCTTCCTGCTGGCCAATCGCGCCGTCCGCTACGTCGGGCTGCTGGCCGTGCTGCTCTTCGCCGGCACGTTCTCGATCTTCCTCACCGCCCCGGCGGTGACCTTCGGCACCCCCCAGGGCTTACCCGTCCTCTCGCTCGCCGGCCAGTTCCTCCTCAAGGACCTGGGCCTCGCCGCCGCGGCCCTCGCGGCGGTCGCGCACGACGTGCAGCGGCGCTGGGCGGCGCTCCAGCCGGCCGCTGACGCGCGCTAGCCGGCGCCGTTCGTTGATCGGCGCACTGAGTTAGTTAACTGACATAAGGGAGAGACACATGCAACGGCACACAAGAGGGCATACCATCTCGCGCTGGCGGTGGGCCGCGCTCGCGCTCCTGCTCGCACTGGCGCTCGCGCCCCTCATCGCCGCAGAGGCCGCCACGCGCGCGCTGGCCAAACACGCCTCCGGCTCGGACACGGGCCTGGGGCAGCTGAGCGGCCTGCTGCCCCGGGACCACCTGACGACGGAGAGCGCTATCCTGGTCGACCTCAGCCACGAGACGGTGCGCTTGCCACTGTACAGGGGGGAGGCGTATGGCAAGACCGCCTGGTTTATCCTCCTGGATGCGTCCGATGCCGGACTGGCGCATGACCTCGGCGTGAACTACGCGCCCAAGCTCGCCAATATCGGGATCAACTGCCCCACCTGCGTGCAGACGGTGACCCTCGATGCGCCCACGCCGGACCAGAATCGGTTCGGGCAGGCCGTGGTCCACTTCCAGGGCGCGCCAGATTTCAGCCCGACCCGCATCGCCGTACCCGGGCCGAATGGCTTCCCGCTCGCGCAGTTCCAGCCTGGCGCCGTGGCCGGCCCGGGCTACAGCCCGTTCATTCGGATCGCCGGATCGCCGGTCGTCTACAACGCCCCGATCGTGGCCACCGGCGACGGACCCTTCGACGTCATCCATCACAGCAACACGGGCGATCGGGTCCTGGGCGTCCACGTCGCCCCGCCGTCGCCCCCGGGCCAGTACCTCGAGTCGTACGCCGACCTGTTGTTCGTCAAGGGCTTCGACGCCGGCCAGCCGATCCTCTACCTCAGCACGGA
>CAYQFU010000051.1:0-3189 GCA_964416775.1 uncultured Ktedonobacterales bacterium
GGACCAGACCACCACTGGCGGCGGCAAGAGCGAGCCCGTCCGCCGGCCCTACTTTGGCAAGCGGCTGAGGGAGCTACGCGAGAACTACGCGCAGCGCATCAATCCCGGCGGCACCGGCCTGCCGGTGCTGCGCGCGACGCCAAGCGCCACCGCCCTCATCGAGTGCATGCGGCGCCAGTGCAACTTCTCCATCAGTGGTGCGGCGTATAGCGAAGTGGAAAATGGCCTCAACGTGCCGCGCGACGCACGGGGCTTTCTCGACGCCGTGGCCACCTGCCTGCGCCTTACGGACGAAGAGAAGCACGACCTCGCCCGCCGGCTGGCGTACGATCTCGTCTGGGCGCGGCTGCGCGATCTGGCCAAGGATGTGTTTCCACCCGATCCCAACTGGCATGAGGAATGATGCCCATGGCCGCAGTCGAAAACCAGGCCATCTGCCATCCTGGTCGAGCCAGATTGGCAGCGCTGGCAGCGCGTTCTATCTCGCCTCTCCGCTCGCCAACCGCGACCATGACGCCAGCGCGCGGCTTACGACCACTGCGCCGAACGTGACCACGAGCGTCACCACACACGCGGCGCCCACGATCTTCTCCAGATTGGTCTCGCGGTCCTCCACCTGTATCAGCGACCGCCCGGCCAGCACATAGCCCTGGGAATAGTGCACGACGACAATGGCGCTGCGCACGCCCGGCTCGGGCATCCAGGTGAGCACGTCCATGGGCATGGCGCGGGCGCTGTCGAAGACGCCCGGCGGCACCACCAGCGGCTGGCCGTGCAGCGTGGCCGAGGCGGCGACTACTTGCCCGCTGGCGTCGTAAATCGCCAGGTAGGGTGCGAGGCTCTGCGCGATATCCACCTGGCTCGTGGGAACCAGACTTTGCGCCGCTGCCCCATTCTCCAGCGCGTTACGCGCATCCAACGCCATCTGGATCTGCGGGTCGTTGGCCGAGTTGCGATAATCCTGCTGCACGGCCACGTAGACCAGGCCTGACATGAGGATGGTCAGCACGGCCAGAGGAAGCCAATACACGATGCTGGCACCCAGGATGCGCTGGAGATTGGCCATGTGTTCGCCCCTTCGTTCTCAAGATCCATGCACGCTGCTCGCCGATTATCGGAGCGCAGAGCTACCCGAGGCAGCAGGCGATCTGGCTGACTTGCTCATCCACATTGTGCCAGCGAAGCCGCGTAGGCGCGAGGACCCGCGGACCGTGGTCGCGGCACGCGGGTCGCTTTGTACCGCACGCGAGTGCGGCAGCGCGCCGTCCACTTTCCGCCTGCTGACTGCCTGCGCCAGTGCGTCGCCATGACTCGCACCTGCCCGCGCACATCGCGACCGATTGTGGACCATACGCGATGCCCCAGCCCACACTATTTGGCTGTCGATTTCGCGCACACCCGTTCGTCATCTTTGCGTTGGACGGAGCAACACAGGGGCGGATCGAGAGGCGACCCGCCCGCTCACCCGTCTAAGCATGTGGAAAGGATGGATCACTATGGCCAAGTTCCTCTTACTGCTGCGGGGTGGCGACGCGGGGACGCGCGACTACACGCCCGAACAGTTCCAGCAGCTGCTGCAGATGTACGACGATTGGGCGGCGCAGCTGCATCGCGAGGGCCGCATCCGCGGCGGTGAGCGGCTGGGCAACGGCGGCCACACCGTGCGCGTGCGCGACGGAGAGACCATCGTGGATGGTCCCTACGCCGAGACCAAGGAGAATATTGGCGGCTACTTTCTGATCGAGACGGACGACGTGCGCGAGGCGGCCGAAATCGCCAAGGGCTGCCCCATCCTGAATCACGGCGGCCTCGTCGACGTGCGCGACGTCATCGAGCGCTGACAGGCGGAGCGAGAGTGCCGATGGCCGAACATGCCACACAGCCCGCTGGGTCCGAGCCAGGGACCATGGCGAGCCCGTCAGGAGATGTGCCGCGGCTCGTAGACCACCTGTTCCGCCACCAGGCGGGGCAGGTGGTCTCCACCCTGACGCGTATCTTCGGGCCCGAGCGCCTGGAGCTGGCCGAAGACGTCGTGCAGGAAACGCTGCTCAAGGCGCTGCGCCAGTGGACCTACCACGGCATCCCCGACAATCCCGCGGGATGGCTGATGCGTGTGGCCAGGAACCATGCGCTGGACGTCATCCGCCGCGAGCGCACCCTGCACGGCAAGCAGGACCAGCTGGCCGCCGCGCTGGAGCACGTGCCCGACCCCGCCGAGACGTCCTGCGAGGTGCTCGACAGCACGCTGGCCGACGACCAGCTGCGTATGATGTTCACCTGCTGCCACCCGTCGCTCGCGCGCGAGACCCAGGTAGCGCTGACGCTCAAGACACTGGGCGGCTTCGGCGTCTCGGAGATTGCCCGCGCATTCCTCACCCCCGAGCCGACCATCGCGCAGCGGCTCGTGCGCGCCAAGCGCACGCTGCGCGAGCGCGCCGTGCCGTTCGTGGTACCCGGCGCGGCCGAGCTGCCCGCGCGGCTCGACGCCGTTCTCGACGTGCTCTACCTGCTCTTCAACGAAGGCTACAGCGCGTACCAGGGCGAAGACCTCGTGCGCCACGATCTGTGCGCCGAGGCCATCCGCCTCACCACGCTCGTCGCACACCACCCCGCGGGCGACGAGCCGAAGGTGCATGCGCTGCTCGCGCTGATGCTGCTGCAGGCGGCGCGCCTACCCGCCCGCACCGACGCCCAGGGCGACCCGCTGCTGCTCGACGAGCAGGACCGCGCCCGCTGGGACCAGCACATGATCGGTCTGGGCCTGCGCGAGCTCGCGCAGTCCGCCCGCGACGACGAGCTGACCGCATACCACGCGCAGGCTGCCATCGCCGCCTGCCACGCCGTCGCGCCCACGTACGAAGCCACCAACTGGCAGCGCATTCTGGCGCACTATGACGAGCTGGCGGCGCTGGCGCCGTCGCCTGTAGTGGCGCTCAACCGGGCGGTGGCCCTCGCCATGCTGGAGGGTCCGCGGGCCGGCCTGGCCGCACTGGAACGCATCGGCACGCAACCCGGCATGCACAGCTACTACCTGTTCCACGCCACCGTCGCCGACCTCCACCGCCGGCTGGGCGACCTGCCCCGCGCCGCCGCCGCCTATGCCCGCGCCCTCGACCTCGCCCACACCGACCCCGAGCGGCGGTTCCTGCGCCGCAAGCTCGCGGAGTGCGGCCAGGAGTGCGCGGAGGG
>CAYQFU010000051.1:3289-25927 GCA_964416775.1 uncultured Ktedonobacterales bacterium
ACGCTATAGCGTCGCCGCATCCGCCGTGCTCGCCTTCGCCGCGGGCACCGATCTCCTGCTGGGCGCGCCCGACGCCGAGAGCACACGGCAGACCGCCGCCGCGTTGCGCGCCGCCTTCGCGGACGGAGCCATCACGCCCGAGCGGCTCGACACCTCGGTGCGACGCGTGCTGCGCTTCAAGCTCCGCTGGGGCGTCATCCCGCGCTGAGACTCCCGCTCACCGCCGCTCACCGCTGCTCGCCGCTGAGGTTTCCCGCCGCCGCGCCCAAGAGCGCCCGCGCGATCACCAGCCGCTGGATCTGGTTCGTCCCTTCCACGATCTGGCCCATCTTGGCCTCGCGCATATAGCGCTCGACCGGCCAGTCGCGCACGTAGCCCGCGCCGCCCAGCACCTGCACCGCCTGTGTGGTAACGTCCATCGCGGTATCCGTTGCCAGGCACTTCGCCATCGCCGCGTGCATCGTCGCGGATGGGTCCCCTTCGTCCATCTTGAACGCCGCCTCGCGCACCAGCAGTCGCGACGCCGCGACCTTCATCGCCATGTCGGCCAGCAGGAACTGGATGCCCTCGAAGCCGCCGATGGCTCGGCCGAACGCCTGGCGCTCCCGCGCATAGCGCGTGGCGACATCCAGCGCCGCCTGGGCCAGCCCGACGGACGAGGCGCCCACGTTGACACGGCCGCCGTCCAGCGAGGCGAGCGCGATCTTGAATCCCTGGCCTTCCTCGCCCAGCCGGTTCGCGACCGGCACGCGACAGTCCTCGAAGAGCAGCTCGCCGGTGGGGCTGGCGTGCAGCCCCATCTTGTGCTCCACCTTGCCGATGCTGAAGCCGGCCATCCCCTTCTCCACCACCAGCGTCGTGATGCCACTCGCGCCCGCGTTTGGATCAGTGCGCACCATCACGGTGTAGATATCGGCCTCGCCGGCGTTGGTAACCCAATACTTCGACCCATTCACGACATACTGGTCGCCCACGCGCCGCGCCATCGTGCGCAGATTGGCGGCATCGGACCCGGCGTGCGCCTCGCTCAGCGAGAACGCGCCCAGCAGCTCGCCCGCGGCCATGCGCGGCACCCAGCGCCGGCGCTGCTCCGCGTCGCCATAGTGATAGATCAGCCCCGTCACCATATTGTGCACCGAGAGCCAGACGGCCGTCGCCATGTCCGCCCGCGCCAGCTCCTCATAGATCACCGCGCCCGTCAGCCGCGAGAGCTGCATGCCCCCCAGCTCCTCCGGCACCAGCACGCCGGCCAGTCCCAGGTCCGCCAGCGGCTTGAAGATCTCGCGTGGAAAGCGTCCCTCGGCCTCCCACTCCGCGGCACGCGGCGCCAGCTCGTTCTGTGCGAACTTCGCCGCCAGCTCCTGAATCGCTTGCTGCTCGTCGTTGAGCCGGAAATCCATCGTCGGTTCTCCCTCGGTACGGGCGGCCGCCCGTCTGTGTGCGCCATCCCCGGCACGCGTCTGTGCGAGATTGTGGCATGCGCTAGCCCGACTCGGCAAGCACGCAGGCCTGGCCGCGGTCATGCTCGGTCATGCTCGGTCATGCTCGGTCGTGCTGTGGCGCGTGGTGGTGCCCGTGCGGGCGGGCGCGAGCATCGCGGGCGAGCCCTGCCACTAGCGGCCGGCAAGCACCCCGCGGTCGGGCCCGGCTGATGCCAGCGGTGCGCGGCGCTGTGCGGCGGGCAGCGTTCCCGTGAACTTGGCGCCGCCCTCTGGGCGATTGGCGGCGGTGAGGTTTCCGCCGTGCGCCCGCAAGATGCGCTGGGCAATGGCCAGCCCGAGACCGGCCCCACCGGTCTCCCGGCTGCGCGACGCGTCGCCCCGATAGAGCGGCGTGAAGATGTGTGGTAGGTCCTGCGCGCCGATGCCTGGCCCGGTATCTTCGACGGCGAAAACCAGCATCGCATCTTGCCGGTGCCAGCGCACGCGTATCTGCCCTCCCTCCGGGGTGTGGCGCAGCGCGTTGTCCAGCAGATTCTCGACCGCCCGCGTGAGCAGGTGGCTGTCGCCGATCAACGCACAGGACTCTCCCGGCGCGTCCAGTATCAACGCGATCCCCTTGGCAGTTGCTCGCGGCTCAGCGACCTCGATCGTTTGCTGCAGCAGCGCGCCCAGCTCGACGGGCTCGCGCTCCGGCTCCTGCTCCAGGTACTCCAACCGGGTGTACGCGAACAGATCGGTGATCAGCCGCTCGAGGGCGTCAGCCTGCGTGCGGCACATATCGACGTAGTGTGCGATCTTGTCGGGTGTCGCCGCCACACCCCGCTCCAATCCTTTCAGATAGCCTCGCAGCATGAAGAGGGGCGTGCGCAGATCGTGCGCGATGGCGCCGACGAAGAGGCGGCGCTCCTCCTCGAGCGCGGCTTGTTGGGTTAGCGACCGCCGCAATGCGCCGCTCATGCCCGCCAGCGCCGCGCTCACCGCCGCGATCTCGCGCACCGGCGACGGCGGCACATCGACGTTCAGGTCACCGCCCGCGATGTCCTCCGCGGCCTGGCTCATCGCGGCCAGCGGGCGCAACACAGGCTGGCCGATGAGCCACAGCACAATCGCCAGGGTGAGCGCGAACGTGACCCACTCGACCACACCCCACAAGAGACCCAGCAGCGCGCCATTGGCCGGCGGCGCCTCCCAGAGGAAGGCCACCCCGACAGGTGGTCTGTTGGCGGGTTGCGCCGCATTCGCGATGGCCATGCGCTGGAAAACGGGCTGCGCCGGCGTATCGGCCCGCGTATCAGCGGGCGCCTGATTCACCGGCGCTCCCGACGTACCCTGGCCGCTGGTGTCCAGGAATCGGCGTGCGCCGGCGGTCATATAGCTCGCCTGTCCCGGTTGCGCCGGCGGATCCGGCTGCGTGGGGAACAACGCCACATCCACGCCCAGCGCGGCAAGCGATGCATCGGCGTGTCGCTGCCATGCCGGGTCGCGCCACTGCGCCGCGTCGGTCCCGATGATTTGGCGCACGTTGGCGAGCCGGGCATCCTCAGCTTGCTGTTGCCAGGCCGCGACCGGCGCGACCAGCCCCATCTGGGCGAAGAACCCGGCGCCAGTGATGGCCACCACCGCCAGGATCAGCCACGCCCGCAGAGGCAGCGTGCGCTTGCGTAGTCTCAGCCGTGTCATCGTCGCACCCCCTCGAAGCGATAGCCTACGCCCCAGACCGTGACGATGTAGCGCGGGTGGGCCGGATCCTCCTCCAGCTTCTCACGCAGGCGCCGGATGTGTGTCGTCACGGTGCTCTTGTCGCCGAAGGACCCCCAGCCCAGCTCGAAGAGCCGGTCCCGGCTGAAGACCTGGCGTGGGTGCTCGGCGAAGAGGCGCAGCAGCGCGAACTCCCGCGCCGGCATCGCCACCGGCGTCCCGTCCACGCGTACCTCGTGCGCCCGCACATCTATGGTCAGACGCCCGAAGTCCAGCACGCCATCGTCGGCGTCCCGCTGCGCGGCCACGCCCGACCGGTAGCGGCGCAGCACGGCATGCACCCGCGCCACCACCTCATCGGGCGTGGCCGACTTGACGACGTAGTCGTCGGCGCCAAGGCGCAGTCCGCGGATTTTATCGCTGTCCCCGTCCCTCGCCGAGAGAAATAGGATCGGCACGTCCGCCGTCTCGCGCATGCGCCGCAACACCTCAAAGCCAGAAGCGCTGGGCATCATGACGTCGAGCAACACACAGTCCACCTCCTCGCGCGCGAGCATTGCCAGCGCCTCGTCGCCATCGCGCGCGGAGAGGACGGTGAAGCCGTCGACTTCGAGAAAGTCACGCATCAGCTCGACGATCCCCTCTTCGTCGTCGACGACAAGGATGGTGGGCTGACGCGCCATGCCCTTGCCCTCCTTCTTGCTTTTGGCCGCCCATGAACAGTTCACCGCTCACGTGTCATTGTACCGCTCGCCCACGGGCGTGTGGAGGTGTCGCACAAAGCCTTCAAGAGCCGTTCAAGAGTCGTTCAACGTTAACGCCCCTGTTTGTTCAAGGCTGGGCCCTATCATCACCTCCGTCAGCCGGTCACGCCGTCCCGACGGCGAGCGACAGACAAGCGACAAAACAGCGCGCGCACCACATGCGCGCCCGACACAGGAGGGTCGGAGGACATGGTACACGGCAGGCACAGAGGTGCTCCAACACAGCAGGCGACGAGCGCTCCGGCAGAGGAGGTAGACGATGGCCACACCCAATACGCCCGAGATTGAACATACACAGCCGCGGACTGCTCACGTAGCACGCGCACATACGCGACCTTTCCGGCGCGAGAGCCTGCATGGCACGGGCTCGCAGACTATGAGCGCGCTTCGGGCGCGCCGTGCCCGTGCCCAGACGCAACCTCACCGCGCGGCGCGCGCCGCGCGGACGAATATCGCGCTCGCCGGCCTACAGCTGGTGATCGGCTATCAGTGGCTGGTGTCAGGCGTCGACAAGCTCTTGCTCGGCACGTTCCCGGGGCAACTCGGGCATCTGCTCGTCGGCCAGATCGGCAGTGGCAAGCTGCCCGGCTCTTTCGCCGCGCTCCTGCGGTGGCTGGTCGTGCCCGACGCCCTATTCTTCGGGTACGCCGTCATGTTTGGGGAGACGCTGGCAGGGTTGGGGCTGGTGGGTGCAGGACTGCTCGCGCTCCTGCGGCCAGTCTTCGCAACGCGGGCCAGAGGCAGGCTCTGGACAAGCTACGCGATGACCGATCGCCTCGTGACGGCTCTCGCGCCGCTGGCGGCGGCAGGCGCCGGACTGCTGGGCCTGAGTTATTACCTGCTCGACGGGGCTCCGTCGCTCTGGTTCACGCCTTCGCTCGCGTACGGCGGCGCGATCGCACCCGGGATGATGGTGGCTCTCACCAGCCTCGTGCTGGTCGTTGCCCAGATCGTCCCCATGCGCGCGAGCCGATGACACACCGGCTGTCCAACGAGCGCTTTGTTGCCCCCTGTTAGATTGGTCACTCGCGGCCTCCGCGGAGGCCGCATCAAGAAAGAGCAACGCAGCATGAAGACAATCGCGAAGACGAAGATCGCCGCGCTTGTGCTTCCCCTGGTGATGATCCTTGCACTTGGCCTGGCCGCATGCGGCCCGGGGTCCGCCCAGTCGAATGGCGGCGCTCAACCAGGCACGCCAGCAAACGAGGTGGACATGGGCGGCTACACCTTCGTGCAGACTGGCGTGACGATCAGCGCGGGCCAGAGCGTCCACTTCGTGGATCAGCAGAACGGCACGACGCACATCCTTTGCATCGGCAAGGATGGCCGCTGTGACGCCGGCGCTACGAGCCCACAGGGTCTCACCGGCCAAGGGTTCACGATTCAGCCGGGCCAAGCGCACGACGTGCCGTTCGAGACAGCGGGCACGTACACCGTCACCTGCACGATTCACCCCAACATGAACGTGACGATCACCGTTCACTGAGTGTACTCGCGCAAGGTAGCGCCTCGAAAGGCGGACCACATGCATCTCGTGACCTATGAGCTGGCCGGAGCCGGCGTGCGCGGCTGGGTCTGGACTGGCGGTTTCGGCTGGCCGTGGCCAGGGCTGATCTGGTTCGCCTTCGTCCTGCTCTTCTGGGCCGGGCTGATCGCCCTCCTCGTGTGGGCGGTTCGCTCATCCTCGGCGCCGCGCCGCGCGCCGGACACCGCGATGGAGGTGCTCCGCCGCCGGCTTGCCAGCGGCGAGATCTCGCAGGAGGAGTACGAGCACATCCGCCACATCCTGCAGGACTAACAGACAGTACGAAGGGAGATTCTGAACATGAAGACTGCAACCACCATTTTTCAGTGGCTCGTCCGTTTGACCGGACTGATCCAGATCGTGCTCGGCGTGCTCATCTGGACGGGCAACGGCGATGCTCTCATCCGGATCCACATTACGAGCGGAATCGTGCTCGTCCTCTCGCTTTTGGTGCTGGCCGTTCTGGCTGCCTTCGCCCGTGTGAATCCGGCGTTCGTGGCGTTGGCTATCGTGTGGGGACTGATCACGGTGGTGCTGGGCCTCACGCAGGAGCGGTTGCTGCCCGGCCCGAGTCATTGGCTGATCCAGGTGCTCCATCTGCTGATCGGCCTGGGGGCCATCGGTCAGGCTGAGAACCTGGCCCGTCGCATCACAGCCCGCGTCGGCCAGAAAGTCGCGCTATAACGGCCAGGCGCTGCTAACGACACGGCGCGGCGCGATGACCGTCGTGCGTATAGTCGCCGGCGCGCGTACAGAGCGTGTGCTCTGCCGCCCCAGCAGGGCATGCGGCACAGTGAAAGGAGCCTACCCATGGTTGGCGTGACTGGTCCTGGGCGGACCATTGGGACCGTTGCGGGAGCGGTGCTGCGCGCGCTCCTACCGTTCGATGCCGTCGCGCTGCTCTTCGCCGGGATCGTGCACCTCGTGGGTGCGCGCATCCCGCTGGGAGTGGCGGTCTTTGACGAGCCTCCGATCCTCCCCGCCGGCATTGTGGAAGGGTTGGCGGGACTGATCTTCGTGCTGGCCACCTACGCGGTCTTTGCGCGCAGCACGTGGGCATGGTCGGCCGCGCTCGGCGCACATCTCTTCGCCATAGCGGGCTTCCTGCTCGGCATCTGGGCCACGCGTACCGGTACGACGCCCTTCAACCACACCTACCACTTTGTGATGCTGGCCGTGTTCGTCGTCGGCCTGGTCCTGCTGCTGACGCCGGGCGCACGGGCAGCGCTGGACGGACACAGGAGCGCCGCCGCACGCGCCAGATGAACGAAGGGAACACAGGCATGCGCTCTATGTACTCTGAAAGCGCAATCCTCCCACAACCACACTCCATGAGCGCGCGTGACGCGCCATCGGTGCGAGGCGGACCGCTTGCCGGCCGGCACATCGCCCTGACGTGGTCATCTGAGCAGGCGCCGATCCTGACGCCCCATCTCGAAGCGGCGGGGGCACGCGTGACGCCGCTCTTTGCCAGCGTCACCGTCCCGATTGGCGCCACCACCGCGCTCGATGCCTCGCTGCTGCTCCTGAGCCGCTATGACTGCGTCGTGCTGACCAGCCTGGCCGGTGTGCACGCGTTCGCAAAACGGCTTGCCGCGCTCGGTCTTGGACCGGACGCCTGCCGCCGCATCCACATCGCGATGCTCTTCCCCGTGACGGCCCAAGCGCGGGAGCTCGCCACGTTGCCACCTCAACTGGTTCCAGAGGCAGTACTCGCCGATGATGTCGCGGCGGGGCTGCGAGATCTGGCCGGGAAGCGCATCCTGCTGCTGGGCGGCGAAGAGACGCGTGACACACTGGCGGCATCGCTGCGCCAGCGCGGGGCCGAGGTGGACCAGGTCAGCGCGTACCGGTCGATTGCCCATCCAGTTGACGGCCAATCGCTGCGGCATATTCTGACGGACAGGCGCGTTGACGCCCTCATGTGCATGAGCGCCGTCATGGCCGAGGGAGTGCTCGCGGGCCTGGCTGCTTTGAGGCAGGAGCCGGCGGTGGTGTTGCGGACCATCCCGCTGATCGCTCTCGATACAGCTACCGCCGCACCACTGCGACAGGCTGGGCTGGCGCCAACGGTCGCCCTCACGGCGGCGCCAACGGACCATGTGCCAGTGTCCCCCTGGCAGCAGTTGGTAGCCGCGTTCGTGTCGGCGACCGCTGCCAAGAGGACTCCGGCATAACGAGCCACGCCCGGGCGCGGAGCATCCGCCAGCCCCAGGAGCGTGCAACCCAGTTCGGTCCGCATGATGATTGGCCATCATGGACAGAGGGGAGAATGGAATAGATGTCTATGGCTGCAAACCGTCTCGTAGCAAATTGCAGCTCATCACACGAATCGCTCATCGACTTCCCGGTGTCGTGCAGAGGGGCAGACCAAACGATCGCTACTATCTCCTCGACAGCCTGGCAACCCACGTCTCAGGTCACCACCGCCTTGATCGCGTCCCAGAAGCGGGCGCGCCTGCGCCGCTCGGCCATCGCGATGCAATACATCCGCTTCTGCGTCGTCGGATTGAGCAACGCGTTGGTGGATCTGGGCATCTTGCACCTGTTGCTGCTGGCCCACCCGACGCGCAACCCGCTCGTGCTGCTCCTCGACAACACGCTTGCGGTCTCGCTGGCGATCCTGAACAGCTGGCTGTGGAACACCCGCTGGACCTTTCGTGCGCAGGTGACGCATCGTCCTCGCCAACGCGTGCTCTTCGCGGGGCAGGCAGCGCTGAACGTGGTGACCAACAATCTGATCCTCCTCGGTGTGACCGGCATGATCCCGCCCTCGGCGGGCCTCTCGACGCTGGTCGCCAGCAATCTCGCCAAATTGGGCGCCATGCTCGCCGCGTCCACCATGAGCTTCCTGCTGCTGCGGACGACCGTCTTCCGTCCCTCCCACCCTCATCACGGAAAGGACCTCTAGTGCATCACCCCAACCCGTCGCCGCGAACGTGGTACCCTGATGCGTGGGTGACGACCCATCTGTATCCTGGAGCTGACCGAATGCCAAGACGCGGCGGCTGGCATCGGACGTTCGGGCCTGGAATTGTGTCGTTGTCGAGGTGGAGTGGTGGGCATGACGAATCAGCATGAGAGAGTGGCGCCGGTCATCCCGGCCGTACTGACCGAGATGAGCGCGTCGCTAACCGGCGGGCCTGAACCGGCGCGTGCCGAGCCATCGGGCGAACCGACCCACGTGGCCAGCAGTGGGCAAATCGAGGCAGCCGGGCGCGTGATCGTCAATCCGATCAGCGGTGAGCGCATCGTCATCCGCCAGAGCGGCGAGCAGACAGATGGCCAGCTGCTCGTCTTCGACCTCTTCCTGCCTCCTGGCGGTCATGTTCCCGCCCGTCACGTCCATCCCATCCAGGAAGAGCAATTTACCGTGCTGGCTGGTCTGATGCGGTTCCGCCTCGGCCGCCGCACCATCCTGGCGCATCCAGGCGAGACTGTGCTCATCCCGGCTGGGAAGGCGCATTGGTTTGGCAATGCCGCTGCCGAGGAGGCACACGCACGCGTAGAGGTGCGGCCCGCCTTGCGCACGGAGGAGCTGTTCGAGACGACCGAGGCGATGGGCCAGGCAGGGCAGCTCCACGGCACCCGCCTTCCCCGGCTCTCGGACCTCGCGCGCCTGTTGCTCGACTTCCAGCCCGAGGTCGCCGTACCCAATATACCGGCCTTCCTGGTCAAGGCCCTGCTCGCTCCACTCGCCTGGCATGCACGGCGTCGCGCGCGCGATGTCACGCCTGGGTCGGCTGGATGAACGGGAGCTTGCCGATGTTGCCTCTCGTATCGGAAGTGCGAGTCGCGCGCGCCATGCGTCCGCTGACGGACCGATGGCAGCGGATGCCCGTCGAGCCACGCGGCTCGACGCTGCTCGGCATCAGCTTTCGCCCGCCACAGGTCGATGCCCTCGGACTGGACGCTCGCGCGACCCTGGGAACTCTGCTCGCCTATCCCTTTCAGCTCATTCGCCTGGGAGCCTACTGGAATCGCATCGAATCTGAGCCCGGCCGGTTTTATCCCGATGAGCTCGACTGGCAGATCGCAGCCGCTGAACGCGCCGGAAAACAGATCATCCTCAACGTGGGCGCCGTGAAGACGTTCGGCTATCCCGAGTTCTTCGTGCCAGCGCACCAGCTGAAGACTCCCTTGCGCGAAGGCGCGCTCGTCGAGCCGGCCACCCACCAGTCGCTGCTCTCGGCCGCGACGGCATTCGTCACGCGCATCGTGGAGCGGTACCGGGATCGCAAGGCCATCGTCGCCTGGCAAGTCGAGCACGAAGCCCTGGACCCCCTCGGCATAGAGCACTCCTGGCGTCTGGCTGCCGCCTTCGTCCAGCACGAAGTGGAGGCCGTCAGAACAGCCGACCCGACCAGACCCATTATGATGAACGGCTTCTTGCCCACATCCTCGCTGGTGCGCGCGCAGCAGTGGTGGCGCACTCGAGACCAGGGCGACTCCTTGTCGGCGGCGCAGCGACTGGCCGATATCGTGGGCATCGACTACTACCCCCGCCACGCGCTGGTGCGCCTCGGCGCGAGGACGGTGTACCTGGACGGCAGCAAGAGCCTGGGGCAACAGCGCAGACGGCAGCAGCTATTCGCATGGGCTGCCGCGCCTGGTCGGCAGCTGATGGTCTCCGAGGGCCAGGCGGAGCCGTGGGAGACCGTAACGACGCCCCCCAGTCCGAATGCGCGGGGCATGTATAGCTGTATGCCGGAGCAGGTGATCGAGAATTATAATCAATGTGTGAACTGGACGCGGCATGGGCCTGTGCCCCTCTACGCATACCTCTTCTGGGGAGCCGAGTACTGGGTGCTGCGCAACCACCGGAATGACCCGCGCTACATGCAGGCGTTTGCTCGCGTCCTCGAGCGTGCCTGATGCCTGGTCTCGATCAGTGTGGCGATTTACGGGTGAGGTCGCCGAGCTCGCGCGGAGGTGCGACCGTGGTGGACGTCGTCGAAGTCGAGCAGCTCATCAAGCGCTATCGGGGCGCGCAGCGGAACGCCGTCGATGGCATCAGCTTCGGCGTCGGCGCCGGCGAGTTCTTCGCCCTCCTCGGCCCCAATGGCGCCGGCAAGACGACCACCATCTCGATCCTCACTACCACACTTGCGCCAACATCCGGGACGGTGCGCATCGCCGGTATGGACGCACGCAGAGACCCAGCCGCCGTGCGCAAGCAGATCGGCATCATCTTCCAGAACCCAAGCCTCGACATGAATCTGACCGGCGAGGAGAACGTCAGGCTCCACGCGATTCTCTACGGCCTCTTTCCGTACCGGCCTTCGTACCGGCTGATGCCAGCCAAGTACCATGAGCAGATCGCTGAGATAGCGGCGGTCCTCGCCATGGAGTCCGACCTGTTCCGGCCCGTCCGGACGCTGTCCGGCGGGATGCGTCGCAAGCTGGAGATCGTGCGCGCGCTGCTGCATCGCCCTCGCGTGCTGTTCCTGGACGAGCCAACGGCGGGCCTGGATGTCGCGAGCCGGCGCAGCCTCTGGACCTATCTGGCGGAGATTCGCCAGCGCCACGAAACCACCATCGTCCTGACCACCCATTACCTGGAGGAGGCGGAGGCCGCCGACCGCATCCTGATCCTCAATCGCGGGCAGGTCGTGGCACAGGGATCGCCCAGCCAGGTCAAGGCGCAGCTCGGCGGGGAGTCTCTGGAGCTCGACGCCGCAGACCGCGAAGCGCTCCGGCACGAGCTGGTCGGGCTTGCCGTGCGGTGTGAAGGGAACGGACCGTTTTTCGTCCACCTCGATGGTCGGTCAGCCTATGAAGTCGTGCGCTCGCTCGACACGCCGCTCACCGTCATGCGCACGCGGCAGGCCAGCCTCGACGATGTGTACCTGAGGATCCTCGCCAATGACTGAGCTCAGCGCCATCGCCGCCATCGCCGCGCGCGACGTCTTCAAATTCCTGCGCGATCGAAGCCGGCTCGTCGGGTCATTCCTCTTCCCGTTTCTGATCATGTTCCTATTCGGCGGGACGGTGCAGCTCAACCTCGGCAGGGCGGCCAACTTCAGCTTCATCGGCTTCACCTTCACCGGCGTGCTGGGCATGACCATCTTCCAGTCGTCCGTGCAGGGCCTCGCGTCGCTACTCGACGACCGGCAAAACGACTTCGCGCAGGAGATATTCGTCTCGCCAGTCTCGCGCTACACGATCGTCTTCGGCAAGATCGTGGGCGAGACCATGGTGGCGATCATCCAGGCGATTCCGCTGATCGTCTTCGCCCTGGTGCTGCGCGTGTCCATCTCGCCACCACAGCTGGCGCTGTTGGTGCCCGTGGCCCTCGTGTCGTGCCTGCTCGGCGGCTCATTTGGGCTGCTCGCCATGTCCTTGATCAACAGCCAGCAGGCCGCGAACCAGATCTTCAACTTCCTGCTGCTGCCGCAGTTTTTCCTCGCGGGGGTCTTCGCCCCGATCGCCGTGATGCCCTGGTACCTGGAGATCCTCTCGCGCCTCTCTCCGATGCGCTATGTGGTCGACTTGATCCGCGACGTGATGTACGCTGGGCGGCCCGAGTACCACACGGTGGTACTGCTCAACCCGATGACGAACCTGATCACGATGGTGCTGATGTTCGTCGTTTTCATGCTCGCCGGAACCGCCCTGTTCGTCCGCCGCGAAACGAATCGCTGATCGCTGGTGTGCCCTGCCTCCTTGCCTCGCGGCGGGGTCGCGCTCCGCTCACACCGTATTCCGGTGCTCTCTTCCTCCACGCCGGATGCTGGTGACCCCTTCGCCCACGCCGTGGGGGCGCATGGCTATGCGCCCGCCTGGCACGCATGGCTATGCGCCCGCCCGGCGCATCTGCAACCCATTCATCCGAAGTCGATATCACACGCTGCCCGCCATCAGCCGCCAGAGGCGCCGACCTCTTCGCCGGCATCATGCGCCCGTGCGGCAGAGCGCCGCCTATTCCATCGCGTTGTGCGCCCCGACCGCGCTGCCCCACGTATGCGTATGATGCGTGTGCATATGATGATGACGGGGGACACAGCCGCCATCCATCACTCAGGTCTGCTGGATCTCGCATGGGGACGCTACACAGACGACCGTGTCGCAGCCACTCGATGCCGCGGGGCAGGTGATCGGTATGATCGGCAACGCGAAACGATGGGGGATGTACGGGTTCGCGCGCAACGTCGCCCTCGGCATGCTGCTCGAAAATTTCCTCGTCGCGGCTGTCGTCTCGATACTCGCCATCCGCTTCTACCTCAGGTTGACGGGCTTCCCCCAGCTGGGCGGCGCCGGCCTGCACATTGCCCACATGCTCTGGGGCGGTCTCTTCATGCTCGTCGCGCTCATCATGCTGCTGGCGTTCCTGGGCCGCCGCGTGAAGCACATCGCCGCGATCCTGGGCGGCATCGGGTTCGGCACCTTCATCGACGAGCTGGGGAAGTTCATCACCAGCGACAACAACTATTTCTTCCAGCCAACGATCGCCATCATCTACAGTGTCTTCGTGCTGCTCTTCGTCAGCACGCGGCTGATCGAGCGCCGCCGCTTCTCGCAGCGCGAGCGCATCGCCAACGCGCTCGACGAGGTCAAGGAGGTCGTGCTGCGGGGCGGAGATCCCGCCGAGTGTGCCGAGGCCGTGCGGTTGCTTCATACCGCCGGCCACACATCAGATCCGCTGCTCCTTGCCCTCGCGGATGCCATCGAGCGCGTCGAGCCGGCGCCCGCCCCGCGCCAGCCGGGAGCCCTTGCCCGGTTCGCGGCCTCGTGCGATGCGCTCTACCATCGGATCGTCGAGTCACCTGGGTTCAGGGTGCTGCTGCTGGTCGCGTTCGTCGTCTACGTGGTCGCCGCGGCCGCGCTGCTCGCGCTGGTGATCCTGACCTACGCCGCCACAGCCGTGGTGCGTCTGCCGTCGACCTTCGTACAGGTGACGGAGGTAAGCGGCACGAGCCAGTTCGTCCAGCGCTGTCTCTTTGTCTCGTTCATCCTGTCGGCCGTCCTGGCCGCGATTGGCCTGTTCTCGCTCCGCCGCTCCCGCTTGAGCGCGGACCGCTGGTTCAAGCGCGCGATCCTGGTGTCCATCTTCCTGGTCCAGGTATTCCTCTTCTACAGCCAGGAGCTCGAAGCGCTGACGGGTCTGGCGCTGAATCTCGTGATACTCGCGGCCCTCAACTCTATGATCACCGCCGAGCACCGCAAGCAGCTGCACGCGAAGAGGATGGGCCATCTGCCCACGTAGAGCATGCCGGGTTTCGGCACATACACGGGCTCACCCCCTTCCCGTCCGCTACAGGAAGGAGGTGAGCAGGTACCAGCTCCTTGCCGGGCTGGGAGGCTAGGATCCGACAGCCGGCGCCATCTGCGTGCCAGACGCAGGCGGCGTCTCCGCTGGCTTCGCCCATAGCTGGCGGCCCAGCGTGATCCAGCCAACGCTCCAGATGACGATGAATGCGACAGTCTCGATAGCCATCACGAGCAGACCAGGCAGCCCTGTGTTGCGCAGGATCGAGGGCGCGCCCATGTCGGTGAAGAAGTACTGCGCGGCAACCAACACGCCCAGCACCAGCACCAGCGCGTTGTGGCGCGGCAACAGCCGCCTGCGCACCGCCAGAATACCGCTCAAGATCATCCCTGCGCCTAGCAGCGGATACCCCAGAAAGTCCATCTCATAGAGGTAATATTCAATCAGCTGGGTCTGCTGGCACGCCGCCGAGAAGCCGCACAGGTGGTGCTCGACCCCCATGTTCGAGTACCACACGTAGCCCATGCCCACGCCGCCCACAAAGAGCATCAGCGCGCCCATCGCGGCGACCACGAACGCCAGCCAGATGAGCCAGCCGCCGCGCTCCGCCAGCCGCAGATGCAGTCCCACCAGCCCAATCAGGAAGAAAGCTCACACGGACGGCAGCGCCACCATGGCAAACAAGCCGGGCACGAACGCCCGCCCTTGAATCGTCGCCAGGCCTCCCAACACTAGGCCCACACCCCACAACAGCAGCCAGAGCGCGCCGCCCACCAGCCCCACCAGCGCCGTCCCGCGCAGCACCCAAGACCGTGCCATGCCTCCACCTCCCGCAAGGCGCTCGGCGAGCGCCGTGGCGGCCAGATCGCGCAGAGTCGGCAGCCAGAGGCGGAGCACCCCGCCCGCGCCACCCGCGCGCTCGGCCTCGCGACAACACGTGCGAAACACCTGCGCCATCTCGGCGCCATACGTCCGTCGGAACTCGGCCGGGCACGCCAGCAGCAGCACGCGATAGAGACGATCCGAGAGCGCCACGATGCGCCGGGTAGGGGGTCGCGCCGGGGAACGTGTCGCTCTCATGATCCGCCTCCGATCACACCCGGCCGCGCCTCGCCCGTGCCCCCTAATAGCCTCCGCGCACGCGCTTCGCTCACCAGCCGCTCCAGCCGCGCCGCCTCGGCCCGCGCCACACGTATGCCGAAGTCGGTCAACCGGTAATAGCGGCGCCGCTCGTCGTCCAGCTCGGGATCGGGCCGCGCCTCCGACTCGGCGATCAGTCCCAGCGCGAGCATCTGTTTGATCGAGCGATAGAGGGTACCCGGCCCGATACGCAGCTCTCCCCCACTACTGGCGGCGATCTCCCGCATGATGCCGTAGCCGTGGCGCTCGCCGCCCGCCAGCGCCAGCAAGATGTGAAAGACCGCAGGCGTCAGGGGCAGCAGGTCCCCGATGTCGTGTTCCGCAGCCACCACGTGCCTCCCGCCCATCTATCCACATTGGATATAGACGATGTGGATAGAGTACCCGAGCGGTGAGCGCTTGTCAAGGGATGGTTGCGCGCTCTGCCGCACGCGCAGCTGGAGGCATCCGCGCGCTACATGCGCAAGCCCCTCCTCCGCCGTAGCAGAGGAGGGGCTTGCGTTGGCGGCCTGCTACTGCGCGAGGCGCGGGTAGAGCCGCGCGGCGATCAGCACCAGGACAGTCGCCGTCACTAGCAGCACGACGAAGTCGAGGCCGAGGTTGATGTCTGCCGTGCCTCCCGCCAGCATCATCGCGCGCAGCGCGTCCACCTCGTAGCTCAGCGGGTTGACGCGCGCGACGACCTGCAGCACCGGCGGCATCATCTGGATGGGGTAGATGGCGTTGCTGGCGAAGAAGAGCGGCATCGTCAGCACCTGCCCGATGCCCATCACCCGCTCGCGCGTGCGCACAAGGCAGGCGATGATCACCGAGAACGTCGAAAAGCAGATGGCGCCTAGCCCGACCATCAGCAGCACGCCCAGCAGCGCCAGCGGATTCCAGTTCATCTGCACGCCCAGCACCAGGGCCAGCAGATAGATGATCAGCGCGAGCGGCACCGATCGGACGCCCGCGGAGAGTGCCTTGCCCAGCACGAGCGCCGCGCGGGGCGTGGGGCTGGCCAGGAACTTGTGGACCACCCCCAGATCGCGCTCCCAGATGATCGCGATGCCGTAGAAGATCGAGATGAACAGGACGCTCTGAGCCAGAATGCCGGGCGACATGAAGCTGAGATAGCTCACGCCGCCGGTGGGAATGGCGTGCACCCGGGTGAACACCTCACCGAAAATGAGCAGCCAGAGCACCGGCTGCACCGCGCGCGTGATCACGTCGGTGGGATCATGCAGCAGCTTGCGCACCTCAGACTCTGCGATCGTCAGCGTCTTGGCGATGAAGCGTGTGACGGCCACGACGGGCGACTGCCGCGGGGGCAGCGGGAGCGCGGCCACATCAGCCAAGGCGTTGGGCTGCACGGCGGGATCGTGAAGTTTCACGGTAGCTGCCTCCAGTTTCGAGCTTGTCCCCCGCGTAATGCGCGAAGACATCGTCCAGGGTCACGCCCTCGCCGCCGATGGCGGCCTTCAGCTCAGCGGGCGTGCCGATGGCGGCGATCTTGCCCTGATGCATGATCGCCACCCGGTTGCAGAGGCTGTCAGCCTCTTCCATGTAGTGCGTCGTCAGCAAGATGGTCATGCCGGTCTCGGCGCGCACCTTCACCAGGTGGTCCCAGACCGCCCGGCGCGCCACCGGGTCGAGCCCGACCGTCGGCTCGTCCAGAAAGAGCACGTGCGGCTCGTGCAGCATCGCCTGCGCCACCTCCAGCCTGCGGATCATGCCGCCCGAATACGTGCGCACCAGCTTTTCGCCCGCGTCGCCAAGCCCCATGAATTCCAGCGTGTCGCGTACGCGCGTCGCCCGTTGCCGGGCGGGCAAATCATACAGCTTGGCGAAGAGCAGCAAATTCTCATAGCCGGTCAGTGTGCCATCGGCGGAGAGCGCCTGCGGCACGTAGCCGATGGCGCGGCGCACGAGCGCGGCCTGGCGCACCACGTCGTATCCCGCCACGCTCGCGCGGCCCGAGGTCGGAGGCAGCAGAGTGGTCAACATCTTGACCGTCGTGCTCTTGCCCGCGCCGTTGGGCCCGAGCAACCCGAACACCTCGCCCGCCGCCACGTGGAAGGAGATGTGGTTGACGGCAATCTGCTGGTCGAACCGGCGCACGAGATCATCCACTGCGATCATGTCGCTCATCGTCAATTGCACCCTCTCACTGGGTCTGCAGCATCCGTCACGCCTACCCCCGCCGCCTCGCGCTCGTCAGCGGCGGTCAGGATACGCCCGATCAGCCGCTGCATCTGCTCCTGCTCTTCAGAGCTCAGCACGCCAAGCAGCCCAGCCAGCAGGTCGCGCCGCCGCCGCCGTCCGATCTCGATCTGTGCCAGCCCCTCGTCGGTCAGCGCCACATGCACCATCCGCTCGTCCGCGGCCTGGCGCTCGCGCCGCACCCAGCCCACGCGCTCCAGCCGCTTGCAGGCGGTGGTGGCCGAGCTCGGCGAGATGCCCAGCGCATCGGCGAGCTCACCGATGCTCAGCGGCCCACGCCGGTTGAGCACGCGCAGCAGCCAGTATTGCTCGGGGGTCATCTCGTCTCGCGACACGGGGTGCGTGGCCCGGCGCAACAGGCGCCAGAGCGTGAGCAGGTCTTCCACCAATTGCTCGGTTACCATGGAATGCCTCACTTGACGTCCCAATATATTGATACTCAAACAATACCACGCGCGGCGGGATGGCGCAAGTTCCATCGCCTCCACGCCACGCATGTGACAACTGTCATCTCTACCTGCTGACGCTCTTCACTATTGCTCGGCCCGGTTCATAGCTACACTTCGAGATGGAACCCGATCGCACCTCCCCTGCCCGCCACAACGCGAAGAGACCGAGCGGGGAGAGAGAAGCGGGGAAACAGACGTGAAGGGAGCATCAGCGGTGACACAGAGCATCGACGTGCGGAGGGTGGGCGCTGGCGACGAGCGGTCAACCCAGTCGAGCCAGACCGTCGTCACCTTCGAGCGCGTCTCGAAGCGCTTTGGCTCGGTCGAGGCACTGCGTGACGTTAGCTTCAGCGTGCGCCAGGGCGAGGTCGTGGCGCTGCTGGGACCCAATGGCGCGGGCAAGACCACCGCCATCAGCCTGCTGCTCGGCTTGCGCCCACCGACGAGCGGGCAGGTCCGGCTGTGGGGGCTCGACCCGCGCGAGCACCATACCCGCAGCCGGTGCGGGGTGATGTTGCAGGAGTCCGGCGTGCCGCCCACGCTCAGCGTGCGTGAGACCGTCGCGCTCTTCCGCAGCTATTACCCGCATCCGCTCCCCACGCGGCAGGTCCTGGCGCTGGCCGGGCTGGAGGAGAAGGCCGGCGCGCGCACGAGCGCGCTCTCAGGTGGGCAGCGGCAGCGGCTCTACTTCGCGCTCGCCATCTGCGGCGATCCCGATGTGCTCTTTCTCGACGAGCCCACCGCGGCGCTGGACGTGGAGGCGCGCCGCGCCTTCTGGACGCAGATCCGCGCCTTCGCTCAGGCGGGCAAGACGGTCCTCTTCACCACCCACTATCTGGAGGAGGCGGATGCTCTCGCCGAGCGCGTCCTGCTCATCGCTCGCGGCCAGGTGATTGCCGACGCCACGCCCACCGCGCTCAAGTCGCGCGTCGCCGGCCGGCGCGTACGTTTCGATCTGGCGCGCCCGCTGGACGAAGCCGCCTTCGCCGGGCTTCCCGTGCGGCAGCTGGAGCTCACGCCGGAGCATGCCAGCCTGCTTACGCCTGATCCAGAAGTCGTGCTCCAGGCGCTCTTTGCGCGCGGCGCCACACTGAGCAATCTCGAAGTGGTCGGTGCCAGTCTGGAAGAAGCGGTCATCGCGTTGACGCAGAACGCTCACGCATAAGGAGGTAGCCCATGGCCACCACGATACCCAACAGCACTGCCGTGGCGCCCCATCAGACCGCCGCGCCAGTCGTCCTCATGCTCTGGCATCAGACGTCCGCCGAGGTGCTCAGCCTGCTGAGGACGCCCAGCTTCCTGCTCTCCAGCCTTACCCTCCCCATCCTGCTCTTCGCCTTCTTCGGCGCGACGCGGAGCGGCGACGCCCAGATCGCGGGCGTGAGCGCCAGCGCCTACGTACTGGCCTCATTTGCCACGTACGGTGTGGTGAGCGTGATGCTGTATTCGTTCGGCGTGCGCGTCGCCGTGGAGCGCGGCCAGCGTGTGCAGGTGCTCATGCGCGCCACACCGCTGCCCGGCCTGGTTGCCGTGCTCGCCAAGGTGCTCACGGCCCTGCTCTTCGCGCTGGTCATGCTGCTTGCGCTCTGCGTGTTCGCCGCCACCTGGGGCGGCGTGCAGCTTGCGCCGGGGGCCTGGGCGTCGCTGATCGGCCGGCTGCTCGCGGGCGCGATTCCCTTCATCGGGCTGGGGCTGGCGATTGGCTACCGGGCAAGTCCCACTGCCGCCGCGCCCATCACCAACCTGCTCTTCCTACTGCTCTCATTCGCCTCGGGTATCTTCGTCCCGATCAACGCGTTGCCAGATGTGATCCAGCACCTGGCGGCTGATCTCCCCCTCTACTGGATGGCGCAGCTGGCCTGGAACGCGGTCGGCGCCCAGACGCCGCCGCTCGGCGACGCGCTGCGCTGGCTGCTCATCTACGGCGTCGTCTTCGCATTCGCCGCGCTCAACGCCTATCGGCGTGAGACGCGGCACCTGTTCGGATAGCATAGTATGATGATGATGCGGACCAGGGCGACGTCATCTCACTGGTCGGTGCGATCAGGAGCGAGCGCGCGAATGCCCACGGGGAAAGCGAAGACGGTGATGGACGGCGAGGCGCGCGGCGAGGAGCTGGCGGACGATGCCGTGCCGTCCGGCTGGCTGGAGGGTTTGCTGCATCGCTGGAGCGACGGTCCGCGGTCCACCAGCCTGGTCGGCGTGTTCTGGCTCATTAGCCTCGCGGAGCCGCTCACCAGGCTGCTACAGCATCATCCCACGCCGCTGCAGCTGGGTAGCGCGCTCGCGGGGCTGGTGGTGTTCGCGGTCGTCTACGTCTGGATGACGCTCGCTCGCGCTCCCGCCCAGGCCGCGACAGCGCGCTCGACGTGGTGGCGCCTGTGGAGCGGGCTGGCCGTTCTCACGGCGATTGCTATTGGCCTCGCCGTGCTCGACGGCCCCACCTGGCTGCTGCTGGTGGTGTTCGTCAGCGTGCGCGTGGGCGCGGCTCCGCCCTCGGTCTGGCCGGTGACACGTCTCGTCTGGGTGCTGGCCTTGCTCGTGCTCGTCCTCGGCATACTCCTTGGGATGGACTGGTACGCCGCGCTCGTCCTCGCGCTGCTCGTCATCGCCGCCGGCTTCATCACCTCCACCCGTGCGCGCCTCGTCGCGACCATTGTGGCGCTGCATGCCGCCCAGCGGGAGATCGCCCGGCTCGCCGCGGACGCCGAGCGCCTGCGTGTCGCCCGCGATCTGCACGACCTGCTGGGCCATACCCTCTCGCTGCTCGCGCTCAAGAGCGAGTTGGCCGGGCGGCTGGTGACGATCTCTCCCGAGCGCGCGGCCGCCGAGATCCGCGAGGTAGAGAGTATCTCGCGCACCGCCCTCCAGGAAGTGCGCGAGGCGGTCGCGGGCTATCGCCAACCCACGCTGGCCAGCGAGCTGCATGCGGCGCGCGAGCTGCTCACCGCCGCCGGCATCGAGTACGCACTTGAGGGCGCGATGGGCGCAGGCTCGCGCGAGCCCCGTCTGCCAACCCGAGTAGAGACAGTGGTGTCGTGGGCCGTGCGCGAAGGCGTGACCAACGTCATCCGCCACAGTCGCGCGCGCTGGTGTCATATCCGCCTCACCGCACAGACGGATGCGGTCTGCCTCACGGTCACCGACGGCGGACAGAAGGCACTCGTACCGGCCGTGCCGGCCGCGCCAGATGACGACGCCGTGAGGACGCCGGCCAGCGCTGGCTCCGGTCTGGCGGGTCTGCGCGAGCGGGTAACGCGGCTGGATGGGCGCTTTGAGACCGGGCCAGAGCCCCATGGCGGCTTCCGCCTCTTCATCTGTCTGCCGCTGGCGAGCCACGGTGATGTGGATGCCAATGCCGCGGGTTCTATGGCGCACGCCGCGCCACGCTCACAGGAGGAAGATGCATGATTCGCGTGCTGCTGGCTGAGGACCAGGCAATGGTGCGCGGCGCGCTGGCCGCGCTGCTCGCGCTCGAAGGGGACATCGAGATCGTCGCCGAGGTGGCGCGCGGCGACGAGGTGCTTTCGGCCGCGCTGACGACTCACCCCGACGTAGCCTTGCTCGACATCGAGATGCCTGGCGGCAGCGGGCTGGATGCGGCGGCGCTCCTCCATGCTCAGGTACCCGAGTGCCGGGTGCTGATCCTGACGACGTTTGGCCGGCCCGGCTATCTGCGCCGCGCGATGGAGAGTGGCGTCGTCGGCTTCCTGGTCAAGGACGCACCCGCGGCGCAGCTTGCCGGCGCCATCCGTCGCGCGATGGCGGGCGAGCGCGTGGTGGACCCCACGCTGGCGCTGGGCGCGCTCAGCGAGGGCGAGAACCCGCTCACCGAGCGCGAGCGCACCGTGCTGGCGGTGGCCGCTGGCGGCGCCAGCATTGCCGAGATTGCCGACCAGCTGGCGCTCTCGGAAGGGACCGTGCGCAACTACCTCTCCGTCGCCATCCAGAAGCTGGGCGCGCACAATCGCATCGAAGCGGCGCGCATGGCCGAGCAAAAAGGGTGGCTGTAACGCCGCAGGATTCTCTGCCCAGAGGCTTTACGTGGAGTGCGGGTCAGTACGATAATAAGATGAACGCGTGGTTTGGTATGAAAGAGAGAGAGTCCGCACTCGATGGGTCGCATGGTATATCGCGGCGGTCCCGGCGGCAGCATGGGCGGGATGCCCGGTGGCGACGTCAACCGGGCCAAGCTGGCCCTGCAGAGCAACCGCCCGGATGAGGCGGTGCGCCTGCTGCGCAAGCGTCTGGAACGCAAGCCCGATGATCATTCTTCGCGCCTGCTGCTGGCCCAGGCGCTGTTGCAGATGCAATTGGTGGACGAAGCGCTCGTCGAAGCGCGCCGCCTCACCAGAGACCAGCCCAAAAATGCGGACGCTTTCCTGCTCCTCTCGGGCGCGCTGACGCAAAAGCAGACCCAGAAGAGCCTGGAGGCCGCCGAGGAGGCCGCGCGCCGCGCCGTGGACCTGCAGCCGCGCTCGGGCCGCGCCCGCGTGCAACTGGCGGAAGTGTTGGCCGCCCGCCGCAACCTCAAGGACGCTCGGCTGGAGGCCGAAGAGGCCAGCCGCCTGGAGCCGCGCCTGCCGGCGGCTCACCTCATCCGCGGCATGGTGCTGCTCGCCGACAAGGACTACGAGGGTGCGGTCACCGCCAGCGAATCGGCTCTGCGCTACGACAATACGCTCTTCGCCGCGCACTTCACCCTGGCCAACGCCCTCATCGAGGTGAGCCGCTACGACGAAGCCCTGGCCGCCCTCAATCGCGCTCAGGAGCTCAACCCCGTCATGCTCCCGGCCTCGAACATCGAGAGTCTGCGCGGGCGCATTTACCTCAAGCAGCGCCGCTTCGGCCAGGCCTACAGATCGTTCCTCCAGGCCGGCCGCAGCTCTGGCCGTCTCACCTGGCTCGCGCCGCTCCAGGCCGCGCTGAGCATGACGCAGATTTTCGGGCGCTACGCTCCTGTGGTCGTCCTGGTCGTGCTGCTGGCGGCCATCCTCTTCGGCCTCGGCTGGATCCCCGTCGCCGGGCCGTGGATCGTCGTGGTGTTGCTACTCGGCCTGTTCGGGTTCTCGTTCTTCGCCACCATCCGGCAGTACCAGGGCTCCTGGCTGCCGCAGGGGGCGAGTCGTGTGCCGGCGCTGGTGACGATGATCGCCGGCGGCGTCGTCACCTTCGGCCTGGCAATATGGATCGGTCGCATCATTGCCCA
>CAYQFU010000052.1:0-19677 GCA_964416775.1 uncultured Ktedonobacterales bacterium
CGGCGCTGGAATGGGTGATTGATCAGTATCAGGTCAGCACCGACAGCCGCAGCGGCATCGTGAGTGACCCCAACCGCGTGGGTTCCGACGACGACCAGCAGTACATCGCGCGGCTGGTAGGTAAGGTGACGCAGGTGAGCGTCGAGACGGTGCGGCTTGTGAACGAGATGGCGGCCAATGTGGACCTGCTCGCTGCCGTCGGCGTGTCTGCCGCCGTCGAAGTCTGACGGCTAATAGGCGATATCCCGTTCAAGGTCAAAGTAACCGTACGAGCCATGCACGACCGCCGAGCGGGCTTATGGGGCACGCTCTACCACTTCTACCACCTGCACCGCGAGACGTCCTTGGATCCCGCGGAGCCCGATCTAGACTGTACGTGTTGCGCGACGCGTTTCGCATGCCGAAAATTCCGCCGGTGCGCGATCATGCCCCCATGTTATGGTAGCGTGAGGGGTTGTGTCTGCATCGAGACACCCCCCCCTCGGATGAGCGGCCAGCGTCGCGCACGTCCTCAGCGTCGACCAGATCGCAGGCGAGCCGTGCCAATACGGTGACCCGTCAGTGCAGGTAGTGCGGCCATGTAGGAGCCAACGCTTCGAATAGCGCATGGGCAGGATGAGTTGCATCGAGTTCCGGCATGCGGTAATCGCCCGCATGCCAGAACAGGAGAACTTTATGCCTCGCACCAGCCTCACAAGGGCACACGCCAAGATTCAGGAACTATCCTGGGAGCCGACGTTTGTCACCAAGCCCCCCAAGTGGCCCACCGACTACAAGTTCGACAAGTCTCCCCGCAAGGATCCGCTCAAGCAGATCATGCAGTCGTATTTCCCCATGCAGGAGGAGAAGGACGACCGGGTCTACGGTGCGATGGACGGCGCGTTGCGCGGCAACATGTTCCACCAGGTGCAGCCGCGCTGGATGGAATGGCAGAAGCTCTTCCTGAGCATCATTCCATTCCCCGAAATCTCCGCCGCTCGGGCCATGCCGCTGCTGATCGAGGCGGTGCCCAACCCCGAGATCCACAACGGCCTCGCGCTTCAGATGATCGACGAGGTCCGGCACTCGACGATCCAGATGAATCTGAAGCGCTTCTACATGAAGAATTACATCGATCCGGCCGGGTTCGACATCACGGAGCGGGCGTTCGGCAAGTGCTATGCCGCGACGATCGGGCGGCAGTTCGCCGAAGGCTTCATCACCGGCGATGCGATCACGGCGGCCTGCATCTACCTGCAGATCGTCGCCGAGACCGCCTTCACCAACACCCTGTTCGTGGCCATGCCGTCGGAGGCCGCCGCCAACGGCGACTACCTGCTGCCCACCGTCTTCCTGTCGGTCCAGGCTGACGAGTCGCGCCACATCAGCAACGGCTACGCGACACTGCTGATGGCGCTGGCCGACTCGGATAACCAGGCGCTCCTCGAGCGCGACCTGCGCTACGCCTTCTGGAACAACCACTGCGTCGTCGACGCGGCCATCGGCACGTTCATCGAGTACGGCACCAAGGACCGCCGCAAGGACCGCGACAGCTACGCGGAGATGTGGCGGCGCTGGATCTACGACGACTACTATCGCAGCTACCTGATGCCGCTGGAGAAGTACGGCCTGAAGATCCACCACGAGGACATCGAGGAGGCGTGGAATCGGATCTGGAATAAGGGCTACGTCCACGAAGTGGCGCAGTTCTTCGCCGATGGCTGGCCCGTCAACTTCTGGCGCATCGATCCGCTCACCGATGAGGACTTCGAGTGGTTCGAGCATAAGTACCCAGGCTGGTACAATAAGTACGGCAAGTGGTGGGAGAACTACCGCGACATGGCCAAGCCCAATGGCCACAAGCCGATCACCTTCGAGGACAACGGCTACGTCTACCCGCACCGCTGCTGGACCTGCATGGTGCCCTGCCTGATCCGCGAGGACACTGTGATGGACGTGGTGGACGGCCAGGCGCGCACGTACTGCTCGGAAGTCTGCCACTGGACCGACAAGGTGGCCTTCCGGCCGACCTATATGGGCCGCCCGACGCCTTCGATGGGACAGCTCAGCGGCAAGCGCGAGTGGGAGACTTTGTACCACGGATGGGAAGTCCCCGACATCCTCAGGGACCTCGGCTTCGTCCGCATCGATGAGAAGACGCTCGTGCCGCAGCCGCACGTGATCTTCGACGACCGGTACATGTGGACCGTCGACCATCTCAAGGGCCTGGAGTTCAAGAGCCCGAACGTGGTGCTCAACCAGATGACGCCCGAGCAGCGGGCGAAGCACATCGAGGAGTACCGCAAGGGCGGACCCGGCATCCACGGATACGAAGGCGCCCTGACCCGCCACGCGGTCGAGACGCGCCTGCAGGAAGCGGCCGCCAGGCGCTCGTGATCAGCTAGCCGCGCTGCAGCGGCCGCGGGAGGGCGTCGGGCGCGGGCCCGGCGACCCCTTCCGCGGCCTCGACCGCGCTCCAGCGGAACAAGGATTGAGTGGCGCATGGCGACATACAAGGTCCGGTTTCACCCGGTCAATGCCGAGATCGAAGTCAACGAAGGCGAAACCGTGCTGGAAGCCGCCTTCCGCCAGGGCTTGATCTTGATGCACGGCTGCAAAGAGGGACAGTGCTCGGCGTGCAAGTCGTTCCTGCTGGACGGCGACCTGGAGATGAAGAAGTACTCCACCTTCGCGCTGCCCGAGTTCGAGAGCGATGAGGGGTACGTGCTGTTGTGCCGCAGCCTCGCCTACAGCGACCTGGAGGTCGAGCTCATCAACTTCGATGAGGAGATGCTGTACTCGGGCATCCCACTGCAGACCCTCCAGGCCGAGGTCGAGGAGATCGAGCCACTCACTCATGACATCCGGCGCCTTGCGCTCAAGCTCGTCGAGCCGCGCGAGATGCTGTTCAGGTCCGGCCACTACGTCGACATTTACATCCCCGGCACCGACGAGTCGCGCGCCTACTCCATGGCCAACACGCCGTCCACCGACGACCGCCTGGAGTTCATCATCAAGATCTTTCCGGGCGGCCGGTTCTCCGGCCTGCTGGACGGGGGGCTCGCGGCGGGCGATCGGCTGACGGTGAAGGGGCCGTACGGCACGTTCCGGCTGCGCGAGCAGTCGCAGGCCGATATCGTCTGCATCGGTGGCGGCTCGGGGATGGCGCCCATCTGGTCGATGCTCTGCGATATGGCCGAACGCGGCATCGCGCGCAAGGCCACCTATTACTACGGGGCCAGGAACCGGAAAGACCTGTTCTACCTGGACCGGCTGCGCGACCTGGAGGCGCGGCTGCCTGGGTTCCGCTTCGTGCCGGCACTCTCCATGGCCGGGCCGGACGACGAGTGGGAGGGCGAGACCGGCCTGATCACCGACATCGTGGATCGCGCCCTGCCGGCGGGGCAAACGCAGCTGCAGGCCTATCTCTGCGGACCACCGCCCATGATCGACGCCGCCCTGCCAATGCTCGCCCGCAAGGGCATCACCCCCGACCGCATCTTCTATGACAAGTTCACCCCTACTGGCGAGGTAGAGTAGGCCCTCGCGCTACAGGAGCCTGACGATGGAGGTGCGAACCGATGGCTAGCACGCCCACGAGTCCCACGGGTCCCACGAGTCCCACGCTGACGACGACGTACGCGGAAGCTGGCGCTTCGGAGTTTGCCGGATCGGAGAGCCGGTCCTTCAACTACTACACACCCAAAGGTCGCAAGGCGACCGTGTACGAAGATGTTACGGTCGACGTTCAGCCTGACCCCGACCGCTATCTGCTGCAAGGCTGGGTCTACGCCTTCGCCAATGGGGTGGCCGGGTTCAGTCCCACCTGGACGAAGGTCAAGTCTTCCGACTGGCACGCGTTCCGCGATCCCAACGAGGAGTGGGAGCGCACGATCTACATCCGCCAGGCGAATACCGAGCGCCAGATCCAGCGCAACCTGGAGATCGCCAAGGTCGGGAAGGTGTTCGACACCTGGGATGCCACCTGGATCAAGATCCTGCAGACGCACGTGAGCGCCACGATGCACCCCGAGCACTATCTGGGGATGCACACGTTCATCAAGGCGCAGCGCGACGCCATGACGAACATGATCAACAACGCCATCTCCGTCAACGCCATGGACAAGCTGCGCTACGCCCAGGACCTCGCGCTCTACAATCTGGAGCTGAGCGAGCATGTGCCCGGTTTCGACGGCTCGGTGCACAAGGAGACCTGGCTCAAAGACCCGATCTGGCGGGCGACGCGGGAGAACGTCGAGCGCCTGGGGGCCGTCGACGACTGGTGCGAGGCGATCTTCGCCACCAACGTCGTCTACGAGCCGCTGGTGGGCGAGCTGTTCCGCAGCGGCTTCGTGATGCAAACCGGGGCGCCGCACAACGACTTCGTCACGCCGACGGTGGTGGGCGTGGCCGAGGTCGACTACGAGCACAGCCTGAGGTACACGACGGAGCTGCTCAGCCTGCTGGCCGAGGATCCCGAGCACGGAGACGCCAACAAACAAGTGATGCGCGAGTGGCTCGGGACCTGGGTGCCGTATAGCGTCACGGCAGCTCGCCAGCTGCAGCCCCTCTGGTCACAAGCGAAAGTCAAGGTGCTTCGCTTCGAGGACGCATTTGACCGCGCCAGGCATCGGCTCGAGAGCATCCTGTCTACGCTTGGCCTGGCGCTGCCAGGGGAGGTGAAGCTATGAGTCAGGCCGTCGGCACTCAGCAACAGACCTTCACATTCTCGCGCGCGCCGTCGAACCGGTGCGGCGTCACGTTGAGCGCCAGCCGCGAGGGCAATGCCATCGCGGACCTGATGAGCAAGAAGCCGGGGGTGGTCGTCACCAAATTCCCGGCGATGATCCGCATCGACGCCGAGAGGAAGCTCGAGTTCGACATGCAAGAGATCGCCGATGCCCTGGGGCTCGACGAGTACAGCGTCTACGACTTCGAGGTCGAGACGTCCACCCACTACGGGCGGCAGGTGCGCCTGGACGACCGGGTGATCCTCTTCGCCAATCCCGAAGACGCCGCCGAATACCTGGGCTTCGACCTGAAGGAGGTCATGCCCGTTCATTGACCGGCTTGCGGCCGCGCATGATTGGCATGAACCACCCAGCGTCGCGCAGCCAGTAGCGCGGCGCAGCCAGCACCGCACGAGACCTCCGCCAGAGCATGTCGGCATGCCACGCGCGCTCGCGGAGGTCTCGCCTCGCCACAGGGGGCGGCCGCTCGCCGCTTCGCCCATATGTCTTCCGCACGTCTTCCGCACGCGTGAGTCGGCATGGCATGGGTTCTGCAGCCGATCCCTCGCCACCTCGCTTGATCTGGCTAGTCACACGGCTGCGGCTTGCCGTGGTGTCACGCGGCTGGCGTGGCCGTGTCGCTCCGTAGCGTCGCGGGCTCGCGTGCATTTCACATGGCGAAATATTGGCCTTGCCGTGCCCTGAGCCCTCGGTCGTGTACTGGACAGGACAGGATTGGACTGGACTTGCCGTCGCTGGCGACGGCACCGGCTACTCAGCGCGGAGGGCATACATGTCGAGTTCTGTCCATTATGGCCGGCGGAGCGACGAGGTGCGCTCGGTTTCTCATGCCCTGGACATGCTCGAGCTGCTGGCCGAACATCCCGAAGGCCTGCTCATCAAGGCCATCAGCCTCAAGCTCCACTACAACCTCAGCACCTGCTACCACCTGCTCAACACACTCCTCGCCGCCGAATACGTCGAGCGCGACCCGGACACGGGACTGATCCGTATCGGCCCCAAAGTCGCGTTGTTGAGCAACACCGTGACGTCGCGCCTTTCCGACGCGGAGACCTGGAAACCCATCCGCCCGCTGCTCTATCGGCTGACCGAGTCCACACAGGCAGCATCCTATCTCGCCGCATGGCAGCATGATCAGATCGTCGTCCAGGCGATCGTCGAGGGCCCGAACGCCGAGAAGATCCCCGGCATCTACGTGGGCTACCGCGATGCCGCCGACACCCACGCCCTCGGCAGAGTCCTGCTCTCCTTCGGAGCACCCGATGCCGTGGGCCGCTATCTGAGTGGTCGCGCCGCCGAGGCCCCAGGGTTGTCGGACGACACGTACATCGATCGCATGCAGCGCATCTTCGCCGAGGTGCGGCGCTCAGGCTACGGGTTGGACCTGGAAGAGCTCGTCCCCGGAACCTGCTGTGTGAGCGCGCCGATCATCCTGCCCGGCCGGCGAGGCTCCCCGCACGCCGTTGCCTCACTCGCGGTTTCGCTGCCCGCTCCCCATTACCTCCACCACCGGGAATGGATCGTCCGCCAGGTGCTCAAAATCAGCGCGGAGGCCAGCAATGTGTTCGCCGCTCGTCCGGCGGCCCTCGACGTTGAGTGGCACGAGCTTCGAGGGGACCAGGTCGCGGGTCCTCACGCCAACGTAGATCGCCTCGTAGGTCGTCCAGCGGGCAGCACCCGCCGATCAATCAGTGTGCCCTCCTGACGGCCCGTCGCGGCCGTGGTCCACGATGGCCGCGACGGGAGGGGCTCCGGCGCCAGCAATCGCCGCCGTCCAGTTGTAGTCCGGCGAGCAGCCCCCTGGGGGTGCCCGCCTGTGCGCCAGCAGGTGGAGGTCCAGCGCGATGTATCAGACGCAAGTCGGTCAGGACATCTTCGTCGTAGACGGACACATGCATTTCTGGGACGGCAGCCCGGAGAACCAGGCGAACAAGTACGGCAAGGGGTTCATCGAGTGCTTCTACGGGTATCACACGCTGTTCACGCCCAAGGAACAGCTCTGGCCCCTCGACCGCTTTGAGCGCTACACCGAAGACCGGCTGATGGAGGACGAGTTCGTCAAGGGCTACGTGGACGTCGCCATCTTCCAGCCCACGTACCTGCTCGACTTCTTCAAGAAGGGCTTCAACACCACCGACCAGGACGCCGAGCTCAAGCGCAAGCACCCCGACCGCTTCATCCTGAACGGCTCGTGGGATCCGCGCGACGGCGAGAAGGGCCTGGACGAGCTGCGCCGCCTCAAAGGCGAGTACGACATCAAAGGCGTCAAGCTCTACACCGCCGAGTGGAAGGGCAACTCCAAAGGTTGGAAGCTCTCCAGCCCTGAGGCGTTCCGCTACCTAGAAGAATGTCAGAAGCTCGGCATCGTCAACATCCACGTCCATAAGGGTCCCACCATCTACCCCCTGAACAAGGACGCCTTCGACGTGGGCGACATCGACGAGCCCGCCTCGCTGTTCACCGACCTGCGGTTCATCGTCGAGCATGCCGGGGTCCCCCGCCTCGAAGACTTCTGCTTCATCGCCGCGCAGGATCCCAACGTCTACGCCGGGCTGGCCGTGATCGCGCCGTGGATCCACTACCGGCCGCGGGCCTTCGCCGAGATGATGGCCAACCTGCTCTACTGGCTCGGCCCCGACCGGCTCCTGTTCGGCAGCGACTACGCCATCTGGGAGCCGAAGTGGATCATCGACGAGTTCATGCGGTTCGAGCTGCCGCAGGATCTGAAGGACGAGTACAAGGTCGACCTGACCCCTGAGGTCAAGCAGAAGATCGTCGGCCTCAATGCCGCCCGCCTGTACGATCTCGACGTGGCCGACCGCTCCAAGCGCATCAAAGACGACGAGTGGGCCCAGCGCCGCGTTGCCGCGCACATCACCGTCTAGTTGCCGCCTAGTGGCGCCCGCCCGGTCTGCCGCCGGCGCTGGGGGAGAGTTGCCCCCTTGCGCCGGGGCGGGCTGGGCCGCGGCCGGAAGGAATGCCTGCCCATGATCGACGAGAGCGCCGTCCGGACGCAGCTCGACGAGGTGCTCGATCCCGAGCTGGACCAGCCGCTCACCACGCTGGGCTTCATCCACGGGGTCGAGATCGTCAGCGATGAGGTCGTCGTCCACTTCCGCCTTCCCACGTTCTGGTGCGCGCCCAACTTCGCCTACATGATGGCGGCGGACGTCCGCGAGCGCATCGGGCGCGTGCCGGGCGTGCGGGCAGTCCGCGTCCTGCTCGAGGACCACTTCGCCAGCGACGAGATCAGCGACGGCGTCAACACTGGCCGCCGCTTCGCCGAGGTATTCCCAGGTGACGCCGACGAAGAGCTGGACGAGTTGCGGCACACATTCGCCCGCAAAGCCTATCTGATCCGCCAGGAGCAGCTCATGCGCGCGCTCCTGCGCGCCGGGTACGCCCCCGAGCACCTCGCCGTTCTGCGCGTGCGCGACGTGCGCACCGACGGCGACGCCCTCCTGACGCGCGAAGTGGCCGGCGATGCTGCCGGATGGCGCACGCTGCCAGGGCTGGTCGCGGCATTCGCGCTCTGGCGCAAGAAGCGCGTCAGCGCCGGGCTGACGCTGCGGCCCGATGACCCCCTCTTCACGACGGGCGGTGGCGAGCCCCTCCCACCCGACCGCGTCATGGACCACTTGCGGGACTCACGCATGATTCGTCTCAACGGCGTCTTCAACACAATGCTCTGCACGGGACTCAACCATGTCTTCCACGGCGTCGAGGTCGACGCCGATGCGATGTGCGCGGAGCCCGCGACGCAGACTCACGCCAGAGGAGGTGGGTAAGATGAAAGCGGTGCAAATCGTCGCCTACAACGAGCCGGTGCGCATGATCGACGCGCCGGAGCCGAAGATTGAGCAGCCGAACGACGTCATCGTCCGCGTGGGTGGCGCGGGGGTCTGCCGCACCGACCTGCACATCCTCGAAGGCATCTGGCGCGAAGCGTTGGGCGACCCCCAGCTGCCCTACACGATCGGCCACGAGAACGCCGGCTGGGTGGAGGAGGTCGGCAGCGCGGTCACCACCGTGAAGAAAGGCGACCCGGTCATCCTGCATCCCCAGCCGTCCTGCGGGCTCTGCCGCGCCTGCCGTGCCGGCAACGACATGCACTGCACCAACGGTTACTTCCCCGGCCTGGACGGGCACGACGGCGGCTATGCCCAGTATATGAAGACGAGCATTCGTGCGGTCGTACCCCTCGCACCCGGCACCGACCCGGTGCCCTTGGCGCCCTACGCGGACGCCGGCATCACCGCCTACCATGCCGTCAAGAAGCTCGTTCCGGAGACCTATCCCGGCAGCACCGTAGCGCTCATCGGCATCGGCGGGCTGGGGCACTTCGCCGTGCAGATCCTCAAGGTCTTGACGCCGGCGAAGATCGTAGCGGTGGACACGTCGCAGGAGCGGCTGGACTTCGCCAGGCGGCTTGGCGCGGACCACGGCGTTCTGACCGGCCAGGATGGCGGCGTCAAGGGTGTCCGCGACTATGCTGGGGGCGGCGTCGACATCGTCATGGACTTCGTCGGCGAGAAAGGCACGCCCGAGAAGGCGCTCCAGATGCTGCGCAAAGGTGGCACGTACTCCATCATCGGCTATGGCGGCACCGTCGCGCCGAAGACCATCGACATGATCTTCCAGGAATGGAAGATCGTGGGCAATCTCGTCGGCACGTACAACGACCTGGCCGAGCTCATGGAGCTAGCGCACCAGGGTAAGGTCCAGATCGCCAGCCAGACGTTCCCCCTCTCCGAGGCGAACGCCGTCCTCCATGACCTCGATCAGGGCAAGATCGTCGGCCGCGCCGTGCTCATCCCGTGACCAGAAAGCGAACACCTGACCGATGCTAGGGCAGGATGAGGTGCAGGTCGCCGAATTCGTGCCACAAATAGCGCTCGCGCAGGGCCGCGGCGTAGCACAGGCGCAGATGCTCGTGGCCAGCCAGCGCGGCCAGCATAGCCAGGTGTGAGGCGCGGGGCTCGTGCAGACCGGTGAGCATGGCGCTCGCCGCGCGGATGCCGCGCTGCGGTGTCACCACCAGGCGCGTCCACCCCTCACCGGGATGCGTCACGCCCTCCGTGTCCGTGACCGTTTCGAGCGCACGCACGACGGTCGTGCCGACGGCGATGACGCGCCGGCCATCCAGCAGGGCGGCGTTGACGATGCGCGCGGTCTCGAGCGGCACACGATAGAACTCTTCATACGGCGGCTCGTGGTCTTCCAGGCTGGCAACCCCGGTGTGCAGCAGCAGAGGCGCCACCTGGACGCCATGCGCCACGAGCCGCGTGATCAGCTCAGCGGTGAAGGCGCGGCCAGCCGAGGGCATCTCGGCGCTCCCCACCTCGGTGGCGTAGACTGTCTGGTAGTAGCTGAGGGGCCATTGTTCCCGGACGTAGCCGTAGCGAATGGGGAAACCATGCTCGGCCAGGTACGCCTCAAACGCACACGGCAGGTGCAGCGAGGCGATCCACAGCCGGGTGGAAGCTTCCACCGCGGCGTCGCAGCGGTCGAGCGCGTAGGGAGTATGCAGCGTGGCCGTCGATCCGGCCGGAAGGGTCAGTGTCTCACCGGCGCTTGCCTCGCGGAACGGCGTGGTACCCTGCGCGCCAGGACGGCGCAGCTCGACCGTCCAAAGGTCGGCAGGCAGGTGTGTGGAGAGGTGCAGCTCCACCGGGGTGCCGTCCGCGCGCATGGCTGGAAGGGCCGCGTTCATCGTGCCGCTGGTATTGATGATGAGGACATCGCCCGCGCGCAGGAAGTCGGGCAGGTCGCGGAAGCGCGCATGCACGATGCGGTCGTCCGCGCGATACGAGACCATCAGCCGCACTTCGTCGCGGGCCAGGCCGCGCTCTTCTGGCGGCTCGCCGGCCTCCAGAGCCGGCGGCAGCTCGAAATCCAGCAGGTCGGGGTCGGCGCCAAGCGATACAGCATGTTGACTGGTCATAGTACGTCCTATGTGCAGTGGCGTGGACGTGTGGCTCGAAGCGATGCTGCCAGTGTCCGCGCGCCCAGGCAGTCGGCGATTTGGCGAAACGGCAAGAATGCTCCGTGACACGGCACCAGGCAGGTTCATGCGCCGCTGGCCGGCGCGGCCGGGGCGCCCACGACAGCGCGTGCCTGATAGCGCCCGCTCGGGTAGTCGCCCGTTAGCAGGGCCATCAGCCCCGGCACGCTGACCTCGGGCAATGGGCGATCGCTGATGTCCTCGCCAGGGAACGCCTGCTGATGCAGGTCAGTGCGCATGTCGCCGGGGTCCACCCAGTAGACGCGCCAGTGCGCATTCTCTGCCGCCAGGATGTTAGAGAGCTGCTCCAGAGCGGCCTTGCTGGACCCGTAGCCTCCCCACCCGGCGTACGGTTCTACGCCGGCGTCACTCGTGATGTTGACGACGCGCGCGCCAGACTTCAGCACATCGCGCGCGCCCTGGAGCAGCGCGAGCGGCGCGATGGTGTTGGCTTCGTAGACCTGGCGCAGCACGTCGAGCGGGTATTCCAGGAGGGCCGGCTGCGGGCTTGGGCCGAGGATGCTGGCGTTGTTCACCAGCACATCCAGCCCTCCGGCATCGTGCGCGGCCGCGACCAGCGCCTGCCGGTGCGCGGGATCGGTGACATCGCCCGGGATGGCGACCACCCGGGTATTCCGCGCCAGCTCGGCGCAAGTCCGGTCCAGCGCGTCGGCGCCACGCGCGTCGATGATCAGTGTCCAACCGTCACGGGCGAGGGCGCGGGCCAGGGCCAGGCCGAGGCCGCGCGAGGCGCCGGTGATGAGGGCGGTATGTGTCGCCTGGGTTGTCATAAGGAGCGTTCCTTCCACGGGGCGTGGCAACCGCCACGCTGCCGATATTCTGCGGCGGCGGTGACTGCGTGACCACGTACGACGGGCCGGTTTGTGGACTGTACGAAAGGACGGTGGCTACACGCCTTCACGCAGTACGACGGCTTGCAGCGGATCGAGCGTGATGGTGCCCTGCCACGTCTGGTCGGCCAACAGGTCCCACGCGGTGCCGGTGATGGGCAGCTCGACCCGCACTGGGCTGTGATTCAGCGCGAAGAGGAACGACGTGTCATCTCGCACGCGGCGCACCACCTCCAACCCGGGCGCGGCGTTGTAGGAAGCTACGCCAGCTTCGCCGCAGATCCCCGAAAGCAGCGGGTCCATGTAGGCGTGCTCGGGGCGCGTCGCGAGGTAGTAGGCATGTCCCTGGCCGAGCGTGTGGCGCGTCACGGCGGGCCGGCCTGCGTAGTAGTCGCGCTCGAATGTGGCCAGCACGTCGGCGCCTTCCAGCGTGATGATGTCGCTCCACAGCTCGCAGGCATAGCTGAGGCCGTCGGCGGCGGCGATGCTGTTGGTCTGACCCAGCGCGTAGGGTGCCAGCTCATCGACGCGCAGGCCCAGCAGCGCCCGGAACGGCGCCGGATAGGCCCCTGGTAACAGGTGGTCGTGCTCGTCCACGATGCCGCTGAAGAACGACATGACGAGCGTGCCGCCTTGCGTCACGAAGCGCTCCAGAGTGGCCGCCGCGCCCTCGCGCACGAGATAGAGGCTCGGGACCACCACGACTTTGTACGGGCCGAGGTCGGCGTCCGGCGGGACGAAGGCGGCCGGAATGTTGTGCGCGTACAGCGGACGGTAATACGAGCCAATCTGGTCCATCAGCTTGAGGTCGGTAGACGGGCGGGAATCCAACTCGAGCGCCCACCAGTTCTGCCAATCGAAGAGGATGGCCACCTCGGCTGGCACCCGCGCGTGGCGCACGTCGTCGAGCCGGCGCAGGTCCGCGCCGAGCGCGACCGCCTCGCGCCACGTGCGCGACGCCGTGCCAGCGTGCGGCAGCATGCCGCTGTGATGCTTCTCCGCGCCCGCCCGCGATTGACGCCACTGGAAGAACATGATGCCTTCGGCCCCACGGGCCACTGCCTGCAGACTCCACAAGCGCATCTGGCCCGGCCGCTTGGGCGCATTGCGCTGGCGCCAATTGACGGCGGAGGGCGCTTGCTCCATCAGCATCCACGGCCGGTCGCCGCCCAGCGAGCGCATCAGGTCATAGCGCATGGCATTCAGCAGTGGGGAATCCGCATCGGCGGGATCCGCATAGGCATCGTCGGAGACGACGTCTTCGTGCGCCGCCCACTTCCAGTAATCCAGCGGCTTGAAGAAGCCCATGAAGTTGGTGGTGAGGGGAACTCCCGGTGTGAGCTCCTGGAGGATGGCCCGTTCCATCTGGAACAACTCAAATAGTGCGTCCGACGAGAAGCGTTGAAAATCGAGCTGCTGCGTAGGGTTCGCGAATGTCGGCGCGCTGCGCGGAGGATTGATCTCGCCCCAATCGGCGTACTGCTGGCTCCAGAAGGCCGTGCCCCAGGCGGCGTTCAGCGCGTCGATGGTGCTGTAACGGGTGCGCAGCCACGCACGAAACGCGGCCGCGGAGGCGTCGCAATAGCAGGCAGGCACATGGCAGCCGTACTCGTTGTTGATGTGCCACATGACGAGCGCCGGGTGCTCGCGATAGCGCGTGGCAAGCTGGCGCACCAGCGCCGCCGCCGCCTCGCGATACGCCTGGCTGCTCGGGCAGTACTGCTGGCGCGCGCCGGGCCAGAGTGTCACACCGTCTCGGGTAACCGGCAAGCTCTCGGGGTGCAGCCGCGCCAGCCAGGGCGGGGGCGAGGCGGTGGCGGTGGCCAGGTCCACGCCCACGCCGTGATCATGCAGCAGGTCGAGGACGCGGTCCAGCCAGCCGAAGTCGTACTCACCTGGCCGAGGCTCCAACAGTGCCCACGAGAACACACCAACGGTGACGAGGTTCACGCCCGCCTCGCGCATGAGGCGGGCGTCTTCGTGCCAGACGTCCTCCGGCCATTGTTCGGGGTTGTAGTCGCCACCGTAGAGGATGTGCGGTATGCTGGGCGTAATCATGCGTCCTATCCTCCAGTACGCACATGGTACCGCACGCGCGCCCTCGCGACGAGCCCCTGGACGCCCCGTCTGGCCATGCACCGCGCGCGTCCAGTAGTATGCACATCGAGTTCGGCAACCGATGGAGAGTGCCACGAACACGCCTGCCTGACGAGCCTCGGGACGAGCGTGCGACGGCCGCGGGCACATGGTCATCGGGACCGTGCCCACCAGAGGATGGAGGAGATCTATGCGTGCTGACCTGCCGCGCGAGCCTGACTACTTCGTCGCGCGCCTGCGCACGCTCGCGCTGGAGCTGCGCGAGGCCGTCCGCGAGGGCATGCGCGCAGAATCCACCGAGACGCTCGCCACGGCCACGGGCAATCGCGGCGGCGACACGATCTACCGGCTGGACGAGCACGGCGAAGAAGTGCTGCTGAGGGCCTGCGCGCGCTGGGGAGCGGAGCTGCCGTTTGCGCTGGTGGCCGAGGGCTTGCCCGACCGCACGACCACGTTTCCCAGCGGCACCGCTCCAGAGGACACACTATTCACCCTCATCGTGGACCCCATCGATGGCACGCGCGGTCTGATGTATAGCAAGCGCAGCGCGTGGGCGCTCTTTGGCGTGGCGCCCCCCTCCAGACCCGGCCAGGCTGCGACGCTGGCTGATATCAGCGTGGCGCTGCAGGCGGAGCTGCCCACTCCGCGGGCGGCGCTCGCCGACGTCGTCTGGGCCGTGCGCGGGCAGGGCGCCCGTGGCGAGACCCACGATCTGCGGGCGGGGACCATCACCCCGTTCGTTCCGCGGCCCAGCGGCACACCGTCCCTCGCGGGCGGCTTCGCCACCATCAGCAAATTCTTTCCGGGCGTCAAGGCAGCGGCGGCGCGGCTGGAGGAGCAGCTGTACCTGGAGGTGCTGGGGCCGCCGCCTACCGAGTCGCCTCAGGTCTTCGACGACGAGTACATTTCGTCCGGCGGCCAGTTGTACGAGCTCATGGTCGGGCACGACCGGTTCATCGCCGACCTTCGACCATTGCTCCACGACCGTGACGAACCGGTGGCGCGCATGTGCTGCCACCCCTACGACATCTGTACGGCACTGATCGCACAGGAGGCTGGCGTCATCGTCACGGACGCCTGGGGGCAACCGCTGACCGCGCCGCTCGACACAACCAGCCCGGTCGCCTGGGTGGGGTACGCCAACGCCAGCCTGCGCCAGTCCATCGAGCCGGTGTTGCAGCGGCTCTTGCGCGAGCGAGGAGTGGATGCATGACAGTGCGCAAAGCGGTCATTACCGCGGCTGGGCGCGGGACCCGCCAGTATCCCGCTTCGACCACGGTCCAGAAGGAGATGTTCCCCCTCGTCGACGTGGACGGGCTCACCAAGCCAACGCTACAGATCATCGCCGAGGAGGCGCTGGACGCCGGTGTCGAAGAGATTTGCATCGTCATTCCACCCGGCGACGAGGCAACGTACCGGCAGCATTTTCGCGGCCTGTCGCAGGACCTGCTGCCGGCCTTCCAAGGTAAGGAATGGGCGATGCGCGAGTCCGAGCAGCTCGCGCGGTTGGAGCGTGTGGTCTCCTATGTTACCCAGCCCGCGCCCGAGGGGTATGGGCACGCGGTGTTCTGCACGCGCGAGTGGGTTGGCGAGGAGCCGTTTCTGCTGCTGCTCGGCGACCACGTATACATCTCTACGGACTCGCGGGGCCGGCGCTGTGCGCGGCAGGTCGTCGAGGTCTTCGACCAGCTGGGACAAACCGTGTCCTCGGTGAAGCGGACGCCGGAGCGTTTGCTGCGCCTCTTCGGCACGGTCCGCGGCGAGCCCGTGCCGGACGTGCCGCGCCTCTACCGCGTGGCGGCGATGGCGGAAAAGCCCAGTCCGCAGCTGGCCGAGCGCGAGCTGCGAACGCCGGGATTGCGTTCCGGCGAGTATCTCTGCTTTTTCGGCATGCACGTCTTCACCCCCGCGCTCTTCGACTGCCTGGCGTACAACATCCAGCACGACGTGCGCGAGCAGGGCGAGCTCCAACTCACCGCCGCACAAGCACTGCTTGCCGAACGCGAGCCGTACCTCGCGTTCGAAGCGTCTGGCGAGCGCTACGACATGGGAGTGCCGTTTGGTCTCGCGGAGACCCAGCTTGCCCTTGCCCTGAACTCGCCCATGCGCGAGGAGATCATCGCTTCGGTGATCCGTATCCTGGCGGCTCAGGGTCAGTCTCACCGCGCGACGAATCTGAGCGGCGTGGAGGCTGTGAAAGGGGAGCAGGCATGAAGGCGCTCGTCACAGGCGGGGCAGGGTTCATCGGCGCGCATCTGGTCGCAGCACTCGTGGCCGCGGGGGACGAAGTGGTGGTGCTCGACAACCTCCACCGCGACCTGCCACCTCAGAGCGGCGCGTCACGCGCCGGAGCACGCTTCGTCCACGGCGATCTGCGCGAGCGCGACATCGTGCGCGGCGCTATGGAGGGCGTGCGCGTGGTGTATCACCTCGGCGCGCAGAGCAACGTCATGGGCGCGGTCACCGATGTCGACTACTCGTTTACCACAAATGTGGTCGGCACCTACAACGTGCTGTCTTCCGCCCGCGAGGCAAGTGTGGAACGTGTCGTCTTTGCTTCCTCGCGCGAAGTCTACGGCGAGCCTGAGCAGGTGCCGGTGGCCGAGACCGCGGCGCTGGAGCCAAAGAATGCGTACGGCGCGAGCAAAGTCGCGGGCGAGTTGTATTGCCGCGTCTTCCAGCGCACCTACGGACTCGACGTCAGTGTGCTGCGCCTGGGGAATGTGTACGGACCAGGCGACCGCGATCGCGTCATTCCCCTCTGGCTCGAAGGCGCGCGCCGCGGCGAGGCGCTGACGCTCTACGGTGGCGAGCAGATGCTCGACTTCGTGCCCATTGGGCTGGTCGTGCGGGCGCTGCGGCGCGCCGCGCAGACATCGCTGGCAGGACAGCCGGTCAACGTAGCCAGCGGCGTGGGGACACGGCTGCGCGATCTCGCGGCCCGCATCCAGGCGTTGCCCGGCGCGCAGACACAACTGCACACGCTGCCCGCGCGCAGCGCCGAGGTCACGCGCTTCGTCGCGGACGTCGCGCGCATACGTGCGCTCCTCCATGTCGAGCCGCCGGCCGACCCGCTGGCAGAGCTGCCTGCTCTGTGGGACGCCCTGCGCTCGGGTGCGGGCGATGAAGCGCCTGACGTGCCTCACCGCCCCGTGCTCCACTCTGAATGAGCCGCCGGCAGGACTTTCCACCCACGGCCAGCGTTCTCCGCGACGAGCCGCTCACGCCTGCGTGATACGACGCATGGACCCCCACAGCCACAGGCATCCGGCGACTACGATCGCCAACACGACCGCGATGACCAGCGCGACCTGGGGCGTGCCAAGCGGCAGATGTGGCAGCGCATCCCAGAGCGTGTGCGAGGTCGCGGCGCTCGCCACGGCCATCGGCGGCGTGCCGAACGGCGCGAGATGGATGATATCCGTCGGGCTGACCCCCAGGTCGTAGCTCACAGCGGTGCTGGGGGCATCCAGGCTGAGGTACGTCAGCCAGCTGTCGCGCCAGACCCAGCCCATATTGCGGTCGGTCGAGAGGTCGTGGTAGAGGCTTTCGTTCATGGGCTCCTGAAACGCCACCGAGAACCCGGGCGCACCGGGGATGTCGCTGCCTACGGGGGACTGGCCGACCACGGCGCTGGAGGCCGAGGTGTTGACCGGCTTGTCGGTCAGCAGATAGAGGTCGGCCTGGACTTGCTGGCCGTCCAGCGCGAGCACTTCGAGGGGCACCCAGATGTGCGGCGTGGGCATCGTGATGAGCACCGGGGCGCCGTCGCCCTGTACCTGATGGCGGGCTTTGACGGCCGAGGTGTCGTACTTGGCGGCCATGAAGATCGGACTGCCCAGGGCGTACTTCAGCAGATGCGCCCGCGTGTCGCCGGTGACGGAGAAGCCATTGCTCGCGCACCAGTCGAGCACGGCCTGTCCGCTCCCCTTGAGCACGGTGATATTGAGCGCCTCTACTTTCACCTGTTCCACCACCTGCACAGCCGCGGACGGCGCAGAGGCAACACGGGTAAGGCCCTGGTCGAAGACCACAGGGTGTGTCTCGCGGAAGAGCCGCTGCAGCGTCCACGCGCCGCCGTCCTGGATCTGGGTGGGAATGGCGGGCAAGGGGACAATCCAGCCGAGATTGGCGGTGTTGCCTTCGTAGGTAAAGCTGGTCAGGTAGTGCTCGACGCCACTGTGCCAGGCGACGAATGTCGAGGCGCGCCCAAGGCGCACATCTCCATCCGGCGCCACCAGCCCGCCGCAGGCCGCGGCAGTTCCCGCCTGAGCGATGGCCAGGCCAACGGCCATTACAATGGGTGTCAGATACTTGCTAAGCTTGAGCAGCGTTGATCTGGACATCGCGGACCCTCCTCTTTGCCGCCCATCGAGGGAAGCACTGTCACCACGACGCCACGCTGCCATCGAAAGTTCCCAACCGGGCATCAGCGCAACATTGACGTACACGGAAAGGTGTCGTACTCTGTGTGTAGCGGAGGGCGCTGAACCGCGGCGATGGCGCTTCCGCCTGGCCATAGGCCCTGGCGCGGACGCGCCAGGAGGAGGGACCACCATGACGGGGGCAAACCAGAGCAGCGCGACGGGCGTGGATGGCACGACCGCCGACGGCCTCTCGCGCATCGAGCAGGTGGCCACACGTACCGGAATGACCAAGCGGACGCTACGCTATTACGAGGAGATTGGCTTGCTCGAACCGCCGACGCGCACGGAGGGCGGGTACCGTTTGTATACAGAAGCGGACGTGCAGCGGCTCGAGCGCATCAAGCGCATGCGCGACCTGCTCGGATTTTCTCTGGCAGAGATTCGCGAGCTGGTGAAGGCTGAGGAAGAGCGCGAGCAGATGCGCCGCGCCTGGCGACTCGACACCGATCCGCAGGCTCGGCTGGCCCATCTGGACGAAGCGGAGGCGCTGGATCGGCGGCAGCTGCGCATGGTGGAGGAGAAGCTGGCTGGGCTGGACGAGATGCGCAAGACGCTCCAGGCTCGCCTCGATCATTATGACGACTTCCGGGGTGAGCTGCGCGCTCAACTGGATCAGCAGAGCTCATCGAGTTGACGCGTGCCGTCCGCCGGAGCGGGTCCTCGTGACGTCTCGCCTGGATGGTGGAACGCGATTTCGCCACTGCCGAGGCTGGGTCGGCGATTGGCGTCGCATTTGCTAGCATGCTCATGGTCACATCGTGGCGTTCGCGGCGCGACTCACCCATGTGCAGGTGTGGCACGTCGCTCGCGCACCAGCCGGGGAGATGCACCACCATGTCTCATCGCGCACCAGTGGAGACCGGTAGGATGCCAGCCTCTGACGTCGAGGACGATCTACAGGCTCTACGCGAGCGTCTGGTGGCCGAAGGGCTGCATGGTGGCCAGCTCACGGACGTGATGGATGCGGCGCGGCGTGTCGCCCTGGAGCCGCGCCATGCCGCGCATGTGCACGCCGCGCTGGCCGATCCGGCAGCGGCAGCCGAGCGCATCCGCGCCGTCGGGCCACACCCGCGCTCAGGATGGGTAACGCTGGGATGCTTCGTGCTGGGCGCGCTGCTCGGCCCACCGCTCGCATATGCCGCACTGGGCAACCCGTACCACTCGTTCGCGCCAATCGTGCCCCGTTGGGCGGCGGGCCTGGTGGCAGGCGTGCTGCTGGCACTGCTGCTGGCTGTCGTCGCGCGCTACACACATCCCGCCCGACTCGGAGCCGTTGCGGGCGTCGGCGGCGGACTGGCGCAGATGGCGGTCGCCGCGCTCCCCTGGTTGGCCGTTGCCAGCCTTCAACCGAGCTGCACCGGCGCTGGCATATGCACGGTCGCGCCCACCGTCGCGCTCGGCTACGCGGCCGTCGTCGCCGTGGTCTATCTCGTGCCGCTGACACTTCTGCTGAGCGCGCTGGCGAGCCTGGTCGCGTACAGCGCCCAGCAGGCACGGCTCAGAGCGGCGATTCGGCGGATATGACCGCGTGAGCGGATATGACCGCGTGAGCGGATATGACCGCGTGA
>CAYQFU010000052.1:19777-25891 GCA_964416775.1 uncultured Ktedonobacterales bacterium
GGCGGATATGACCGCGTGAGCGGATATGACCGCGTGAGCGGATATGACCGCGTGATATGATACCCAGCACGCAACTGTGCCGCACGAGGCAGCGCCGCGACGAAGCGCGCTGAATGGGCACAGATCGGCATGTGCGTCCGACTGACACTGGAAAAGGCGAGGGCATGGGCAGGGGAACGGGCCGAAGGATCGGAAACAGAGGGCTGAGGCGTAGGTGGTGGTGGAGCATAGCGGCGGCATTGATGGGGGCGGCTGTGGCGCTCTCGTCGTGCGCGGTGGGGGGACAACCCACAACTAGCGGCAACAACGTTGGGCCTGGCCCCGCCCCGACCGCCACTACGCCAGGCATATCGTTCTCGCACGTGTTCATCATCGTCATGGAGAACGAGGAAGTTGGAGCGATTTTCGGGAACAGCAGCGCACCGTACGTCAACCGGCTCGCCGCGCAGTACGCCTCGGCCAGGCAGTATTTCGCCGTGTCGCATCCGTCGCTGCCCAATTACCTTGCGCTGACGGCTGGCACACCCAGGCCGCTCGACGGGACCGATTGCCCGGTGAGCACGAGCTGCCACGTGGCCGGCACGAACACCAATATCGCCGACGAGATAGAGGCGTCGGGCCGCAGTTGGGCGGCGTACATGGAGAGCATGCCCGCGCCGTGCACGCCGCACGATGCCGGTACCTATGCCGTGCGCCACAATCCGTTCGTGTACTTCGACGATATCCGCACGGGCGCCAACAATCGCTGCGCCACGCACGACGTCCCGTACGACGCGACCCAGTTCAGGAACATGCTCCAGGCCGACTCCGTGCCAAACTACGTCTGGATCACGCCGAACCTATGCAACGACGGTCATGACGCCTGCGGGGGTGATCCGGTGGCGCACAGCGACACGTGGCTCTCGCAGAACGTACCGCCGATCCTGGCCTCGCCGGCTTTCCAGCAAGGCGGCGTGCTCTTCATTACGTGGGACGAGGGCAGCAGCAATCAGACGTGCTGCGGATTGAGCGAAGGTGGCGGCCACGTGGCGACGCTGGTCATCTCGCCGCTGGCCAAACGCGGCTACCAGTCGAGCGTGCCGTACAATCACTACTCGCTGCTGCGCACGATCGAAGATGGCTGGCGGATCGGGGAGCTCGGCAACACCAATCCAGCGATCCAACCTGGCATCAAGCCGATGAGCGACTTCTTTCCCGGCTCCTGACCGATCGCACTGGACGGGAAGGCCGGCATCAGGTAGCGGATGTGCTCTCCAGCGGATTGACGCCGCGATAGGCGGCGTCGAGGACGTCCACGATATGCAGCACGGGCACGGGTGAGCCAGCCGCCGCGAGGGTGGCGCGGAGCTGCATGTGGCAGCCGGGATTCGCCGTGACCACAGCCTGCGCGCCGGTCGCGGTGACGTGGCCGGCCTTGCGCTGGCCGAGCTGGCCAGCCATGACGGGGCGCGTCAGGTTGTAGATGCCGGCGCTGCCGCAGCAGAGCTTTGGCTCGTCCATTTCGATCAGCTGCAAGCCTGGTATGGCACCCAGCAAACGCCGCGGCTGCTGCGTGATGCGTTGGGCATGGGCCAGGTGGCAGGGCTCTTGATAGGTGACGCGCAGCGGCAGGGACGCGAACGCGACGTTGAGCGACCCTTCGGCCTCCAGGGCACCCAGAAGCTCCGTCACATCGCGCACGCGGGCCACGAATGCCGCGGCGCGCCGCGCCCAGGCGTCATCGCTTTCCAGCAGCCGGTCGTACTCCTTGAGCGCGGAGCCACAGCCGGCAGCGTTCACGACCACGAAGTCCGCGCCGGCAGTCTCAAACGCCGCGATGTTGCGTCGTGCCAACGCCCGCGCGCGCTCCAGGGCTCCGCCGTGCACAGTCAGCGCGCCGCAGCAGCCCTGACCCTCGGGCATGACGACCTCGTAGCCATTGGCTGTCAGGACGCGAACGGTGGCGCGGTCGGTCTGCGCGAACGCCGTGCTCATGACACATCCGGCGAAGAGCGCCACACGACCGCGTCTGGGCGCGGACAGCGGCGGGTACACCTGGCCGGTTGAGCGCACGAATGCCGCCGGCATCTCCGGGAGCATCGCCTCTGTGGAGGCGAGGCCCAGCAGACGAAGCGCTCCGCTGCCGCGCGCCACTCGCCGCAGACCCGACCGCTGATAGAGTCGCAGCGCCGCACTTGCCAGGCGCATGCTCCGCATGTCGGCGAACAGTCCGCCGAACGCCGCAAAGCGTGCAGCGCGCTGCCATAGCGGGCGCGGCCGCGCCCGCTCGATCTGCGCCCGCGCCGTCTCCACCAGCTGGCCATATGCGACCCCGGACGGACATACGTCCTCGCACGCCCGACAGTCGAGACATTCGTACATCTGATCCACGAACGTGGGATCGGCGACATCCAGGTGCCCCTCTGCGACCGCTTCGATGAGATGGATGCGCCCGCGCGGTGAGGACGTCTCGCGCCGCGTCTCGACGTACGTGGGGCAGGAGGTCAGACACAACCCACAGCGAATGCATTGACGCAGGATGTCACCGCTGGGCTGATCGGGCCCAGAAAAGCCCCGCGGGTGCGGCTCCGTGTCCGCCGCATCCGACACCCTATATGTATCTCGTAGCGCCGCCCCCGCAGCGTCTTGTGCGCGCATGGTGTGTCGCCTCCCTTCACCCGCGCTCCGCGCCTCTTCCATTATACTGCCCCATGATGCCCGCGCAGAGGGCTTGGCCTGGCGCCGGTTCCACCCACCATTGGGGTCGGGCCGCAGCGGGCGTCCACCATTGGGGTCGGGCCGCAGCGGGCGTCCACCATTGGGGTCGGGCCGCAGCGGGCGTCCACCGGACGCCCCTACGGTGCAGGCAAGCGGCATGCGTCTACTCACCCACGATACGTAGTGGAATCCTTGGCGCTCCTGTCAGGTTCATCAATTCTGGCTCGTCTTGCCACGTAAGCCTGTTTGCCTGTGCGCCTGCTGCAGACGCGCCGCGTGCGGCTGAGTCCAGGCCAACGCGGCCACGCGTGCCTTGACGGAGCGCGCCGTCTTACCATAAAATAGCCCGTATATTTGGCGCGCGGCATCTCATGGCGGAGACGCGGCGCTCACCGACTCCTCGCGTAGCGTGACGCTGCGCGGTGATGTGCCCCTGGCGTGTTGCTGCGCACTGACCCGCAATGCAGCGGTCATGAGACCCGGGAGGGCCGCCCATGAGTCAGATCCTCTTACCGCCTCCATCGCAGCCCAGCCCTGACCCGGCCGCGACGCCCGCGCCGGAGGCACTGCCGGCGCTGCCGGCACCAGCGCCTGCGCCACGCTCGCGCTACGAGCCGGAGCCGCCCAAGCCTCCGTCGCCCATCTGGCGCGCGGTGAAATGGCCGCTGCGCCAGTTCTTCAAGCTGCTCTACCTCCTGGTGTCAGCGGCCAGGCGCCACCGCATAGCCACCGTGCTGACGATCGTCTTGCTGGCGGTGCTCGGTGGGGTGGCCTATGGTGCTTACCAGTACACCCATCCCGCGGGGGCGCTCGGCCCCACCTCATCCGGTCAGCCGGCTCAAGGCTCGGGAGCAAATGGAAGCAGCGCGCCGTTCACTATCATCAGCCAGCAGCCTCCGCTCCTGCCGGCGAGCATCATCCACTGGCTGCACGGCCACAAGGTCTTTGATGCCCGGGAAATGTGGAGCAGCCTGAGCTCGCAAGCGCAGGGCAGCCTCCAGCAGCAGGGCGTCACCATGCAAACACTGCAGAGCCAGCTCGACCGGGAGAAGTCGGCGGGACTCAGCTACGATCAATACATCTACACGGGGGGCTTCGCCCCGCCAGGGAACAACGCTAACTTTACTGTGCAGGTGATCGTGAGCCAGAACGGGCAGAGTATCGTCCGCACCTGGTATTTCATCGTGGATCCCAACGGCCAGATCGTCGTGCCGCTGGACATCAACACTTTGCTCGGTCAGTGAGCGCGAGACGCTGACCTGAATCATCGCGCCGGCCAGCGTGGCGACTATGTCCATGGCCTGGCGCCGGAGGTTACCTCCTGTGGCTAAGCACGACGCTCTGGACAAGTCCATAGACCGCTCGCTCGACGATTTCGGGCGTTTCCTCCGCCGGAAGTGGTGGCTGGTGTTGCTGGTCCTGGTGGTCGGCTGGTGGGCCGTCGTCAACGGCGCGCCACAGCTGGCCCAGCTCAAGCCCAGCGACGTGCTGGCGTTTGTCGTCCAGATCGGGCTGCTCATCTTCGTGGTGATCGCGCAGTTCGTGGCGATCTTCTGGTTCATCGGACGGCCGCGCGTGTACTGGGTGATGCCGGGGGAGACTGGCATCAACTTCGACGACTACAAGGGCAATCCGGAGGTGCTGGAGGCCGCTCGCCGCATCGTGATCTTGCTGCGCGGCGTGCAGAGCTTCAAGGAGATGGGCGGCGAGATCAGCCGCGGTCTGCTGCTGGTGGGCCCGCCAGGCACGGGCAAGAGCTATCTGGCGCAGTGCATCAGCACGGAAGCCAACCTTCCGTTCGGCTATGCCAGCGCGGCGAGCTTCCGCGGCATGTTCTGGGGCATGGACGTCATGATCGTGAAGAGCCTGTACCGTAAGGCGCGGCGCTTCGCGCGTGAGCATAGCGGCTGTATCCTGTTCGTCGACGAGTTCGATGCCATCGGCATGTCGCGCTCGCAGCAGGGGAACACGATGGGCATGGGCGGCGGCATGATGGGTCTGATGGGCGGCGGCAACGGCGGGCTCAACGAGCTGCTGATGCAGATGGACCCCCCGCCCATGGACAACAGTTGGTGGAAGAAGATGTTCCGCACCATGGGCATCTACCACGCCAAGATTCAGCGCGAGCCGGTGCTGACCATCGGCGCGACCAACATGCCCGACGCGCTCGACCCCGCGCTGCTGCGGCCGGGCCGCTTCGACCGCAAGATCATCGTCGCCCCGCCCACGGATAAATATCGCGGCGAGGTCATCGAGTATTACCTCAAGCGGGTGCGCCATGAGGACATCGCGCTGCACAAGCTGGTTTCTGACATGATGGGCTATACGCCGGTGGCGATCAAGCACGTCATCAACGAGGCCGCCGTCATCGCCCACTTCGATGGGCGCGACCGCATCACCTACAAAGACATCTGCGCCGCCCGCGAGACCCACGAGTATGGCATCCGCTACCCGCGCCAGCTCTCACCACTGGAGAAGCGCCGGCTGGCGTATCACGAGGCGGGGCACGCAATCGCCCAGGCCAAGCTGCTGCCGCGCCATCGCGTCTCGCACGCCACCATCCTCAAGCGCCTGGGCATCGGCGGCGCGGAGGCGTTTGTCGAGGCCAAGCCACTGGAAGAGATCGTCACGCAATCGTCGGACGAGATCTTCGCCGACATCCAGGTGTCAGTGGCCAGCCGCGCTTCCGAGGAGCTCTTCTTGCATGCCCGGCTCAACGGGGTGGGCGGCGACCTGCACCACGCCACACAGATGGCGCTGTACTACATCGCCCATTGGGGCATGGGCGACAGCTTCTTCTCCGCCCCGGCCACGATGGCGCCGCAAGACGTCTACACCGATCCGGAGTTGCGTGAGCGGGTGGAGGATCTGCTGCGCCGCGCCTACACTGAGGTGCGTGCGCTGCTGGGCCACAACCAGGCAGCCGTCGTTGCGGTGGCCGAGGCGCTGATCGAGCGCGAGGAGCTGGATAGCGAGGAGATCGAGGCGCTGATCCGTCAGGCAGAGGCGCCCTCGCTGGGCGACATCGCGGCGGCCGCGCTGGCCGAGGTTCCGCCGGCCGGCGGGCCGGCGCCGATGGCCATCCCCCTGCCCGCCTCGAACGGACATGTCGTGGATGCCGAGCGTGTAGTGGAGGGGGAGCTTGCCGAGCCAGTGCCGCCCGCCGCCAGCGCGCAGCCATCCCATGCGGATGGGGACGGGCACAACGGCAGCGGCCCTGCTGTCCCTGGCGCGTAGCGGCGGGGGGTGGCAACCCCACATGCTTGTGGTCACTTGACCCACGCAGGCCAACGGTTTACAATATGAAGTATCGAGGCGGACGCTCGTGGCGACCGTCCAAGTGCTCCAACGTGTAATCGCGCGAAAGCGAGGCATTGGTGATGAGTGAGATGACGAAGGATGCGGTGGTGTCGTCGG
>CAYQFU010000053.1:0-25651 GCA_964416775.1 uncultured Ktedonobacterales bacterium
TGACATCGTGGAGCATGCGGAGCGCGGCGAGCAGAAAATCGAGGAGAGCGAGTGGCAGGGGGGCCAATCCCCAAACCCCGCCACCGCCGTGGTGTTAGAGGGGTTTACGGTGCGCGCCAATGCGGCAAAGGGTCCAGAGCATCGGTGGCGACCAACAGGAGCTGTGTGCGCGACTGGGGTCAGGAGGAGGCTTGCGGCGGGTGCGGTGACGACGCGCATGGCTGAAGGTAAACCGGGATGCATCGCGGTCGCGGGGTCCCTCCTGCTTCTTGCCTTGCTGGGCCCGGTAGGGTTAAGATGAAGCTGGCCCGCCGCGCGTGTGGTGCGGTGGGGGGCGTCCGCTCCGACGGAGCGCTGGACCCAACGGCGAGTGTGGCGAACCCGCCACAGCGGAGGTATCCTGGGTGGCCACTGACGAGCACTCGGATGGGCGCACTGTTGCCCAGACCGCCACGCCAGATCAAGGGAGCACGGCGCCTGCTCCGGCTGGCCACGCCGCCTGGCTTGCACAGGTGCCGCTGTTCGCCGACCTGGATGCGGAGAGCCTGCACCAACTGGCCGCCTCCGCGCATCGCCGGGGATTCCATGCGGGCGAGGTGATCTTCCACCGCGGCGACCCAGGGCAGGTGCTGTACGTCATCCGCCAGGGGAAGGTGAAGATCAGCCTCACCAGCCCTGAGGGGCAGGAAGTGGCGCTGGCCGTGCTCGGGCCAGGCGAATGCTTCGGCGAGCTGGCGCTACTGGACGGCCAACCCCGCTCGGCGGATGCGCAGGCGATGGAGACGGTGCAGGCCTACTCACTGCAGCGCACGGATTTCATCAGCGCCGTGGTGCACCACCCTCACATCGCCATTCAGGTGATGCACGTGCTTTCAAGTCGCCTGCGCCAGACCGACGACATGGTGCAGGATCTGCTCTTTCTGGACGTCCACGGCCGGGTCGCCAAGAAGCTGCTCGAGCTGACGGGGACGCACGGCGTCCGGACGGCCGAGGGCATTCGCATCGAGCTGCGGCTGACGCAGGCAGAGCTGGCGGCGATGGTCGGCGCCTCGCGCGAGAGCGTGAACAAAGTAATGGGATACCTGACCGCGAAGCACTATATCTCGACCGATCGCCATCATATCACCGTGACCCGTTTGGCCGAACTGCGACGGCGCGTATGTTAGGATGCGGAACGTGCCGCGAAGGCGCCTGGCGCGGCAAACACACCGTGAACGCCCCTGTTATTGCCTTCTCATGCGACAATTGGGCCAATATGCGGCCTGCTTGAGGTGACGGCACACGGGCACGGACGTTTCAGCATAGGGTGATCGTATTCTGCAAGGAGCGCACGGCGCTTTCTTACGGCTAGCGAGGCGACGCATATCTAGCAGCGCCCATCGGTCGAAGCAGTGATTCAGTCTTATTGAGTCCGCGCTCGGCCTCAGTGACGGAGGGACACGTGAAGACACTGATCGTCATTCCGACCTATAACGAGCGCGGGAACATCGAGCAGCTCATTGGCGAAATTCTGCACCATGCACCTGATGTGGACCTGCTGATCATCGACGACAATTCTCCTGACGGCACCGGGCAGCTCGTCGATGAGATTCACGCGCGCGTGTCGCAGGTGAGCGTCTTGCACCGGGCGGGCAAGCAGGGTCTGGGCACGGCCTATATTCGCGGCTTCACGTACGCCCTGGAGCACGGCTACGATCTCGTCTTCGAGATGGATGCCGACTTCTCACACGATCCGCGCTACCTGCCACAGTTCCTGGAGGCTGCGCAGGGACCCGACGCCGCCGATCTCGTCATCGGCTCGCGCTACATTCCTGGCGGCGATACGCCCAATTGGTCGGGGCTGCGCAAGTTCATCAGCGGTGGCGGCAACATCTTTGCCCGTGCGCTGCTGGGCATTCCCATCCATGACTGCACCAGCGGCTATCGCTGCTATCGCACGAGCGCCCTGGCCACGCTGCATCTCGACAAAGTGCACTCGCAGGGCTACGCCTTTCAAGTGGAGATGGCGTATGCCATGTGGCGCAGCGGCTACCGAGTGCGCGAGGTGCCCATTGTGTTCGTGGACCGGCGGGTGGGCCAGTCGAAGATGTCGCGCAAGATCTTCATCGAAGCGTTCACGTGGGTGCTGACCACCCGTCTGAAGGGCTCACCAGTCGCAGACAAGCGGGCGCGGATGGGGCAGGCGTCGCCTAAGAGAGCGCCCGTGGATAGCGAAGCGCGCAGCCAGGCCACGACAGGACGCTCGTAGACCAATCCAACGGTAGCCGTGGGGATGTGGCGGTGGCAGACACGACAGAGGCAGCCGGGACGGCGGTGGCCGGCGATGCTGAGCAAGGGCTGGTCGGCGCCGCGCTGCCGGCGGTTGGCTGGCGCATCGCGGCGGGCGCTCTCTGGCTGCTGCTCGTGCTGCTGGCATACTACGCCGTCCACAAGCCAATCTCGGGAGGCGACCTCGCGGCGCTGGGAGCGCCGGCCGCGGGCGCCGACTGGCGACCGAGCCGCATTGTCCCGCGGCTGACCGGTGAGGCTGCCGATCTGCTTGCGGTGCTCTGGGTGGTTGTGCTCGCGGGGACACTGGGGCACGCGCTGTGGAAAGCGCTGCGCCTGCCGGAGCCAGAGCGGGCCGAGGCGCGGGTGGTGGGGACCGTGCTGGGGCTAGGCGCGCTGGGCCTGACCGCCTTCGCCCTCGGATTGCTCGGCTGGCTGACCACACCGGTCATCTGGGCGCTATTGGTGCTGCCCTCGGTGGCGCTGGCGCGCGGCATGCTCGCGCAGGCGCGGTGGTGGGCTATGGCGGCGCGCGCGTGGTGGCGCGCGGGCTGGGCTGGCGGATGGGTGGAGCGGGTGGCGTTGCTCTTCACCACCGTTACGCTTGGGCTGGCGGTGATGGGCGCGCTGCTGCCGCCAACCAACGCCTGGGACGCGCTCTCGTACCACCTGGTGAGCGTGCGCGCCGACGCACTGGCTGGGCGTATTGTGCTCGATCCGGGCAATCCGCAGGTCTATCAGCCGCAGCTCACGGAGATGCTCTACACGGTGCTCTACGTCTTGCGCGGAGGAGACAGCGCCGCGGCGCCGCTGCACGCGGCGTGTGGGGTGCTGGCAGTCGCGCTGGTGGGGTTGGTGGCATGGCGAGCGGCCGGTCCGCGTGCGGGCGTGCGGGCGGGCGCGCTGGCGCTCGGCATCCCGATGGTGGCGCTGATCGCGAGCTGGCCGTACGTAGACCTGCTCCTGGCGGCCGCGGAGCTGGGGGCGCTGACGGCCCTCATGCGCTGGCACGCGGCCCTGGCAGCCGGAGACAGTGGGGCGGCGCGCGGCTGGCTCATCGCGGCGGCGCTGGCGGCGGGAGTCGGGCTGGACGTGAAGTATACCGGCGCCTACGCCGTCCTGGCGCTGGCAGCGCTCGTCGCGTGTGTGGGCTGGCGCCGCGGGCAGAGCCGCACGGGACTGCGCGGCGCGCGTGCGCGGATGCTGGGTGCGCTGCGCCCGGCAGTCGAGTTCGGCATGGTGGCGCTCATCGTGGGTGGCGTGTGGCTGGTGCGCAACGTCGTCGCCGCCGGTGATCCCGTCTTTCCGTACCACATCGGCGGGCTGTTTTCCGGCGGGCCGCAGTGGGATGCCGGGCGAACGGCGTTCATGCAGGGACACGGCTGGGCATGGAGCGCGCTGTGGCGCGCGCCCTTGCTGCCCCTGGAGACGACGCTGCTCGGCACGCAAGGATCGTCCGAGTTCGATGCGACGCTGGGCCCCTTGTTGCTGGCGCTGCTGCCACTGGGCCTGCTGACATGTGGGGCCAGCGCCGGCGCGTGGGCGCGGCGTGAGGCGGCGCCTGGCGGCGATGCACGTGCGTCGGCGCGAGCGCGCGTGGGGCAGCTGTTGCTCTGGCCGCTGGGGTTTGCGGCGCTGCTGTGGCTCGTGTGGGCCGAGGAGCTGGCGCGCTCGGACGTGGCGATGCAGAGCCGGCTGTTCCTGGCGCTCTTCCTCGCGCTCGCGGCGCCCGCGGCGGTGGCGTGGCTGCGGCTCGAAGCCGTGCAGATGCCGGCCGTCTCGCTGGGTCGCCTGGCGAACGTGGCGGTGGCGCTCTGTCTGGGCTTGACGTTGCTCGCCCAGGCGGCGCAGACTCTGTCACGGGACAACCTGGCGGAGCTGGCGGGCGCGCAACGCCGTGACGCCTACCTGGCGCAGCAGCTTGGCCCCTATGCCAGCGCCATGCGGGCGCTGGATGCGCTCGGCCCGCGAGCGCATGTGATGCTGCTGTGGGAGCCGCGCAGCTACACGACCAACGCGAGCGTTCAACCAGACGAATTTCTGGACGCGTTCAACGTGCTCTATCGCCATTGTGGAGATGCGGCAGGCATCGAGCGATGTCTGCGGGCGCAAGGGTTCACCCACGTGCTGCTCTACCGGCAAGGGCTGCGGATGCTCCGAGCCCAGCCGGGTGGCAAAGACTCGCCCGCGGAGCTGGCCACGCTCGATAGCCTGATCGCAACCTGGCGCGTAATCTACCAGGACGACGTGCGGCTGATCGGCCCCGGCCCGACCGGCACAGGATGGTACGCGGTGTACGCGATGAGGAGCGCGCCATGAGCGATCGGCACACCAGCTTCGCCCGTGCCGCGACTACGACGCGGGCGCCGGCGGACGCGCGAACGGCTCAGGCCCCCGCACGTGTTACCAGGATGCCGGGAGCTGAGGCTCGGCGCTGGGCACTCTATGGTGTGGGCGCCGCGCTGCTCGTGGGGCTGGGAGCAGCGCTGGGCGCCAGTGGGTCGGGCATCGTCAGCCATCCTACGGACTTCAGTATCTACTACGCGGCCGCTCGGACGCTCGTGTCTGGAGGCAATCCGTACGACTGGCACACGCTGCGGCATGTCGTCGCCACGGTGCCAGCACCTGGCTATGTGTATCCCCTGTGGGGTCTGATCGCGGTCCTGCCGCTGGCGTGGCTGCCGCTACCGGTGGCGGCGGGCATCTGGCTGATGGTCAATCTCGCCTGCCTCGCGCTGGCGCTGCTGGAGCTGGCGCGCGCCGCGGGGCTGCCGGCGCGGTCCTACTGGATACCCGGCCTCTTCCTGCTCACGTGCCTCTCGATTCCCGGCCTCTTCGTGCTGATCCAGGGACAGGTGTCGCTGCTGCTGCTCGTGTGCGTCGCGAGCGGCTTACGCGCGGCGCGCGACGAGCGCGGCACCAGGGCGGGCGTGCTGGTGGCGCTGTCGCTGCTGAAGCCGCAGTTGACCTGGCTGCCGGTGGTGGTCGTGCTGGCGGTGGCGTGGCGGCGTGGTGTGGGACGCGCGGCGCTGACGGCGGCCGGTGCCACGGTGGGCGGGCTGGTCGCCGTGAGTTTCGCGTTGCGCCCTGGCTGGCTGGCAGGATGGGCTGCCGCGCTGGGGCAGGACGCCGCGCAGGGGGGCGCGGGCGCGAGCGCACTGCGAGCGAACATGGGGACGGTGCCCGCGCTGGCCGCCCACCTGCCGGGAGCGTGGGCTTCCCTCGTGCTGGGCGGCGCATTCCTGGCGGGCGGTGGACTGCTCGCGTGGCAGGGGTGGCGTGTGCTGCGTGCGAGCGCCAGGGAAGACATGGGTGAGCAGCTGACTTTGCTGGCCGTGGCGATCTGTGTGGGCACGGCGCTCTCGCCCTGGATGTGGATCTACGACGGCGTGTTCTGGCTGGTGCCGCTGATAGCCGCCGTGGCGCGTGGACCAGTCTGGCGCGGCGGCGCGTGCGCGCTGATTTTCTGGGCCGTGCCCTGGGGCGTGCGGCTGGCGCACGTGGCGACGGCCGGGGGCGGCACATCACTGAATAAGCTCGAAGACGTATTGGTAGCGCCCGCGCTGCTCGCGCTGGTGCTGGTGTGGACGGGCGAGATGCGAGCCGGCACGGCGGCGCCGGCTCGCTCCGAATCACTCGGGCATGGGTGATCCGGCCTGCCACTCGCTCAGCTCGGCGAAGGTGAGCCGGGCGTACGGCAGGGTCCGTTGCGCCAGCACGTTCGCCAGCATCTGGGCAGCGCCGTCCAGATCCTGGCGCGTCAGCGGGCGCCGGCCGGGGCCGAGCACCATGCGCGCCGCGAGCACGAGCCGGTCCCCACGCATCCAGACGCGCAGCTCGCGCACCTGCGGGATGGTGCGTGCAGCGCGAGCGAAGTGGACCGCGACGTCGCGCGCGTAGTCACGGGCGAAATCCGCCGAGGCCATGCCGCTGGTCGCTGTTGGCAACTCCACCTCCACGCAAGGGATCACTGCCAGCTCTTCTACGCCGAACTGCCATGCTCCAGTGGTTTGACTCTGTGGGCCGCCGCTGTCAGCGCCAGGCCCGGGAGGCGCGGAGCGGCGTGGCGGCGAGGGCCACCCAGACCGAGGATCGCTCCGCGGGAACGGTCCGCCTGGAGGCCGGGACGTCGGTCCGCTGCGCGGCCAACCTGACGGGGGACTCGATGGTCCACCGATGGACCTGGATCGCGCGATGTTGGTGCTGAGCGTCCTGGCCTGCTCGCGTTGCAGCGTGAGGGGCACCCAGGGTGCACTGGGACCCGACGCCACCGGCACGGCGGTGTTCGGGTAATGCAGCGCCACCTCCACCCAGGCCTCGCGCTCGCCCTGGGCCAGCCACGATTCGTCGGCTTGCCGGCGGACCGCGTCGAGAAATTGGCCCGACGGGCCCTGCCAGCGCACATGAGTGAGGGCGAGCGGATTATCCGCCCATCGGCGTGCTCCGCTCAATTGGCCACCATGCGCTGCATAGGCCGACAATACTTCCGCGAGTCCGGTCTCGCTGCTTGCTTCAGTCGGGCCTCCATGCCCCCGACCAGGATCTGACATGAACCCCCCCTGCGGAACCGGTCCTGCACGGAAAGCGCACTCCCCCGTGACGAGGTGGGTGCGCCGCGGCAGGCACGCGTGGCCGCTCAGACGACGAGATCGGTGGTGCCCGATGAGGCCACTCTGGCAACGCGATCGAAAAGCCACGCGTGACAGGGAAGTCAGGTGGGAGCTTCGCGGTGCGTCGAAGGCAGCGCCGGGACGAGGCCGACAGATGTGAAAACCGAGGTGGACGCTGTTCGTCCCAGGTGTGCCTGGGCAACCAGGGGACCGCTCCCGAATGTTCCTGCTTGCGCGGGAGGCGCTCCTACACAACGCTTACATACTGGGTCTTGCGGCGCATACGTCACGTCCTTATGTGTTACGCGCAGACTCCGCAGCATATGTGATAATTCGAGGATAATCCTGACGCCTGTCAATGTCAAGTATGCGCAATCGAGGCAAACAGCGGAGAAATCGTGCCGCGGACCCCTGGGCGATACCCTCGATACCGTACTTTCGTCCTGTTCTGTACCGGTCCCGAGAATGCGAACTGACGGCGGCGTGCGGGAATAGCTCTGGCACGCAATGGGTCGCCAGGGTGCGAGATAACCTGTACAATGGGGACCGGTCCCTCAACGCGTGAGGCGGCGAGACCACGAAATGGCAGGCACTCCATGGCACGCGCCGAAAATACTACTCCGGCAGACAATGCGGACTACCATGGCAAGCAATGGTGGACCGGCAAGCGCATCGTGACGATCGGCGGCGGTACCGGTCCGTTCGCGCTGCTCTCGAACCTGAAGCGCTATCCCTGCTCGATCACGGCCATCGTGACGATGGCGGATAGCGGAGGGAGCTCGCGGCGCCTGATGGATGAGTTTGGCCAGCTGCCGTTGGGCGACCTGCGTCAGGCGCTGGTGGCCCTCTCACGCAAGGGCGTGCTGTGGCGCGATGTCTTCACCTTCCGCTTCCGTCAGGGCAAGGGCAGCCGGAATGGTGTCGCCGCCGGCGTGGAGGCCGGCGGCACTGAAGCGTCCGCCAGCGGCACGCGATCGGCGCGCGTGGCCGCCGCGGCCGGCGTCAGCGGCCACAGCCTGGGTAATCTCATCATCTCGGCATTGCAGGATGTCAACGACGGCAACCTGTTGCTTGCCATTCAGGATGCCCAGGAGCTGCTTGACACGGCGGGCGACGTGTTGCCCGTGACGCTAGATCATGCGACACTGTGCGCCGAGATCGAAGGCGGCGAGACGATCTGTGGCGAGACCGAGATCGACACGCGCGGCGAACGCGAGACCGGCCCCCTGCAGCCCATTCACCGGCTGTTTCTCCGGGAGCCAGCCACGGCCTGTCCGCAGGCGATTCGCGCCATTCGTCGCGCCGACGCCATCATCATCGGACCGGGCGACCTGTACACGAGCATTCTCCCCAATCTGCTCGTGGATGGCGTGGCCAAGGCGATCCGCGAATCTGAGGCCGAGAAGATTTATGTCTGCAACCTGATGACCAAGCATGGCGAGACCGACCAGTTTCGCGCGTCGGACTTCGTCAGTGAGGTGCATCGTTACCTGGGCGGCCGGGTGGATCGCGTCATTCTCCACGACGGCACCTTCCCCGAGCACCTGCTCGGCGCCTACGCTCAGAAGCAACAATTTCCGGTGGCTCCGGATGTTGAGGAGGTGCGGCGCGTGGTGCCGCACGTCGAGGTGGACCATCTGATCGCCATCGGGCGCGATCACTTCGTCCGTCATGACCCGGAACGCCTGGTACGCGCCGCGTTCTCGCCCAGGCTAGACGATTTCTAGTACACTGTGAGCCAGGGTGCGGTGGGGGGGCGAACGCGGTGCGGCACGGGGAGGCTGGGCTTGTGGTGAAGGCACGATACAGGTCAGGCGCGAGTCGGGCGGCGAGTCGGGCGGTGGTGGGCCGGTGGGCGCGGCGCGCGCTCAGCGGGGCCGTAGGACGCTCGGGCATGGCACGCGGCCGGAGGCTGCTCTACGCCGCGCTGAGTCTAGCGGTCGGGCTGGTGCTGGTGAGCGCCAGTCTGTTGCCGGCGGAAGGGCAAACGGCCCACGCGGCGGGCGTGGCGGCCACGCCGAGCGCGACGCCAGACACCGCCTCGCCAGGCGACGATTACGCGCTGGGCCAGCCCATGGCGCATTACATGGGCAAGCCGGACTCGTGGGAGTGGAAGGCTACACTACCCGGGACGCGGCTGGTCGTCTACTTCGGCATTGACGGCGCGCCGGATGGCGGCGTCGTCGGCTGGTACAACCAGGGCGGCGACGGCAACGACCAGTGCATGATCAACCAGTTGTACGCGCAGGCTCAGCAATATGGACCGGTGGCGGAGAAGCCCAGCCATCCTGGGCCGCCCTGTCCGCAGGCATCGCAGGAGCTGCAGCCGAGCTATGGTGGGCCGGCTGACCCCTCGCATCCCGTCATGATGGGCCTGGACGTGACCAATCCCACAATTCAGCCTGTCAATTACAACACCGGCCAGTGCACCGCCGATTGCATTGCCCGGCTGACCCCGGACCGGCTGCAGCACTTCATCGATCTGGCCGGGCAGAACCACATGCTCTTCTGGTCAGACATGGAGATCGGGCACAGCTCGGTGCAGAAGGAGCTGGCGTATTACTGGCAGTATCTGCAGGTGCCGTGGGTAGAGGTGGCGCTGGACCCCGAGTGGGACTTCAACACCAAGCCGCTGACGCCCGGCACGATGATCGGTTGGCCGCTCTATGACACCGGGTGGATGTATTCGAGCGAGATCAACTACACCATCGACCAGCTCTCGGCTTTGGTGATGTCTAAGCATCTGCCGCCCAAGATTCTGGTCGTGCATGAGTTCCGGCCCTGCGTGGAGCCGAATTTCCCGGGGTGCTACCCCAGCCCGGACTTCAGTCAATGCGGCCATGGTGAATGGCAGCACATCCACCTCAAGCCTGGCGTGATCGTCGTCGTCAACGCGGATGGGTTCGGCGGCATCGACGGCAAGACGGCCATCTATAACTGTTTCGACAACGCCCAGCACATTCAGTACGCGGGATTCAAGCTGTTCTACTCCGTCAACTCCTTGCACGACAATCCCTTGATGACGCCACAGCAAGTGGTGAGCATGGATCCCCCCCCGCTGCTCATCATGTACCAGTGACGCGGAGCGGTCCGGCCTGACGGCGGGCCCGGGAGCGCAGCGGCTATTGCATGGGGATGCTGATGCCGGCGGGACCGGCTGGCCTGCCAGGCAGGTAAGCTGCCTCGTTCTCGCGCGCATAATACGCGAAATCGTCGGGCCAGGCGGTGCGTGGATCCTGGCGCAGCAGCCGCGAGAAGGCGCCGTAGAGGTCGGGATTGAGGCGGGCAAAGCGATGCGGCGTGCGCAGGAAGAGCTCCAGGTAGCCGGCAATGAATTCCCCGTCGTTCTGGAACACATACGGATGGCCGACGGGCAGCTCGGCCTCCACGGGGGCGCGGTCGCGGCGGGCGCATGCCGCGACGTAGCGCCGCGCTTCGAGGGCCTTGCCGGCAATGAAGAGGCGGCGTGCTTCGGCGTCGAACAGCGGGCCGTCCGCTGGCGCAAGGCCAGGTAGCAGACCGGATCCGTTGCCCATGCGGCCGGAAGCGACGTCGAAGGCGTCGAGCATGTGTCCCAGCTCGTGCAGGAATGGTGCGACACCCGGGCGCTGGCCGCCGAAGCCCTCGAAGAGCCGGCTGAGACCGAGCTGCACACGCTCGTGTGTGGGATCGTAGTCGCCGCCGGCCACACCGCCGTCGTGCTCGAACGCCGCCGCGGAGGTATACAGCCGGATGTGGCGCGGGGCGGAGAGGAACGCGGCCAGGATGTCCTGCCGCTCGCCGAGCACTTCGATCACGTGGCCTGCCACCAGCCAGCGAGCGCTCGCCGGCAGCTCCGCGGTCAGGTCGCGCTGGCGCTCGCCGATGAGGCGCAGATCGAGGTGTGGGTGGACCGCGACCGCGCCCATACGGGCGAAGTGTTCAGCGCGCTGGGGGTCGGGGAGAGCGGCGATCGCGAGGAAGTAGTGCGTGAGGGGCCAGGGATCACCGGAGGCGTCGAAGAGCAGCGCGGCAAGCTGGGCGGGATTCGCGGCGCCCGCGAGCGTGGCATAGCGGTCAGCCCAGCGTATGAGGTCGGCTACGCGCACGGACGAGCACACGGGGGCGCTCAGGCTGGCACTCGTTGCGTAGTTCGTGCCGCCCAGCCGCAGCCCATCATGAGACGGCTGGGGCGTGAGGGCGCGGACGGCCTCATACTGCTCGGGTGAGAGGACGATGACGCGGCCACTGGTGGACGATGGGTCTGTCACGCGTGACCTTCCTGTGGCAGCGAGCCACACCAGCCGCTAGACGACCAAAAAGGCCCGCCGTCCCCAGGCGGGAGAGGACGGCGGGCCTTCACCTGCCGCGCGAACTGTGATGTCCGCGGGTGGCAGGCGCATGTGGGCAGGGACGAGGCTTCTACTGGCGCATCAGCACCTGATTTAGGCTCGGCTCCCGGCGCAGGACGACCCGCTCCACGGTGCGGCGGGCGGCGTTGACACGATCACCATTCACCTGAAAGGCGATGAGCGAGCCAAGCGCTACACCACAGAGACCGCCGAGGAGCATACCCTCCACGAAGAACCGATTGCGCAACGTCGCCATTGCCGTCACCCTTCTCTCTGCCCGTGTCGTCGTCACTGGACGTAGACCACCGTGGGCGCCCCGCTCCACAGCCGTTCGAGGCGATAATATTCACGTTCCATTGGCCCGAAGATATGCACGATGACGTCGCCTGCGTCCAGCAGCACCCAACCGGTATCCGCACTACCCTCACGCGCGCGCGTGCTCACTTTGGCCTCGCTGAGCTTGTCTTCAATGCTCGACGCGATTGCCTGAATCTGCCGCGGGTTCGACCCAGTGCAGACGACAAAGTAATCGGCAATCACCGAGAGCTCGCGGATGTCTAGCATGACCACGTCGCCGGCCTTTTTGTCCGATGCCGCCTCGATGACCAGCTTCGCGACTTCACTCGACTCCAGGCGTTGACCCCCTTCTTGAGCGCGATTGGCGCAAAGCGCGGGCGGCACCTGAGTGCCTTCTCCCGCAGTCCTTACATGCTTTATTATATCACGGGAGAGCACAGCCACAAAGCAACGGCTCAGAAGCTCCCGCGTGCTTGCCGCCTGCCTTTGCGCCAACCAGGCGTACTCTCGTCCCCGGCGGGCGCCGGGGACCAACTCTTCGTACTACTTGCATCGAGCCGAAAGTCCTATACGGCCTTTGCAACTCGGCTGAGATAGGCACGGACGGGCACAGGCGTCCTATCCTCGGCGCCGGTGCTCAGCGTGACGACCCGAGCAGCGCCTCGTGCGCCTCGACCAGCCGATCCGCAATGATGCCGAGGGTGTCGACCGCGGCTTCGGGCATGCCGCAGCTGCTGGCAAATGGGACGAGCTGCTTCGCGAACGTGATCGTGGGGGGGAGCGCGGCGGCGAGCATGTGGAGCAGCTGGGCGGCCATCATGCGGTGGCGGGCGAGAGCCGCGGCATCGTCACCGGCCATGGGCACGGTCGGGCTGTCTGCCGTGGTGCCGGGAACGGTGGGAGGCTGCCCGCAGAACTGCACGAGCATCTGGTCAAGCTCGGCGCGGGCGACCGCTAGCAGGCTCGCCACCTCAGAGAGGACCTGAGCCTCGGGCATGTCGCGCCCGAGCATCCACCATTCCTGCACGCCAAGCGCACGCTCCAGCTCCTGGAGCCGGCGCAGTAAGATGTCCGCCTGGGGGGCTACCCTGGCACTCGCCTGTACGTTCGCTGGGTCCTGATACATGAGCATCATCCTGCCTCTCGACCAACCAGCGCCGGGGGGCCACCGTGGATATCGCCCACACTATAGGGGTAGCTCGCCACTCCGTCAAGGGACGCTCGACCCACTCCTGCCGCTGGTGGCGGTGCGGTAGTAAAATTTGCGGCGGCCCATCCGTCTAGAGTAAGATGAAAGGGGGACTGCCGAACGCCGTGCGGTCGTGTTCGGCGGCCGCTGTACCCCAGGGGAGCGAGGTGAGCGAGTGCCCGCTGGCGCCGAAGTCTCGACACGAGGAGACGCAGCGACGGAAGCCTTCCGGTTGGCCTGGGACGATGGTCTGGACCGTCCCCACGAGGCCTGTGGCGTCTTCGGAGTCTTCGCGCCGGGCGAAGATGTCGCCCGCATCACCTACTTCGGGCTGTATGCCTTGCAGCACCGTGGGCAGGAAAGCGCCGGCATAGCTACCGCCGACGGCACGAGCATTCGGGAGCATCGGCAGATGGGCCTGGTGGCCCAGGCATTTACCGAGGAGCACCTGGCCAGTCTGCGCGGGCACCTCGCCATCGGGCACACACGCTATTCTACGACCGGCTCCAGCCGCATCGAGAACGCGCAGCCGTTGTTCGCCAGTGGCACGCTCGGGCCCTTCGCCGTCGCGCACAACGGCAATCTCACCAACACGTCGGCGCTCCGGGAATCGCTGTTGGAACAGGGTGAGCAGCTCGAGACGACGAGCGACACGGAAGTCATCGCGCGGCTGCTGGCCGACGCGCCCGGTCGCAACTATGTCGAGAAGGCGCGCCACGTCATGCCGCGTCTGCAGGGCGCCTACAGCCTCGTGGTGCTGACGCCGACCGCGGTGATTGGCATCCGCGATCCGTTTGGCGTGCGCCCACTGACGCTCGGCCGGCTGCAGGACCACTGGGTGGTGGCCTCGGAGTCGTGCGCCATCGAGACCGTTGGCGGCGAGGCAGTGCGCGACGTGGCCGCCGGAGAGATCATCGTCATCGAGGGCGATGGCGAGACCGGCCTGCGCACATACGAGGGACAACCCTCCCGCGCCTCGGCGGCGTGCCTTTTCGAGTATGTCTACTTCGCGCGCCCGGACAGCGTCATCAACGGGCGCTCGCTCTACCTCGCGCGGCAGCGCATGGGCGCGGAGCTGGCGCGCGAGTTTCCCGTGCCGGCGGACGTGGTTATCGGCGTGCCCGATTCCGCTACGCCAGCCGCGGCGGGCTACGCGGCGGCGCGAGGCCTACCTTATGCCGACGGGCTGATCAAGAATCGCTATATCGGGCGGACGTTCATCCAGCCCGATCAGCGCTTGCGCTCGCTCGGCGTGAAGATGAAGTTCAACGCGCTGGGAGCCGTGCTCGAAGGCAAACGCGTGGTGATGATTGACGACAGCGTGGTGCGCGGCACGACGACACGGCCGCTGGTCAGGCTGTTGCGCGATGCGGGCGCGCGCGAAGTGCATCTCGGCATCTCCTCGCCGCCATTTCGCTTTCCATGCTATCTGGGGGTGGACGTGGCGCGGCGCGAGGAACTGATTGCCGCGCGCCTGCCAGATATGGACGCCATCGCACGCGAGGTGGGCGTGGACAGCCTGCACTACCTGACGCTCGATGGCCTGGTGCACGCCATCGACCTGCCGCGCTCCACCTTCTGCACGGGCTGCTTCACCGGGCAGTATCCCGTACCCGTCCAGATGGACCTGGCGGACAAGCTTGCCTTCGAGACAACCGATGCGTGCGTCGGCGCGCCCAACACCTGAGCCAACCGAGGAGATGACCATGGCGACGCTCCGCGACCAACTGGCGCGCTTCCTGGCTGTGCCCGGCGTGCGCGCCGTCGTGCTCGTCGGTCGCGACGGGCTCGCGATGGACGCCGCGGGCCGTGGAGACCAGCGTGTCTTCGAGGCGCTGGGGGCGCTGGGGGCCAGTGCGCTGGGTACGACGGAAGCGCTGGGCCAGGAATTGAGTGCGGGCGCCACCATCGGCGCTGTGCTGGAGTACGAGTCGGGCGTGGTGAGCGTGGATCCACTCGGCGAGTACGCGGCGATCGTGACGATGTGCGAGAATGCCGCCAGCCTGGGGCGCGTGCGGCACACCGTGTACACGGCGCGGGGCGAGATCCTGCGCGCGTTGGATGCTCAATGATGGACGGCGAGCACACCCAGGATACCGCCGCGCTGTCAGCACAGGCCGAGAGCGCGTACGCCGCGGCCGGCGTGGATATCGACGCCGCGGATCGGGCCAAGCGCCTGATGCGCGACGCCGCGCGCGCGACCCACGGGCCAGAGGTGCTGGCGGGTCTCGGCGGTTTCGGCGGCCTCTTCGCCCTGGGTCAGCTGGCGATGCGCGAACCGGTGCTGGTCTCCTCGATTGACGGTGTCGGCACCAAGCTGAAAGTGGCGTTCGCGCTGGGACGGCATGAAACCGTGGGTGCGGACCTGGTGGCGCACTGCGTCAATGACATCCTCGTCTGTGGGGCGCGCCCGCTGTTCTTCCTCGACTATCTGGCGCTGGGGACGATGGACGCGGAACAGGCGGCGGCGGTCGTGCGCGGTGTGGCGTCGGGGTGCCGGGCGACGGGGTGCGCGCTGGTTGGCGGCGAAACGGCGGCGATGCCGGGCTTCTACGCGGCGGGCGAGTACGATCTGGCGGGATGTATCGTCGGCGTGGTGGAGCGCGATCGGTTGGTGACAGGCGCCAACATCCGCGCGGGCGACGCGGTGATCGGCCTACCTTCAGCGGGGCTGCACACGAACGGCTACTCGCTGGCGCGCCGCGCGCTGGAGGGCCTGGACCTGCGCGCGCATGTGGCGGAGCTGGGGCACACGCTAGGCGACGAGCTGCTGCAGCCGCACCGCGCGTATCTCGACGCCGTACGCCCACTGCTGGACACGGATCTCGTGACGGGCATGGCGCACATCACCGGCGGCGGGTTGGTGGATAACCTGCCGCGTGTCGTGCCGGAGGAGCTCTCGGTGCGGCTGGACGCGTCCACCTGGGAGGTGCTGCCCATCTTCCGCCTGATTCAGCAGCGGGGCCAGGTGAGTTGGAGCGAGATGACACGCGTCTTCAACCTCGGGCTGGGCTACGTCGTCTTCTGCCGCGAGCACGACGCGGCGGCCGTGTTGGAGCGGGCCGCCGCGCACGGAGCGCGGCGTGTGGGGCGCGTGGGGCCGCGTGCGGAGGGAGCGCCGCGCGTGGTGGTGGAGGGGCTGGAATGAGCGCGGACGCGTCAGGCGGCGGGACGCAGAACACTGGTCGGGTCCCCGTGCTGGGTGTACTGGTCTCGGGGCGGGGCAGCAACCTCATGGCCATTCTGGACGCCATCGACCGTGGCGAGCTGCACGCGCGCGTGGGCGTGGTGATCTCCAGCCGGGCGGACGCGCCCGCGCTGGCCCGCGCCGCCGAGCACGGCATCCCCACGGAGGTCATCGTGCCGCGCGACTTCGGCTCTCGTGCGGAGGCAGGGGCGGCGATCGTGGCGGCGCTGCGGCGCGCGGGAGTGGAGCTGGTGGTGCTGGCCGGCTATATGCCAATCCTCGACGCCTGTGTGGTGCAGGCGTACCCACAGCGCATGCTCAATATCCACCCCTCGCTGCTGCCGGCCTTCGCCGGTGGTATGGCGCCGCGCCCACAGGCCGACGCGCTGGCGGCGGGGGTGAAGCTGAGCGGCTGCACGGTCCATTTCGTCACAGAAGCGGTGGACGCGGGACCAATCATCGCGCAGGCGGCCGTACCCGTGCTGGACGACGATACGGTAGAGACGCTGGCAGCGCGCATCCTCGAGCAGGAGCATCGCTTGCTGCCACGCGCCATCACGCTGGTGCTCTCGGGCCGGCTACGCGTGGAAGGGCAGCGGGTGCTGGGGGCATAGGGGCACGTCAGGAGTGGGCAGATACCGATGCGGCCCGCCTTCGGCGGGCCGCACGCGAGGATGCGAGGCTCTGGGCGCGCACAGAGAGATCGCCGGGTGCATGAGCCGCAATGGCAGGCCTCCCGGCACGAGCGCTCAGCTATCCCTGCCAGTTGAAGGGCGCGAAATGGCCGTTGTTCTGGCCGCTGACGTCATCCCAGTCCAGCCCAAAGGCGTGCAGATGGCTATGAGACGCCTGTCCCAGGGCGAGGCGGGTGTTCGCGGGATGCGCGACGTTGTCCAGGTACATCGGCTGTGTGGTGTTGGCATGACTCGGAACGGCCACCACCTCCTGGTCGAGGACGTTCGGGATCATCACGGACGCGCGCATGTCGGCGCTGGTGAAGTCAATCTGTCTGGCCTCGGTTCCCAGGAACGTGCCAATGAGGGGTGCGAGTCCGGCCATGGGGCCGCCCGCCTGGCCGCTGGCAATCGCCAGCAGGGCCTGCTGCTGATCGGGCTGGGCGCGCTGATCGGTGATAACGCCCACAGACCAATTGCCCTGCGCCATTGGGCCCGGGGTATGGGCAACGACGACGAAGTTCAGTCCGTCGAGTGTGACGTTCCCGTACCGGCCGTCATCGATGTGGAAAGCGAGCGCGACGTTACACGCGCCCTGAGTGGGTTGTGCGGTCATGTTTGTGAAGATGCAGGGACACAGATAGTCACAGCTGCACGTCTCGAAGTACTGACCGCTCACCTGCCATGGAGTGGTTGCCACCTGTGAACCTCCCGCGCCTATGGCGCCGGTCGAAAGGCGCCTGGCGCCACCATACAGCCGCACGACCTACAGGGACGCGAGATCTACATCGCCGTGCCAGGGAGGGAAACGGCGAGACCCGGCTGAATGGCTACGCACACGCCGAGCACAATGAGCGCGACGCCGGCGATATGAGCGATCCACATGCCACCAGGCAGCAGTTTCTCCGCGCCCACGACGAGCGTGATGAGGAGCACCCAGGGTAGCGACATGGCCCCAGCGGCCACCAGGACGAGCATCAGGCCCCAGCAACACCCGAAGCAGCGGCCGGCATGATCGAGAGCCAGGAGTAGCGTGCCTCGCTGCCCGTCGCGCCAGTGTCCCATCAGAAATGCCAGGGGGCTCTGGCACGTGCGCAGGCACGAGCGCTTGAGGGGCGAAAACTGGTATATGCCGGCGACGGCGAGCACGAGAGCGAGCGCGTACGGCAACAGGGTGGCCACTGCGCGGTTGGCGCTCGCCGCGGCAAGCATGACGCTTGCGATATAGACAGGCACACCCAGGACCACCCACAGCCCCACGTAGACAAGGGCGAAGACACTGGTCGGGACGCCCGGCTGACCGGATTGCGCGGCGTTGCGGTGGATGGCGCCGTACAAAGCGATCATCGGCGTGGCACTGGGAAGCATCATGGCCGCCATCATCACGCCCCACGCGATGAGAAACGTCGTCGCCCCCGCAAGTGACATGACATTCGCAGCGCCCATGTTCATGCTGGGAGCAGGCGGACTCATTTGTTGTGACACGAGCCACGCCCAGGAAGCAGCCGTGATGGCAAGCAGGAGAATGACGGTCACGACGAGCCAGCGATCGCGCGTGACACGCGGGTGTGGAGCGGGAGTACCCAGTGCCTGATTCGCGGTGCGCATCGGTTGACTCCTGGGTTCGAGCGTCCGAGCGTCATGCACCCATCAACCGGCCGATAGCACAACTCTGGCCTGCGAGCACTACATCGCAGATGAAGTATAGCCAATGCCATCCGGAAGTCAAGGGGTGACTCATGTCATACTGCGATCTAGTCTGGCATGGGACTTGCCTTATTATCAGGCTAGGGGCCGCATGATGCAGCCCAACCGATATCGGGCCGAAGGGGCGCCGCAAAGTGCGGCCGCAGCGAGCGGCAGCGCCTAGGGTTTGTCAAAGAAGCGCGCGGCCCAGCGTGTGGAGGGGACCTTCGCACGAGTCAGTGCGCGTAGCGCCCGGCACGCCGGTGTGCCGGAGCCTGAAGAAAGTGAGCGATCATCTCATGTTGTGGGCGTGGATTGTGTGGATCGTCATTGGCGGCCTCGCAGGATGGCTGGCAAGCGTGCTCGTCCAGGGGACCGGGCTGGGCCTTCTGCTTGACATCGTCGTAGGCATCGTCGGTGCTTTCATTGGCGGCGTCATCCTCGCCGCGCTCGGTGTGGGCGGTGCCGGCATCTGGTGGACGTTTATTACGGCGTTCGTCGGAGCAGTCATCTTGCTGCTCATCATCAAGGTGATTACAGGCGGAGCGATCGGTCGAAGGGCGCGGCTGTAGCACACCAGACCGCTAACGCGCGCGAGGGGCGGGGAGTCATTGCGCTCTCCGCCCTCTCTCATGCGCCGTCCAGTCGGCTGGATGGGCGGTCAGGAGCCGCGCCCCAGGCCGTAATTGGGGGCTTCCTTGGTGATGATGATGTCGTGCGGGTGGCTCTCGCGCAGGCCCGCGCTGGTGATGCGGACGAATTGCGCGCGCGACTTGAGCGCCTCGATGCTCTCCGCGCCGCAATAACCCATTGCCTGACGCAGGCCGCCCACGAGCTGGAAGATCACGTTCGAGAGCGGGCCCTTGTATGGGACACGGCCCTCGATGCCCTCGGCGATCAGCCTCTCTTCGTCCGTCACGCCGGATTGGAAGTAGCGATCCTTACTGTAGCTCCGGCGCTTCATCGCGCCGATCGAGCCCATGCCGCGGTAGTCCTTGTAGCGCTCGCCCTGCGAGATGATCAGCTCGCCCGGGCTTTCGTCCACGCCGGCCAGCAGCCCACCGAGCATCACGGCGTCCGCGCCAGCCGCGATCGCCTTGGCAACATCGCCGGAGTATTGGATGCCGCCGTCGGCGATCACGGGAATGTCGTGCGGTGCGGCGGCGCGCGCGCAATCGAAGATCGCGGTGATCTGGGGCACCCCGCTGCCGGCCACGACGCGCGTGGTGCAGATGGCCCCGGCGCCGATGCCAATCTTCACGCCGTCCACTCCCGCCTCGATCAGCGCCTCGGTGGCTTCGGCGGTGGCGACATTGCCCGCCACCACCTGGACGCGATTGCCGAACTCGCGGGTGACACGGCGCACAGCCTCGATCACCATGCGCGAGTGGCCGTGGGACGTGTCCACCACCAGCACGTCCACATCCTCGGCGATCAGCGCCTCACAGCGCTCCATGCAGTCGGGTCCGACACCTACCGCCGCGGCTACCCGCAGCCGGCCCTGCGTGTCCTTCGCGGCGAGGGGATACTGAATCTTCTTCTGGATGTCTTTGACCGTGATGAGACCCTTGAGCATGCCGTGGTCGTCCACTACGGGCAGCTTCTCGATCTTATGGCGATAGAAGATGTCGCGCGCCTGCTCCAGGGTCGTGCCGATTGGAGCGGTCACCAGACGCTCGCTGGTCATGAGCTCGCGAATGGGCACGTCCAGCGCGTCGTGGAAGCGCAGGTCGCGGTTGGTAAGGATGCCGACGAGCCGGCCGTCCTGGGTGATCGGGATGCCGGAGATGTGATAGTTCGCCATGACGGCAAGCGCGGCGCGCAGCGAGTCGTCGGGACCGAGGGTAATTGGATCGGTGATCATGCCGGACTCGGAGCGCTTGACCTTGTCCACCTCGATAGCCTGATCGGCGATGGACAGGTTGCGATGGATGACGCCGATGCCGCCCTCGCGCGCCAGGGCGATGGCCAGGCGCGCCTCGGTGACGGTGTCCATAGCGGCTGAGCTGATGGGCACGTTCAGCGTCACCGCGCGCGAGAATCGGGTGGCTGTGGAGACGTCTCCGGGAAGCACCGCGGACTCCGCCGGAATGAGGAGCACATCGTCGAAGGTCAACCCTTGCTTGCCAAACTTTTCCTGCCATGCCGCATCGCGATCAACCGTCATGCATGCCTCCCGTTCTCTCGTGCCGCTGGCCATTCAACATGCGACGCCATCGCGTCCGCTCACGTCACCCGCGCCAGATGCAAAAGCGCCCAGCACGCGGCGATCTCGCCACGCCTGGGCAGCGTCCTGTTGAAGCATCCTGGTGTTTGTCGTGCGCACTCCCGCGATCCCGCACCCGTATGCGGCCGCCGGTGGGCTCCGCTCGACCCAGCCGGACGGTGACCCGCACCTCCCGGGTATTTGTGTATATCTACCACGCGGACACGGTCCAGGTCAACCAGCCAGCCCTCCTTCGCAGCGCGAGCGCCGCACGCTGGACATGCCGCGCTTCGGTGACATCCGGGGCGGTAGGCGGGCGCGAATGGGAGGGCGTAGGAGACCTGGGCCGGCAGCGAAGTACCAGGGGACCATACGTTTGACAAGACTGGGCCGGCAGGCTACGATTCCCGATGCCTGCCAACCGTGAGCGGCGCCCGTGCCGCTCCCGAGCCGCGGGAGACGAGGAGACCTGCGATGGCCCGGAGCAAACAGAGCCATGCCGGCCACGGCCTGGAGCATGCCGCCGCCGAGGAGCACAAGGCGCTCAAGGCGGCGCACAAGGTGGACAGCGCCATTTACATGGGCGAAGTGCTGGCAAGCGGGAACCCCAAGCGCATCGAGCGCTACTTCCTGCGCAAGTGGGCGTACAAGCTCTTTGGCCGGCTCATGGGCAAGACCATCAATCGCATCTGATACGCCCTCACGCCCTCGTCATGGAATGACCGCGGCGGCATCGTGGGCCGACGATTGGGCATCCCATGGGCCATTGGGCGCCCCATGGACCACCTGGATCGGGGCGAGAAGCCCGGAGCCGACACGTGTGGCCAGCGCGGCTCACTGTGCCAGGCCGAGCCGCTTGGCCTCCACCTTGAACTGCTCGCGGTAGAGCTCGGCATAGAGTCCGCCGCGCGCCAGCAGCTCCGCGTGGGTGCCCTGGTCCACGATGCGGCCGCCGTCCACCACTAGGATGACGTCGGCGGAGAGGATGGTCGAGAGCCGGTGGGCGATCACCAGCGACGTACGCTGGCGCATCAGCGGCTCCAGCGCCGCCTGAATGAGCGCTTCGGACTGCGAGTCCAGAGAGCTGGTGGCTTCGTCGAGGATGAGGATGCGCGGATTCTTGAGCACGACGCGGGCAATGGCCACTCGCTGTTTCTCGCCACCCGACAGTTTGTAGCCACGTTCGCCGACGACCGTGCTGTATCCCTCAGGGAGGCCGGCGATGAAATCGTGGATGTTGGCGGCGCGCGCGGCCGCCTCCACCTCGGCATCCGTGGCGCCTGGCCGGCCATAGGCGATGTTCTCGCGGACCGTAGTGTGGAACAGGTAGGTTTCCTGTGTCACCATGCCGATCTGCGCGCCGACGGAGCTCAGGTTCAGTGCTCTGAGGTCGTGGCCGTCAATGGTGACCTGGCCGGCATCCGGGTCGTAGAAGCGCGGCACGAGATAGGTGATGGTGGTCTTGCCGGCGCCGCTGGGCCCGACCAGCGCGGCCAGCTGGCCAGGCGCGATCGCGAACGAGACGTCGTTCAGCGCGAGGCGGCCGGGCACATAGCTGAAGGACACGTGCTCGAACGCGATGCGTCCCTCGGCCTCCTCCAGCCTGGGTGCGTCGGGTACGCTGCTGATCTCGACCGGCTGGTCCAGATACTCGAAGATGCGGTCGAAGAGCGCGGCCGACGTCTGCACGTCTACCCACACGTTCATCAGCGAGCCGGCGGGCGTGTAGAGACGGCCCAGCAGGGCCACGAAGGCGACAATCGCCGGCACGCTCAGCCCCTGACCGGGCAGCACGCGCAGCACCTGCAGGCCGCCGATCCAGTAGATCAGCGCGGGACCCAGCGTACTGAAGAGCAAGATGGCCATGAAGAACCAGCGGCCGATCAACGCCTGGCGAATCTGGAGCTGCCGCAGCGACTGATTGATGTCCTCGAAGTGCTGCGCTTCCTGCTCCTCGCGCACGAACGACTTGACCAGCACGGCGCCGCTAATGCTGAGCGTCTCTTGCAGGAACGCGCCCATCTCCCCGAACTTCTCCTGGGTCGCACGGCTGATGCGCTTGCGCAGGGTGCCCACCTGGCGCGTTGGCACGACGAAGATCGGGATGATGACGATCGAGACGAGGGTCAGCTGCCAATTGATGAAGAACATGGTGGCCAGCGTGACCACAACGGTTAGCACATTGGACGCGATGTTAACGAAGGTGCCGGTGACGACGCTCTGGATGCCACCCACGTCGTTGTTGAAGCGCGAGATGATCTCGCCAATGCGCGTGGAGGTGTACCAGCGCAGGGAGAGACGCTGGAGGTGGGCATAGAGGTCACGGCGCAGGTCGGCCATGACCCCCTGGCCGATGACCGTGTTGAGGTAGCTCTGGGCCACGCTGACGAGCCCGCCCACTACGGCCACGACGAGCGTGGCGACGAAGAGCCAGGTCAACAGCCAGGGATCGTGCGTGTGGAGCAGGTCATTCAGGATCGCCTGGATGAGGAGCGCGGGCACGACGCCGAGGATGGCGCCGACGATGATGGCCGCGACGATCAGCGTGACGCGACCAGCGTACGGGCGAAAGAGCGCCAGCACACGTCCGAGGGTGACGTGCTCGCGTGGGCGCTTGAGATCGTCCGCCGCGCCGCCGCCCGCACCCCAGCCCCAGGCTCCATGCATGCCCACGCCTTGCTCCTATCCGCTCGCGGCATCGTGTCCGGCCAACGATGTCCCGCCAGGATTGTACCGCAGGACGAGGGGAGGCCTGGGTGATGGTGGATAGGGGGCGCTGAGTGATGGTGGATAGGGGGCGCGGTGAGCGGTGGCGTCAGGAGCGGGTGCCACCCTGGCTCTGGCCCGGCTTGTGGGTGGGGTCGTCGGGGCGGAGGAGCTGATGCTGTACGGCGTAGACGGCGGCCTCGCTGCGTCGAGAGAGGCCCAGCTTCTCCAGGATGTGGCTGAGGTGGTTGCGCGCGGTCTTCTCGCTGAGCGACAGCGCCTCGGCGATCTGGCGGTTGGTGTACCCTTTGGCGACGAGCGCCAGCACTTCGCGCTCGCGCTCCGTCAGGGTGTCTTCGGGGCCGGTGGGGCGGCCGGCGAGAGCATCCAGGCGGCGCTTGCCCCGGCCGATGGTGTCGGCGTCGAGGAGCACGGCGCCTGCGGATACCTGGCGGACCGCCCGCAGCAGGTCAGCGCGGCTCACGTTTTTGAGCAGATAGCCGCGCGCACCGGCTAGCAGTGAGGCGGCGATGGCGTCGTCGTCGTCGAACGAGGTGAGCATCAGGACGCGGACGTCAGGATACTGGCCGGTGATCTCGCGACAGGCCTCGATGCCTCCGAGCTTCTCCATGCGCACGTCCATGAGGATGACATCCGGGCCAAGCACGGGCACCTTGGCCAGCGCTTCGGCACCGTTGGTGGCTTCGCCGACCACGGCGATATCCGGCTCGATCTCCAGCGCCGCGCGCATGCCGAGCCGGACCACCTCGTGGTCGTCGACCACCATCACCCGCAGCTTCATTGCGTCACGGCCGCACTTTGCCTGGATAGCGCATCGATCAGCGAGGCGCCCTCGGCGAACGTGCAGAGCTGTTCTACGGTGAAGGTACGGGAGCCACCGACGCGGGGATGGGAGGCTTCATAGAGGCCAGGACGCAACGGCGCTTCGTTGACCACGAATCCCAGCCGCCTGAGGGCCACCAGAGCCTCGCCCTCGGAGTACACGCGATCAAGACGCACGATCAACCTCCACCTCTCACAAGTGGACGAGCGCGACGGCGCGGCCCACCGCGGCTACTTGGCCTGTTTGCAGCGCGTGACCACCTGACAATCGTCGAGCACCTGCACCTGGCAGGCGAGGCGCACGTTGGGGTTCTTGCGAATCTGGCCAAAGCGGGTCATGGCCTTCTCGAGCAGGGTGCGCGTGGTCACGGCGTTGGCGGGAGTGATCTCCACGCGATCGGTCCAACACACGCCGTTGCCATGGCAATTGGCATACTTGGACACGCCGAACCACATGCAGTAGAGTGGCACGTCGTTCTCCAGCGCCGCGTAGCGCAGAGAGCCCCCGCGCTCGACCTCGACGGTCCGGTTCTCGTTCACGAAGGTGACCTTGGGCACAGCTCGCCTTCCTGTCTAGTATGTGCCCGCGCGCCGGCGGGACTCGCGGATATGTGGTCCTTTGGCTGCGCGCCCAGCCGCGCCGCGTGCGGGCCGTGGATGCTCATCGATGCTGGGAGGGGCCGCGGAGATAGCGCGTCGTGACCGGCGAACTGGCCGCGCGGCGATTGGCGCGGGACAGGATCACCGTGCAGGACCGTGCGACCAGCACCCCATGCGTCAAGAGTGTAGCATAGGCCCCGCGACACGGTCAACGACTCTCCGCGTGGTATGCAGGGCCATCGCGCGAGCGCGGGCTCGGTACTAGCCTGAACGGCCAGTCGGCGTCGCGGTCTGTGCGGCAGTCGCGCAGCGTCTCGGCGAGCCGCGCGAAGCCGCCCGGTGACGCGAGCGCGCCCCACAGGTGATGGGCGGAGCGAGCGGCGGTCCGCTCACCCACGCGCCAAGAGCATCCCGTGCTGCTGCCTGCACTAGGTCGCTTGTTCTAGGCCGGGCGGTGTGGTACAATCAAGGTCAGAACACACCTTGTGTGATAGCAAGCGATGCGCAGGCGAGAGCGGCGCGTTTTTCCCCGGCGCACGGCCCGACCATGGGGTGGTGACCGAACCAGGAGGCAGACACGTGGAGACGCAGACGGGTACGATTGGGGTGAAGCGCAGCTTCCCTGAAATGCTGAAGGGCGGCGTGATCATGGATGTGGTCAACGCCGAACAGGCGCGCATCGCCGAGGAGGCGGGCGCCTCCGCAGTCATGGCGCTCGAACGCGTGCCGGCCGATATCCGCGCGCAGGGCGGGGTCGCACGTATGAGCGATCCCGAGCTGATCGTGGGTATCAAGGAGGCGGTGACCATCCCCGTCATGGCCAAGTGCCGTATCGGCCACTTCGTCGAGGCGGAGATTCTGCAGGCGCTGGGTGTGGATTGCATTGACGAGTCTGAAGTGCTCACTCCTGCCGACGAGGCCTTCCACGTGAACAAGCACCAGTTCACGGTGCCGTTCGTGTGCGGCGCGCGCGACCTGGGCGAGGCGCTGCGGCGCATTGGCGAGGGCGCGGCGATGATCCGCAGCAAGGGCGAGGCCGGCACCGGCAACATCG
>CAYQFU010000054.1:0-25545 GCA_964416775.1 uncultured Ktedonobacterales bacterium
GGGCTAGTGCGTGTTATGAACTGGACGTGGGGGGTGGTAGCGTGAAGCATGGATACCACACTCCCTTCCCGCAAACCCTACCCGACCGATGTGAGCGACGACGAATGGGCGTTCTCTGGCGGCTGGCCCGCGACTACGAGCGGCTGCCGGTCGTGCTGGCGGGCCTGCACTTCATCGCCTTCGCCTGTCTGCTGCTCCATCGGGTGATCCCCTTGATCTTGAGTTCATTACACGCTCTAGGGTGTTGCCGTCGGCTGGCCGTCCGTCGGGGCGAATCCCGACCGCAAGAAGGTTGAGTCATACTTCCCCCACGCGCTGTCGGGACTCAGCTTGGCCCACGCGAAGGTGGCCGCCGTCCGGGCCGTCAGGTGCGCCGAGGCGTATGGCGCCGTCGTCTGGCCGACGTACGGGTCCTGGTATGGACCGACGACGGCGACGGTCGCCGCGCTCAGCGCGACGCCGCTCGTCCAGACGGCCTGCTGCGCCTGGAAGCAGAGGACCTTGCTGCGCTCCAGGGCCGCGGCGATCGCCGCGGGCGTAGTGGGGACGAGCCCGGCGATGGTCAGCGTCACCGTGGCCGTGCGATCCGCTGCTGTATAGGCCGTGTCGAGGCACGGCACCGGTCCCACGGCGGCCGCCACCGCGGCCGCCAGCCGTTGCTGCGGCGCGGAGGCCGTGCCCGTGGCGGTGGGGCAGGGTACGGCCGTCGCCGTCGGTGCGGCCGCGGTGCCCCCCGTCGCGCCGGTCCCATGGGTGGGCGTGCAGCCGAGCGCGAGCCCGAGCGCCAACATCCCGAGCAGGGCGCCACATGCCGCCCTCACCGGGAACCGGCGGATCAGACGGCACTCCGCCACGAGTGCATCGGTCCGCCGCATCACCCGCCTCCTCTCGCTTGTGTCCCGCGCGGCCACTCGCCGGTCGCGTCTCCCTCGACGCCCACTGTGGCCGCCCCGCCCCCGGTATTCGTGGCCCGCCCGTACATCGGTTCGCCCCAAGTATAGCCGGCGCCGTCGCGCGCAATCAATGCTTCGTTTCAAAACTCGTGCGGCGGCACGTTCGGCATGCGTCCGAGAGGATGCGATGCCCGATGCGGGTGATCGGTTCCGTGGCGTAGGGGCGCACGGTTGTGCGCCCACGTCGCTGAGGCGGACGTCTCCATCCGAGACGCGTATAACGGCACGACGCTCACGATTACCGTGGCTGTGATCTTCGGCAACATCGTCTCGATCACGACTACGGTTCCGGTCCGCTATGGGCATTACAGAGAGTCCTTTGCACAGGTCTTGGACATCCCTGCGCTTGGTGGCGCGCTTCCGTCGCCTCGCCCGCGACTATGAGCGCCGCGTCGTTGGCCGCTCCGCACTACCTGGCCTTCGCCTGCCTCATGCTCCATCGCTTCACCTCGATGTTGAGTCCCTGACAGCCTCTTGGGCTCTATACTACCCTGGCCGCACCCATCTCCCACACCGTATCCTATCCTCAGGCAACGTCATCATCTCATTCCCGTCGCGCTGCATGAAGCGCTGCGGACGCCTCCCCTCGCGGATGAGGACTGCACTATGACCGACCGCCTGCGCGTCCTCGCCGTGGACATCGGCACCGGCACGCAAGACATCCTGCTCTTCGAGAGCGACCGCACGATCGAGAACTGCTACCAGCTCATCCTGCCCTCGCCCACCGTGATGGTGGCCGAGCGTATCCGCCGCGCCACCCAGGCGGGCGCCACGCTCGTGCTCACCGGCCGCACCATGGGCGGCGGCCCCTCAGCGTGGGCCGCGCGCGATCACGCCCAGGCCGGCCTCCCCGCCTTCGCCACCCCCGATGCCGCCCGCACCCTGGACGACGACCTCGCGGTGGTCGAGCGCATGGGCCTACACATCGTGGACGATGCCGAAGCCGCCCGCCTCGCGTCCGCGCCAGGGGACAACACCGTTCACGTCGAGCTGCGCGACTTCGACGCCCGCGCCCTCCGCGCCACGCTTGCCACCTTCGGCATAGACCCCGAGGTGGACGTAGTCGCCGTCGCCGCCTTCGATCATGGCGCCGCTCCCCCCGGTTACAGCGACCGCCGCTTCCGCTTCGACTATATCCGCCGCGCCGTCGCCGCCCGCCCCGAGCCGATCGCCTTCGCGTACCGCCAGGCCGATTTGCCCCCAGACCTGACCCGCCTCGCCGCCGTCGCCGCCGATGCCGCCGCGTACTCTCCACCCGGTCCGCATGCGAGCGCCCCGGCCGTCGTCGTCATGGACACCGGCTCCGCCGCCGTCTCAGGCGCGCTGGACGATCCTCACGTCCGCGCGGCCGGCGACGTGGTCATCACCAATGTCGGCAACTTCCACACGCTCGCGTTTCACCTGCGCCACGGCCGCATCCTCGGCCTCTTCGAGCATCACACCGGCGAGCTCACCCCCTCCAGGCTGGAAGCCTACCTGCGCCAGCTCGTGGACCGCACCCTCGATGACGACACGATCTTCGCCGATAGCGGCCACGGCGCCCTGCTGGTCTCCGACGCTGACACAACTCCCTCCGCGGCACAGCCCCCATCCAGCGCCGCCATGCCGTTGCTTGCCGTGACCGGCCCCCGCCGCGCGCTCCTGCGCGACTCCCCGCTCGCTCCCTACGAAGCCGTGCCCCACGGCGACATGATGCTCGCTGGCTGCTTCGGCCTCTTACGCGCGGTGGCCGCCTGCCATCCCGCGCTGGCGCCCGCCATCGAGGGCGTCCTCGGCCCGCCCCTCACCGCTACCTGACCAATCCGCTCGCTCCGTCAACCCGCTTCCCGTGCGACTCACGGCATCATCTTGCGGCGGTGTTGCCTGGCCGTGCCTACGTCCCCTGCGCCCGATCCACTGCGCTGCCTACGCATCCCCGTGAGCAGCAAAATGCCAGGGCGCGTCGCAACAGCGCAGCGCGCCCTGGCACAACACGGCCGGCATGCGGTATCCCCAGGCATGCCCGCACCACTTAACGCCCCGGCGCCCGATGCCGGCTGGCGGCGCCGCCCTTGCGGCCCGCCGCTCGGGCCTCGTCGCTGTTCCACTCGTGTGCAGTGCCCTGCACGTGGGCGGCACGTCCGCCCTTGCTTGCGATCTCGCGTTGCTTCTCGCGGTCCATAGAGGCGAAGCCACGCCCCCGACCCTTGCGCTCAGTCGCCATGGGAACCTCCTGTGAATGTACCAACTGGTGTGGTCAACCGGGTCAATCCCGGCCGTCTCAGAAGCGTTCGAGCCCGCCATTTGCCCCAAACCAGGCGCACGCGGTCTGGTTCCCGCTTGGCGTCCCTGCGTCCATCCTTCTGTCTGCGACATGCCGCAAACATCACGGCATGATCTCCAGACCCTCTCCGCCGGATGCAAAGCTCGGGCGTGCTTCCGAAGGCACGGCTGACTTTCAAGTTCCGTGCCACGAACTCAGTCGTATCACCTGAAAATGACGTCAACCCTACAGTTTCCCGGCTTACACGCCGCCATCTCCACACACAAACCCATCAGTTACAGTGTATCATAATCGCGCGCTCCTACGCTTGAGCCTGGCATTGACCCTGGCTCCCTCCTGCGACTATACTCGGGCACAGAGTGCCTCGCCGACCTCGCGGCGTGTTCGCGTTCCCGCTCGTAGCCGCGGGCCCAGCCACTCTGCGAGGAGGTCCAACGTGAGCGCGCCAATGTTCTCGTCCGCCGCAATCGCCACCGCGTCATCCAACCCTACGTTCGACCTGCCCGAGCAGTACAACGCCGGCGCGGCCTTCCTCGACGCCCCACTGGCCGCCGGCTGGGGCGAGCGCGTCGCCATCCGCACCCCCGACGCTGCCGTCACCTATGCCCAGCTCGCCGAGCGCGCCAATCGCGTCGGCAACGGCCTGCACGCCCTCGGCGTCGAGATGGAGCAGCGCGTCGCCGTCCTCCTCTTCGACTCCCCCGCTTTCGCCGCCACCTTCTTCGGCGCCATCAAGATCGGCGCCGTGCCCATCCCCCTCAACACTCAGATGCGCCCCCAGGACTACGAGTACGTGCTCGACGACAGCCGCTCCCCCGTCCTCGTCGTCGAGGCGGCTCTCTGGCCCCAGCTCGCCCCCCTGCGCCGTCGCCTTCCCTTTCTGCGCCACGTCGTCCTCGTCAATGGCGAGACCCTCGACGACCCACGCCTCGCCCAGGGCACCGTGGACTTCGCGAGCCTGCTCGCCGGCTCCAGCGCCCGTCTCGATGCGGCGCCCACCTCCCGCGACGATGCCGCCTTCTGGCTCTACAGCTCCGGCAGCACCGGCTTCCCCAAAGGGTGCGTCCACCTCCAGCACGACATGCACGTCTGCACCGAGCTGTACGCCCGCCCGATCCTGGGCATCAATCACAACGACGTCACCTTCTCCGCCGCCAAGCTCTTCTTTGCCTATGGCCTGGGCAACGGACTGTACTTCCCCCTCGCCGTCGGCGGTAGCGCCATCCACTATGCCGGCCGCGTCACCGCCGAGGCCGCGTTCCAGGTCATCAACGACCAGCGCCCCACCATCTTCTTCGGCGTCCCCACCCTCTACGCCGCCATGCTCGCCATGCCCGACGCCGCCACCCGCTATGACACCTCCTCCCTCCGCCTCTGTGTGTCTGCCGGCGAATCCCTGCCCGCCGAGCTCTTCAACCGCTGGCGCGACCGCTTCGGCGTCGAGATCCTGGACGGCATCGGCAGCACCGAGATCCTCCACATCTTCATCTCCAATCGCGCCGGCGCAGTGCGCCCCGGCAGCACCGGCCTGCTCGTCCCCGGCTACCAGGCCCTCATCGCCGACGAGCAAGGCCAGCCCGTCCCCCAGGGCGAGATCGGCAACCTCCTCATCGCTGGCGACAGCACGTGCTCCCAATACTGGAACAAGCACGAGCGCACCCGCAACACCATCATGGGCGCCTGGATCGCCACCGGCGACAAATATCATCAGGATGCGGACGGCTACTTCTGGTATGCCGGCCGCTCCGACGATATGCTCAAAGTTAGCGGCCAATGGGTTTCTCCGGTCGAGGTCGAGGCGGTCCTGGTCGCTCATCCCGCCGTGCTCGAAGCCGCCGTCGTCGGCCGCGAGGACGCCGATGGGCTGATCAAGCCCCAGGCCTTCGTCGTCCTCCAGGAACGCCAGACACCCTCCGATGACCTCGCCGCCGCTCTCCAGCAGCACGTCCGCGCCACGCTTGCCCCCCACAAGTATCCGCGCTGGGTAGTCTTCGTGACCGAGCTGCCCAAGACCGCCACCGGCAAGATTCAGCGCTATAAGCTGCGTGAGCAATTGGCTGGCGCGGCCGATGCGGAAGGGTAAGCCAGGAAAGTTAGGGATGGGATAGGGATGGAGCGAGAGCGGAGGGATGCGCCATGGTCCTGGAGAATGTGAACCGGCTCGCGCGCGCCGTGGAAGCCAACTGGTGCGCCGCGTGGGCCTCGCTTGGCACCGTGCGCGACGCGCTCCCCACCTACGTGGATGACACCCCCACCTTTCTGCGCGTCTGCACCCCCTCCGTCCCCGAGATGCTCGTCAACACCGTCCTGCGCTACGCCGGACCCGCTCCCGTCTCTCCCAACGATGTCGAGCGCGTCATTGCCCCGTACCGCCACTACCATCTCCCCTTCCAGTGGTGGCTCACCCTCGGCGACGAGCCGCGCGGCTTGCGCGAGCAGCTGCACCGGCTCCAGCTCCAATCCGTCGGTGCCGTCTCCGCCATGGCCCTCCCGCTCGACGGCTGGATGCCGCCCGCCCACGCGGCCCAGCCCGAGCCGGGCGAGACCATGCGCCTGGTCTCCACCCCTGAAGATGCGCGCGGCGCGCTGGTCGTCATCTGCGAGGTCTTCTACGTTCCGCCCGGCCCCATGGCCCGCTGGACCACCCAGAACTCCGCCTTTCGCCTCTATCTCACCACGCTCGGCGCGCATCCCGTCAGCGCCCTGGCCACCCTGCGCGACGGCGACACCGTCGGCGTCTATCACGTCGCCACGCAATACGGCTACCGCCGCCGCGGCATTGCCGGCCGTTTGCTCTCCTTCGCGCTGCGCGAAGCGGCGGACGCCGGCGCCCGTCTCGCCACCCTCACGGCGACCCCTGAGGCTCAGCCACTCTACGAATCGCTGGGGTTTCGCGTCTGCGGCATGATCGAACAGTGGATTCCTGGCCCGGAGCTGATGGCCCGGCTGAGCTATAGTGGCCGCCCACCCCAGGCGCGCGGTGGAGGATGGTGGTAGATGCCCGACTTGCGGATGACGATGGAGGAGGCCATCGCGCGCTTCGTCCCCGATGGCAGCATGGTCGCCATGAGCTGCGCGCTGGAGCCGCTGATCCCTTTCGCGGCCGGCCACGAGCTGATTCGCCAGCACCGCCGCGATCTCACCCTGGTCTGCCCCATCTCCGACGTCCTCTTCGATCAGCTCATCGGTGCCGGCTGCGTCAGTCGCGTCATCGCCGCCTGGGTCGGCAACGTCAGCGAGGGCCTGGGCCACTGCTACCGCCGCGCCGCCGAGCAGGGCATCCCCCATCCGCTCACCATCGAAGACCACAGCAACTTCAGCATCTCCCTCGCCCTCCTCGCCGGCGCCCTGGACGCCCCCTACATCCCCACCCGCTCCCTCCTCGGCAGCGACATTGCCCGCGACCATCCCACCATGCGCACCGCCCCCTCGCCGCTGGACGGCCAGCCGCACCTCCTCGTCCCCGCGCTGCGCCCCGACGTCGCCATCCTCCACGTGCAGCGCGCCGACGCCGAGGGCCGCGCCCATGCCTGGGGCGGCCTGGGCATCTGCGAAGAGGCCGCGCTCGCCTCGCGCGGCGTCATCTACACCGCCGAAGAGATCGTCCCCAGCGACGTCATCCTCAGCGATCCCAACCGCGTCCTCGCCCCCGCCTTCAAGACCCTCGCCGTCGTCCACGCTCCGGGCGGCGCCCACCCCTCACCTGTGCAGGGCTACTACAACCGCGACCACGCCTACTTCGCCGAGTATCACCGTCAGACGCGCACCCCCGCAGGCTTCGCCGCCTGGCTTGACGAGTGGGTCCTCTCGCTGCCCGACCGCGCCGCCTATCTGGAGCGCCTCGGCCGTGACCGCTGGGCCGGCCTCCATCTGCGCGAGTCGCGCCTGGCCGCGCCGGTGGATTACGGCTATTGAAGATCCCCGCTGACACCGACTGAGGAGACTGTTGTGCCGGATGATACTCCCGCCACTCCCGCGTACACCCCGCAAGAGCTGATGGTCGTCTGCGCCGCCCGCGAGATTCACGACGGCGAGGTCGTCTTCGTCGGCATGCGCCTGCCGCTCATTGCCTTCGCCCTGGCCAAGCGCACCCATGCGCCCAATGCCGTTGGCCTCTTCGAGAACGGCCTCGTGCGCGACACCCCCTCCGCCGAGCTGCTGCTCACCATGGGCGACCCGCCCAACATCGTGGGCGCCGAGTGGGCCAGCCGCACCAGCGCCCTCATGGGCCTGCTGGCCCAGGGCCAGGCGCATCTGGGCTTCGTCGGCGGTGCCGAGGTGGACCGCTTCGGCAACCTCAACACCTCCTACGTTGGCGACCGCGCCCACCCCAAGGTCAAGCTCCCCGGCAGCGGCGGCGGCGCCGACATCGCCTCCCTGGCCCATCGCCTCGCCATCATCATGGCCCACGACCAGCGCCGCTTCCCCGAGCGTGTGAGCTACATCACCAGCCCCGGATATGGCGACGGTGGCGACTGGCGCGCACGCGTCGGCCTGCCCCGCGGCGGCCCCTCCGCCGTCATCACGACGCTGGCCGTGCTTGGCTTCACCCCCGGCACGCACGAGATGGAGCTGCGCACCTGGCACCCCTTCACCACCCCCCAGGCTGTGCGCGCCGCTACCGGCTGGGATCTCCGTCTCGCGCCCGACGCCCATCCCACCTACCCACCCACCGCCGACGAGCTCCGCATCATCCGCGAATGCGACCCCCAGGGCTTCTGGACCCGCCGCGAACAGTAACTCGGCGATATAAGAGGCGATTCTGGAGGCCTTGTGGAGGGGGGCTTACGACGTTGGAACCCCCAAGTGCCACGCCGCGGGATGGAGACACCACACGCCTGCGCTGCACATCGCGTCACGTCGGGGATGATAAAGCCCCTCTCCTGCGGCGGAGAGGGGCTCGCACCAGGCACTACTGGGGATAGTGCTAGTGGCTCAGCCGCGTCACCTGGATGTTGAAGTTCGTGCCCGGTGGCGCCTGCAAGCCGAAGAGCGTCTGCGGACTGAAGTGGCCCGGAATGGCGGGAATGCCGGTATCGAAGAACTCGCTGGGGATGGGTATAGTCACGGGTGGTCCACCGGTGCGGCCAGTGATGGTGTCGATCTCGCTCGTCAGGAAGAAATCCGGCACTCCCTGGCTATTCAAGGCAATGGTCCAGCCGGTGGCATTCACTGAGAAGTGCTGTGCCCCACCAGCCGGGCCGCCTTGGAGATGTTGGCAGCCGGTCAGCTGCGCATCGCCGGTATTGTCGCTGTCGAATTCCGCCCAGCCCCAGAACCCGCCGAGCGATGAGCAAAGCGCAGGATTGTCGCAGTTGAACGACAGGCCCACCTGCCAGAGGGCCAAGCGTCCATAGGCGTGCGCCGAGGGCGCGCGCATCATGCCTACAGCGAACAGTAACGCCAGGGCCAGCAAGGTTGCCAGCGCTCCCTTGAGCGCGCGGGACCAGATAGCCATGCTTGCCTCCTCCCGCGACCGCATACACTCATGCGGCTTGCGACCAATAACGCCATTGTGACACACCAGGTGGGATCTGTCGAGCGTACCGAGTTGAGAATGGGTTGAGAAGCGAGGGTTCCAGGCCCGAATAGACGCTGTAGAGACGCGAGTCAGGTGCACCATCCCAGGTCTGGCATCCTCACCAAGGCTGGCCCGGGGAGATCAGGCAGCCTCAGAAGACACGGCATTCCCCCGACCTCTCCAGCAGTCCTCGCCGCCGCGCGACGCAATATGCTGACGCACACCCCGCGCAGTATCCCCACTAGAACCCGGCGGCGTTTCCTGCTATACTGGCGACGACATTTGGCGCCCGGTTGGCAGACTCGGACGGGGCGCGATCGCGTGCGGCCGAGGGGTGTGGGTAGTGGGAGAGGTCACAAGCGGACTTATAGCGGCGTAGTTTGGGGACATAGGCGCCGGCTGCGAGGGTCTGGCCGGCGACGCGGGATAATGCCACGTCTGAGCTGTTTCTGTGTATAGGGAGGTTGGTATGACAGGAGCAGATGAGTGCCTCGAGCCAGTTCGTGTTGTGCTTGCGGACGGCCACCCAATATTGCGCTTCGGCATCCGGCAGTTGCTGGAGCGGACACCAGACATTCTGGTGGTGGGAGAGGCACGGGATGGTGAAGAGGCATTACAACTAGCCAGCGATCTGAGTCCGGACGTGCTATTGCTGGATATAGAGATGCCGCGACTCACAGGGCTGGAAGTCGCGCGACGGCTGCAGGCTGCCCGCTCCGATGTGCGCATTTTGGTGCTGAGCGCGTACGATGACCAGCAGTATGTGGTTGAGTTGTTGCAGTGCGGTGCGTCCGGCTACCTGACGAAGGATGAGCCCGTGGAGCGCATCGTGGAGGCGGTGCGAGGCGTGGCCCGTGGCCAGGTAGGATGGATGAGCCGACGGGCAGGAGCGCAGCTGGCGAAGCGGATCGGAGCGACCGTGCGGATGGACTCACATCCGCCCATAGAGCTTAGCACGCGCGAAGTAGAAGTATTGCGTCTGGTAGCGCGGGGGCTCAACAATCAACACATTGCCGACACTCTTGCTATCGCCGTGGGTACTGTCAAGAATCACGTCACCAACATCTACACGCAGTTAGGGGTACACTCTCGCGCAGAGGCCGCCGCCTGGGCATGGAAGCATAGTTTCATAAGCGACGACGCCTGACGCGGTGTATTTCGTCGTCTGGAAGGCTGCTTGGGGTCTATCAAGAGGTACAGAAGGCGTAAATGGCTGGCAGTGTCATATATGCTAGAGTCAAAAGCAGTCCCTACACAGGGTCAAAGTCACGCACGGTAGGGCCAGGGTCACGGAACACGTGGTGACTTTCGCGCCTAGACTACTGGCGAAATGGCAAGTATCCTCTCATTGGAAGCTCGATTGGCTTTGATCGAGCGGGTAATTTAGGAAACGCTAGCCAGTGAAGACGACTGGTCAGCGAGGATGAGCGAAAGGACGAATGCACCATGCGCGGAAATCTCTGCAGTTGCGTCTGGGCCACTCTTGGTCGCACCTTGCTGGGGTCTTTGAGAGACAGTGAGCCATTTCCTCACGCTGGCAAGGCAATACGGCTCAGGCACAAAACCGGTATGAGCCTTGCACTGGTGCTCGCAGTACTTCTCGGAGGGCTTGCCGCACCTATCGGGGTGTTTGCAAAGCCAATCGATGGGACATCTCAGCACTTGGCTAAGCACACCTCGCCCAATTCATGCTTCTGGAACGTGGTGGCTTCGAATAAGCAAAACATCGTAGTCAACGGGGCGAACGTTGGGTTCTACGAGGCGGCGATTCTCCAGAACTCGTGTCAGAGTACTACTCATGCCGTTGATGGTGAGGAGGTTGTGACGGGTGGTGGATGCACGAGTGGCCGACTACAAGTGGCGTGGTGGACGAATAATACGCCGCAGAGCGGTGGGGATCTGAGCAGTAGTAACATCGGCCCAACCAACTGCAGTACCACCGAACTGTTTTGGCAATCGGGCAACTATGTGGGGAGCGGTGTTAATATTTGCGTCACAGCCTACGCATGGTATGCGGGCAACCCCCTCTCACCGAACGCGAATGTGTGCAAACAGTTCTAGCACTCGCTGAGTGCGACGGCATCGGGCTGGGTCACTCTGCGCGGTCAGAGATGCTCAAACTAGGCACATTTTGAATAGGGGACAGGACTCTTCACGTGGGCCACGGCATAGTCTGTGGCCCACGTGGAACGTTAGTATCACTGGGTAGAACTCGCGACGTGGCAATTGACAATACAAGTGATCATATGTGAATGCCTATCCACGTCTCAGAAGTCTTGCACCGCAGATGATCTGCCTGGCAATCGCGGTGTGATGATGTTCGACATGCCACAACAGAAAGGCAACATCCGTGGTAGACGACGACAACCCAGACCAAGGGGACGAGGCGGAAGCACGCGCACGACGAGCACGGGCCCTGAGCGATCTCGCCCACCAACATGCGGATGCGACTGCTTCAACCGGTACACCGCCCTTGTCACCGCGGCCTCATATCGCCGGTGAGCTGGCTCGACCCCAACGCACCGGGTTCCGTCCATGGCAGGTAGTGATTGCTGTAGTGGCGGTCGGTGCCATCGTAACTGGGATCGTGTTGCACGCGTTGGAGAGTGCCGGCCCGACGGGGACCACTGGCCGGCCCGCAGCAGTGGCGGCGCATGTGGTGCCGCGCGCCGATGGACTGGACTGTCCGCAAGACGTGCAGTGGTCACCCGATGGGTCACGTGTCGTCATGCTGGGCTACCGGTTGCACTGCCTGCCCGATCTCATGATCCCTGCCTATAACGTTCCACCTGGCCCGGAGCGCATGCGTCGGGATGACGCGCCGAATACCCTGCTGAGCGTGAGACCAGTTGACCAACCACTGACAGGGCTCGCCCTCGTCTACGATACGCGGAGTGGCAAGCTCGTGGCGCAGATTCAGCCGGACATTGTGATCCAGCAACGGTATCCGATCCCAGCCTCCGTGCAGAACGACTATGCCAGCATCAACGAGCGCCCCCAGCTGGAGATCGCCTACACCCATGCGCTCTGGCTGCCCGACGGCAAAACGCTGGCGATCACGTTCACTACCTTTGTACCGTTTGGACCCCCGCCTGCCCAGATCTATGCTGGTGCAGTGTGGCCGGGCACTGCCGTACAAGGAGTCGTCCTGACCGAACTGTCCGGCACGAATATGCGCGTGCTGGCGCAGACAGCGCCATACCCGGGCCCGAACGGTCCGCTCGAATGGGACCTGACGATGGGCAAGCTCGTCGACCTGCAACCGTCGTTGGCTAGCACGTTCCCGCTCGCCTCACTGGCACCCGCACAAACCTATGCGTGGGGACCGAACGGGGCGCTGGACATTGCGCAGCCACTGCGACGCAGTGCGGCGCCAGTTTCCCTCGCTCCAGCGCCGATTGGCGCACCGGACGGTGGGATGAGTTTCACCCTCTGGCAGCCAGGCGTGGCGACATTCTCGACCGTCACCACGGCGGACATCCCGCCGCGCGCCTGGATGGCCGACTTTGCGGCGCTCTCCCCTGACGGGCGCTATTTGCTGGACTCGGCGAGCATCGATGCGAACGTGCAGCTGGCTGGTGACGTTAGTGCCGGGCTGTCTGCGCCGCATTGGCCGTCCCTGGCGGTCCACGACGCGGGCTTCCAGACGTTCTGGACGCAGACCGCCGCAGATGCGCAGGCGCATCAGCTGGGCGACGAGACCGCATACGCGGCATGGCGGCCCGACGGCAAGATCCTTGCCGTTCAGTGGTCACTCGGGAATGATCCCCTGAATCCGCAGAGCCACCAGATCAGACTCTACGATTGCGCGACGGGCAAGCAGTTGGTAACCCTCGTGCCATTGGGCACCGGGCTCCCGACGGATCAGGACGGCGAGCCGAACCAGCTACGGTGGTCGCCGGATGGAGCGCACCTGTTCCTCTACGACACGCGACTGGGCACCGTGACGATTTGGGGCCCGGCCCAGCTGCCACCCGTATGACCACACCGGTCCCAGCAGCACGCTCATCCGAGGTGCGACGGCGGCCACGAGCACCCCGATCATCTCGTCACTCCGCTGGCCCCGCCGGATCGCCTACTCCGGGCTCCCTCGTTCGCCCAACCACCCCGCTCGCCCCCATCGCTTACCCGCGCAACTTCAATCGCGCGGCGTTACCCCCGCCACCCTGCTCGCCCCCAACTCCTCCGTGTCGCTCCATGCTTCCTCCGTGTAACTCCGGGTCTCCTCCGTGTCCTCCGTGTCACTCCGTACCTTCCCTCAATTCCCCAGTCGCTCGCACATCGCCCCCCGCCGCCATGATACACTTTACGCGGCGCATCCCCGCCTTGCGTGCCGTTTCCAGCGCGCGTCCGCGCCACAACGCCACATCCGACGTCGAAGAAGAGAAGGAGCACGCTGCCGTGCCGTACGAGTACATCCTGGTCGAGCGCGAAGACCCCATCGCCGTCGTCGCCATCAACCGACCCGCCAAGCTCAACGCCCTCAACTGGACCGTCGTCGGCGAAGTAGCCACCGCCCTCGAAGAGCTCGACCGCGACGACGCCATCCGCTGCATTGTGCTCACCGGCGCCGGCGACCGCGCCTTCGCCGCTGGCGCCGACATCGGCGAGATGTCCGACAAGTCCCCCATGGACATGCTTGCCGGCGGCTTCGCCAACTGGGACCGCATCCGCCGCGTGCAGAAGCCCATCATCGCCGCCGTCGGCGGCTTCGCCCTTGGCGGCGGCAACGAGCTCGCCATGCACGCTGACATGATCATCGCCAGTGAAGACGCCAGGTTCGGCCAGCCTGAGATCCTCCTCGGCATCATGCCCGGTGCCGGCGGCACCCAGCGCCTCGCCCGCACCGCCGGTAAGTTCCGCGCGATGGAGCTCTGCCTCACTGGCGACCAGTTCACCGCCGAGCAGATGCACGAGCTCGGCCTGGTCAATCGCGTCGTGCCCAAGGGCGAGCATCTCACCGCCGCCAAAGACCTTGCCCACAAGGTTGCCGAGCGCGCACCTCTGGCCGCCCGCCTCATCAAAGACGCTATCCTCACCGCCTTCGACGTCCCGCTCGAAGACGGCCTCGACTACGAGAAGCGCCTCTTCGCCCTGCTCTTCTCCACCGAGGACGCCAAAGAAGGCATGGCCGCCTTCGTCGAGAAGCGCAAAGCCACCTTCAAAGGTCGCTGAACCCATCACATGCCCACCACACCGTACGGGCGCCCGATAGACACCAACCATTCATATGGGCGCATGGAGATGCGCCCACGTCCCCGCGGACGCCCACCGCTCCGTAGGGGCGTCCGGTGGACGCCCGCCCGCGCTCGTCCCGCCCGCAACGTCCTGACTCAGAAAGACAGGCACCCCCAATGGATGAAGCCGTCATCGTTTCCGCCGTGCGCACCCCCCTGGGTCGCTATGCTGGCGCGCTCAAAGACGTGCGCCCCGACGACCTCGCCGCCCTCGTCATCGCCGAGGCCGTCCGCCGCGCCGGCGTCTCCGCCGATGCCGTCGAGGACGTCATCCTGGGCTGCGCCAACCAGGCCGGCGAAGATAACCGCAACGTCGCCCGCATGGCCCTGCTGCTGGCCGGCCTCCCTATCACTGTCGCCGGCCAGACCGTCAACCGCCTCTGCGGTTCCGGCCTCCAGGCCATCAACACCGCCGCCCACGCCATCCAGGCCGGCGAAGGCGACATCTACGTCGCCGGCGGCGTCGAGAGCATGACCCGCGCCCCCCTCGTCATGGCCAAGCCCTCCGAAGCCTTCCCCCGCGGCGAGGTCAAGCTGCAGGACACCACCCTCGGCTGGCGCTTCGTCAATCCCCGCCTCGCCGCCATGCATCACCCCTATAGCATGGGCGAGACCGCCGAGAACGTCGCCGAGCGCTACCATGTCTCCCGCGAAGACCAGGATGCCTTCGCGCTCGAAAGTCACCGCCGCGCCATCGCCGCCATCGACGCCGGCCGCTTCCGCGACGAGATCGTCCCCGTCACCGTTCCCGCTGGCAAGCGCGAGACCGCCGTCGTAGACACCGACGAGCAGCCTCGCCGCGACTCCACCCTCGAACAGCTCGCCCGGCTGCGCCCCGTCTTCCGCGAAGGCGGCAGCGTCACCGCCGGCAACTCCTCTGGCATCAACGATGGCGCCGCCGCCCTCGTCCTCACCTCGCGCGCCCGCGCCGACGCCCTTGGCCTGCGCCCGCGCGCCCGCATCGTCAGCTGCGCCGTCGCCGGCGTGGACCCCGCCACCATGGGCCTTGGCCCCATCCCGGCTACGCGCAAGGCCCTCGATCGCGCCGGCCTCTCCGCCGACAACCTCGACCTCGTCGAGCTGAACGAAGCCTTCGCCGCCCAATCCCTCCCCTGCATGCGCGAGCTTGGCCTGGACCCCGAGCGCGTCAACGTCAACGGCGGCGCCATCGCCCTTGGCCATCCCCTCGGCTGCAGCGGCGCCCGCCTCATGACCACCCTGCTCCACGAGCTTGAGCGGCGCGGCGGTCGCTACGGCCTGGCCACCATGTGCATCGGCGTCGGCCAGGGCATCGCCACCATCGTCGAGCGGCTCTAACGCCTGTCGGGGACTCGTGGTTGAGTTGGGGCGCAGGCCCCGCGGCTTGGCCGGATGTGGAACCAGATGCGCCCCGGTGACGTCATACCCCCAGACGGCCTTCGTTTCGAGCCGCGGCCAGGTTGCCGCGCGCCACCACGCTGGAGGGATACACACCTTGCCAGACGTCATCTCTATGACCGCATCTTCTCCATCAGAATACGTCCGCCCGAAGCAGCCCCGCTGGCGCCTCGCGCTCGCGTGCGCGGCCCTCGCCCTGGCCGCGATCCTCGCCGGCTGCGGCCTGCCGGCCAGCGCGTCAGGCAACCTCAGCAGCACTAACGGCCCGGTCACGCTCACGGTCGTCCACCAGACCGGCACCCAGGCCCTCACCATCACCATCGTCGTCGCCAACCATACTCAGAAGCCCATGACGTGGAACGGCGGCTGTGGCCGGCCCTATTACGTCTTCCTGCGCAAGACCAACGACGACATCGTCCAGCGCTGGCCATCCATCCAGACCGGCCTCGTCTGCCGCGCCATCACTGTCGTCTCCCTGAACCCTGGTAAGTCCGAGACGTTGGGCGTCGTCAACACCAACGACGCCAGCTCCACCGGTGGCGCAACCATCCCCGCCGGCACCTACAACGTCAGCGTGGACTTCACGTTCCAGCAATACGACGGCGGCGGACCCACCACCGTCTCCACCGGCATGCCGCTCTCCTGGTAGCTCGCCTCCCCTTGCGCGCACACGCCCCTCCTCCGCCGCTGCGAGGGAGGGGTTTGTGGTGGGGACATCCCCACGCTCGGCGACATCTAACCTATCCTTAAGCCGCCCCTAAGGTTAGCGCGTCATGATAGCTGGTAGGTAACGAGAGACCACGCGTCCACGCCATAGGGGATGCTGACCATGCATGACGACAACCCTTCCTGGGGAACGCCGCCCGACCCGTGGAATCAGGGCCCCGCCGGACCCAGCGCGCAACAGCCCTGGGTACCGTCCGAGCCGCCCAACGCGCCCGATCTGCCGCCTGGCGCATTCGTCGCGCCCGGACCCGATAACACGCCCACCCGCCTGCTCCCGGGCGGCGTTCCCAGCTGGGCGCCCCCAGGTTATGCCTCGACGCCCGTCGCCCCGCTCCCTGCCGCGCCGGACGCCCGCCCGCGCCGAGGCGTCTCGCGCCGCGCTGTGCTCATTGGCGCGGGCGCGGTCACTCTTGGCCTAGGCGCCGCGGGGACCAGCCTCGGCTTCTGGCTCTCACATCGCAACGCCATTCCCGATGTCTCCAACGCCGGCCAGATCTTCCACCTGTTGCGCCGCGCCGGCTTCGGCGCGCGCCCTGGCGAGATCGGCGAGTACCTCAGCCTCGGCGTCAGCGGCTCCATAGATCGTCTGCTCGACCCTGCCTCCGTTCCCGACGATCTGGATACGCGACTGAGCGCACTCCACATCGACCTCACCAGGCCCCTCGACATGCAGCGCTGGTTCCTCCTGCGCATGATCTATTCAAAGCGGCCGCTCGAAGAGAAAATGACCCTCTTCTGGCATGGTGTGCTCACCAGCAGCTATCGTGAAGTCGGCGGCACCCGCGGCTATCCCTCCATCATCCCCCAGAATCAGCTCCTCCGCACCCATGCTCTCGGCCGCTTCGACGACCTCATCCGCGCTATCACCATCGATCCCGCCATGATGTGGTATCTGGACCTGCGCGTCAGCACCGCCCAGGCGCCCAACGAAAACTACGCCCGCGAGCTGATGGAGCTCTTCACCATGGGCCTCAGCCTCGACGGCGTCCCCAACTACACGCAGAACGACGTCGTCGCCGGCGCCCGCGCCCTGACCGGCTGGACGCTGCGCAACGGCAAGGCCGTCTTCGTCCCCGGCCGCCATGACGGCGGCACCAAAGCCTATCTCGGCCACACCGGCACTCTCGGCTTGGACGACGTCGTCCAGATCGTCTGCGAGCATCCCGCCACCCCCTACCACATCGCCTGGCGCATGTGGAACTTCTTCGTCGCCGAGAAGGGTCCCAACGTTACCCGCGACGACGCCGACCTCAAGCCGCTCGTGGACGCCTACCATCAACAGCATCACAGCATCGCCGCCATGATGCGCGCCCTGCTCACCTCGCCCGCCTTCTTCAGCCCCAAAGCCTATCGCCAGCGCATCAAGAGCCCGGCCGAGTTCGTGGTCGGCGCCATCCGCGCGCTGGAGCAGGTCACCGACGGCCGCAACCTGCCCCAGCTGTTGACGCTCATGGGCCAGGAGCTGTTCAATCCCCCCAACGTCTCCGGCTGGGATGGCGACAAGGTCAGCTCCACCTGGCTCTCCACCCAGGCCTGGATGACGCGCGTCAACTTCATCAACGCCCTCCTGGGCGTGGCCTCCGCTGCGACCGCTCCCCGCGCCAGCGGCGGCACCACCGCCGGCGGCGCACCAGCTTCCAGCACCTCCGCGCTGCAGACGCTCATCAACACTCGCCAGATCGCGACGCGCGGCGCTTTCCTCGACTTCTTCGCCCAATCCCTGCTCGATAACCAGCTCGACGCCGACCGCCGCGCCACCATCTCCGACTACCTGGCGCAGGCGGCTTCAGCACCCACTGGTGGCCCGGCGCTCACCCTGCATGGCAGCGCCACCCTGCCAGCGGCGGCCGCTCGTGGCGCGCTCTATCTGCTCATGTCCATGCCGGAGTACCAGCTGAGCTAACTCCGCTCAGCGTCCAGCCCGTGGGAGGCAGACCATGTTCATGACACGCCGCGCTATGATTCGCGACGGATTGCTGGCGGTCAGCGCCGGTATGATCATGCCCACCGTCTTCGCGCGTGCCGTGCGCGCCGCGCAGAACGCCGCCAGCGAAGGCGACAGCTGGGCGCTGGCCGCCCAGGGCCGCACCCTCATCGTCGTCCAGATGGCCGGCGGCAATGACGGCCTGAACACCATCGTTCCCCTGAACGATCCCAATTACCACCAGCTTCGCCCCACCCTCGGGCTGACCGCCGACAAGGTGCTGCCGCTCAATAGCGACGGCCTCTACCTGCACAAAGCCCTCGCGCCGCTCCAGCCCTTCTGGCAAAACAAGCAGCTCGCCATCGTCGAGAGCGTCGGCTACGACCACCCCAGCCTCTCTCACTTCCAGGCCATGGATATCTGGCAGACCCTCGACCTCAACGGTCAGGGCTCCCAGGGCTGGCTCGGCAAGTACGTCGCCGGCATGGTGGACAAAGATGGCCATCCCTTCCAGTCGCTCGCCGTCGGCACCACCCTGCCCACCGCCCTCCAGTCCATCAATGCCGAGGTCCCCGTGCTCGTCAGCCCCCAACAATACAAGCTGCAGACCGACCCACACGCCGCCAGGGCCGCCGGCGACACCCCGCAAGACCCTCGTCTCCAGGCGCTGCTCAAGCTGTATAACACTTATCCCCAGTCGGCTCCGTACGCCGCCCTGCTCCGGCCCACCGCCGAGGCCTTCGTCCAGGGCTCCAGCCAGCTCGCCCACGCCGCCCAGCAGTACACGCCCAAGGGCCAGTACGACCCCAAAGATTCCTTCGCGCAGGGCCTCAAAGTGCTGGCCGAAGTCATCGTCAACGGGCTCGGCCTGCGCGTCGGCTACGTGACCCTCGGCGGCTTCGACACCCATTCCGACCAGGCCGCCCGCCAGGAAGCCCTGCTCACCAAGCTCGGCGCCGGCCTCTCCGCCTTCTACACCGACCTCGCCGCCCACGGCAAAGCCGACGACGTCGTCGTCATGACCTGGTCCGAGTTCGGACGTCGCGTCCATGAGAATGCCAGCGCCGGCACCGATCACGGCACCGCCGCTCCCCTCTTCGTCCTGGGCAACGCCGTCAACGGCGGCTTCTTCGGCGAGCCACCCGACCTCACCAACCTCGACACCTACGGCAACCTCAAATATTCCGTCGATTTCCGCTCGGTGTACGCCACCGTCCTCAACTGGATGGGCGCCCCTGCCAGCGCGGTCCTCGGCGGCGACTTCGGCGACCAGCGCTTCCTCCCCAGCGCGTAGCCACCTGCGCCCCTGCCGGTCCAGTGCTGGGTATCGCATCAAGGGAGGGCAGATGAGCAAGACGGCGGTTCAGGAAACACCCGCGCCGCCGCGGTCTCAGCCACTTTCTGCCCCAGCGTAGCCCTGGTCCACCCAGGCCAGCTCGACATGCTCCCCGGTGACCTCCTGCACCCCGCTTACACCGGGTAGAAGGGCAGGCCGGGCAGGATGTCCTCGAGCCGGTAGGTCTCCGGCAGCGTCAGGACGACCAGCGTCATCCCGGTCGCCGTGGGCGCGGCGATCTGCACCGTCCCACCGATGCGCTCGATCAGGCGGGTGGCCGCCTTGACCTGCGCGAGGTTGTCCGGGCGCGAGAGCGCTGCTTCATATGACCGCATACGGCTACCCCTCCTCCCCCACCAGCCGTGGTCTGCTGCCTCCCGCCCGAATCCGCGCAGCCCTCTGCGTGCTGGCTGCCTTCCATGTGTGCAGTATACCAGGCAGACAGAGGATTGTCCCCACGGATTTACGTAGGTTCGCGACGGACTTGTGGGACATATGGGACATGTGGGACATGTGGGACAGAACGGACCTCTGTGGCTTCCCTGCAGGCTTCCGCGCATGTTGCTCGTGCCAGGTGCAGCCGTGGCGTTCGCTCATCCGTATGAACGCATAGCGGCCGGTTGCACTCTACTCTACATGGCACGCCTTCCGCACGACCCGCGCGCCGTTGTGTGGAGAGCGGCCCTTCACCGAACCAGCCATGCGCAGAGGAAAGCGCCAGCGTGCCGAGACAGCGGGATCAGCGTCGAGGGCTGCCCCAGGGTGCCCAGGTGGTGCGTACGGTGGTCGGCCTCGCGGGCTGGCGCGTTGACGCGTTCTATCCGCTTGACGAGCGATATAGAATGAACTCAACTGTTTCGCGTCCGCGACGGCGACCCCGTCAGACGGAAGCGCCCGCGGCGGAGCGGCCTCGTAAGGGCGTAGCGGTTTGACGCGGAGCGGGTGGGTGAGTCAGCGAGGGGAGAGCTGGATCGATGCGACGGTGGTCTGGGCTGGGGCTCGTGGCGCTGGGGCTCGTCCTGGGCGTCGCGAGCCTGGTGGCGCTCCGTCAAGGCGCTCTCTACTTCGGCGTGGTTGCCGCTCTCGCCGTGGTCGGCGGCACCACGCTCTGGGTCGTCGACCGCCGGAGCGCCAAGCCGAATACGCCCGCCGGCGGGGCGAGCGGCCAGGGCGCGGAGCTGACCACGACGGTGGGCGGCCGCACGCATGCCCGGGGCATTCCGTACGTCTTGCCGCGGGACCTCGAGGAGATGAACCGCCTCGACTTCCAGCACTACGTGCTGCGCCAGGCCTTCAAGGGCAATTTCTTGGCGCCCGTCAAGAACGCCCTTGCGATCGTGGACGTGGGCACGGGCACGGGGCGCTGGGCGCGTGAGGTGGCGACCGTCTTCCCTTATGCTAACGTGATCGGCCTCGATCTCCATGCCCCACCGGTCGATGAGAAGGCGGAGGCAGGCGGGGAGGAGATGCGCCCCCCCAATTATACGTTTGTGCCGGGCAACATCCTGGAGGGGTTGCCCTTTGCGGGCGCCAGCTTTGACTTCGTGCATATGCGCTTGCTCGTGTTGGCACTGCCCCATGATCGCTGGCCCTTCGTCGCGAACGAGCTCATCCGGGTGACGCGCCCGGGCGGCTGGGTGGAGTCCGTCGAGGTGATAGCGGACGAGCAAGGCGGTCCCGCGGTCGATCAGATCATGGGCTGGGTCGCCGCAATGTTACAGCGGCGAGGCATCGACATCGCGGATGGGTCGCGCGTGGGCGGCCTGTTGCAGGCGCAGGGACTCGTCAACGTTTTCAGCCGTCGTATCGAGGTGCCCATTGGGGTGCATGGCGGACGGGTTGGCAGGCTGATGGCCACCGATATCCTCAACGGGATGCAGGCACTGCGGGGACCGCTGGAGGCGCAGGGCCTGACGACGGCCGCCGAGTTCGATCGCGTGTTCGCCGAGGCGAAGCGGGCCATGGAGTCGCCGCGTGTGCACTGTGTCGCTCCGTTCTACGTTGCCTATGGCCAGCGGCCAGGATAGTGACCCCGCTGCGCGTGACCGCCGGCCGCGCCAAGCGCACCGCGAGAATAGTGAAGCAGCCTCGTTAATATGGCTCAGGATTCTCGTGGGTGCGGAACTGGCCACGGCTCACAGGCCTCGCGCAGGTGTGGGCCGGGGTCGGAGTCATCGCCGTGGTCGTACCTCCTCTGGCCCAGGTGGGACAGGTAGCGCGAGGACTGCTCCCGGAGGTGAACGGCACGGCGGCGGTTACGCTCGCGGTGGCATTCGTGCCGGTCTATGCCCTCATGGTGACCGCCTTCCTCATGCGCCCGACTCGGCGCCCACAGCCCGAGGCAGAGCATGGCCTACCCCCTCGCTGAGGCTGATCGTGCGGTGAACCTGTCGTCGCAAACACACTCCTCAACGCATCCGCGAATGCATGTTCGCTGGCCCCGCCCCACTATCTCTTTGCCCCCGTCCGCCACTGTTCCCTCCGTGTCACTCCGTGTCACTCCGTGTCACTCCGTGTCACTCCGTGTCACTCCGCCCCCTCCCTCATCCCGCGACGTCTCTTGCCCTCGCCGCCCCCGCTGGCATCACACTGCCACACATTCTCCGCTCGATCGCTTGACGGTGGCTCGTATACTGAAGTGACCTTTCCGCGCGCATGTCTCACTGCCAGGGGGCACGTTCGCCCAGAGGCGTCCGCAATGGCTCGATTCGCACGCCGATCGCTGCTCGTGCAGCTGCTGGGAACCTATGTGCTCTTCGTGCTCGCCGTGCTGAGCGCCAGCCTGGCAGTCAACGCGGTCGTCGCGCAGCGCCTGCAGAGCGACGTGCAGGCGTCAGACCAGGCGCTGGCCCAGGAAGTCGCCGTGCAGACCAGCCTTACCCTGCGCGACGCCGAGTCGTCGCTCGTCCAGCTGAGCCTGCTCCCCGCGTTCCACACTGGCCAGCGCGACGCGATCATGAGCGCGCTCCAGGCGTACAAGTCCGCGCGCGCCGACGTAGATCACGTGTACTGGCTCGACCCGCTTGGTATCCTCCTCGTCTCGGTCAAATCACCCACCGGCCCTCCAGAAGCGGTCTTACCCGTCACGGAATTCTCGCCGCCCGAGGTCGTCCAGCGCGCGCTCATCCAGAACCCTACCCAGGGTCCGGTCATCGAAATTGGCCTCGTCCGCTCCGGAACCTATACCGCGGGCGTTGTCCGCCCGGGAACCTATACCGCGGGCGTTGTCATCGCCGAGCCAGTATTCGACCAGCCAATACGCGCCAACACCAAACCTGCGCTGATCGGCATCGTGGCGACGAGCCTCTCCCTCGCCGACCTGAGCGAGCCCCTGGCGAACGTCATCCATGCCCAGGCGAGCCAGGGCCGGCAGCTCATGATCAGCGTCATCGACGATCAGGGCGAGCTCATCGCCACGCCCGATCAGAGCCAGATTCTCTATACTGTGCTCGGCCAGCTGCCGGGGGCCGACCAGGCGCTGCAGGGTCAGACCACCACACGCCTTGGCGCGGGGCCAGGCGGCCAGGACTGGCTCTTCAGCTCCGTTCCCGTGTCAGGCACCGGCTGGGCCGTCGTCGTGCAGCGCCCCACCAGCCAGGCGCTTGCCGTCGTCGCCGAGTTCCATGTCTGGCTGCTGGTTGTCGCGCTGATCTTCATCCTCGGCGGTCTGGTATTCTGGCTGATGCTCCTGCTGCGCGTCATCCGCCCGCTGCATGCGCTGGCCGTGCAGCACCGCGCGCTGCCCTCCGAGGACCTGCCGGAGCCAGCAGGCGTCATCACCCTCGCCGAGCGCGAGGACGAAGTGGGCGGCCTGGCACGCTCGCTCAAGCGGCTGGAGAGCGACGTGTTGACGCAGCTCGGCGAGCTGCGCACCCTGCTCGAAACCTCCAACGCCGTCGTCGGCTCGCTCGATCCGCAGGCCGTCGTCGGCACCATCATTCAGGAAGTGCGCCGCCTGGTGGACGTCCAGGCCGCCGCCGTCCTGGTGCCAGACGAGCGCGGCATGCTGCGCGTGCTCGTCAGCGACGGCCACGCCGAGCACTACGACCGCACGGTCTCCGTGCCGCCCGACGATCCGCAGTATCCCGCCGCCCTCGCCTTACGCGACGGCCAGCCCGTCCAGAATATCGCCATACCCGGCAGTGCCTTCCCTCCACTCTCCTACGAAGAAGGCTTCCGCTCGGTGCTGGCGATCCCGATCATCAGCCGCCATGCCGGCGGCGTCGTCCTGCTGGTGCATCGCACCGAGCCCCAGCCCTTTTCCAGGAACGAGATCGACCTGCTGCTGACCTTCGCCAACTATGCCACGCTCGCCTGGGAGCACGCGGTGCTCTACGAGCGCAGCGACGAGCGGCTGCGCGAGGTGGCGCGCGAGAACGAGCAGCTCTACCGCGCGGCGATGGGGGAGAAGCAAACGCTCGCCGCCATCATGGGCAGCATGAGTGATGGGCTGGTGCTGACCGGCGTTGATGGGATCATCCTCTACGCGAATCCTGGCGCCAGCGCCCTCGCGGGTCTCGACAGCGCCGCGCTGGAGCGACGCCACATCGGCGTACTGTACGCCGCGCTGCGGGCGGCGGCAGCCGATCCCGTCGCCGGTGAGCAGGCCCTGGCCCGCGCAAAGGCCGGCACCCTGCCCGATCCAATCGTGGAGCTCTCGCTCGCCGGCCGGCACCGCGCCATCCATCTGCGCCAGTTTGACGTGCGCGATGAGTCCAGCCAGCTGATCGGCCGCGGCCTCCTCCTGCGCGACGTGACGCGCGAGCGCGAGCTGGACGAGTTCAAGACGACCCTGCTCGCCGCGGTGGGCCACGAAGTGCGCACGCCGCTCGCGGCCATCAAGGGCCACGCCTCGACGCTCCTACAGGAGGACGTGGCCTGGCCGCCGGAGGACCAGCGCCACTTCCTACGGACGATCAGCGGCGAAGCCGACCGGCTGGCGCAGCTCGTGAGCAACCTGCTCGACCTCTCGCGGCAGGAGGCCGGCCTGCTCCTGCTCAATCGCGCGCCCGTGCGCATGCAGGAACTCGTGGCCAGGGTCGTAGGCCGGCAGAGTTATCCTGGGGTCCACGTTTCCGTCCGTATCCCTGGCGACTTACCCCCGCTCGACATCGATGGCGCGCGCGTCGAGGTCGTGCTCCACAATCTGCTCGCCAACGCCGTCGTGTACGGTGAGGGCAACGTATGCGTCAGCGCCGAGCACCGTGACGACGCGGTCGTCGTTTCAGTGTCGGACAACGGCCCTGGCATCGCCCAGGACGAGCTGCCGCACACCTTCGAGCGTTTCTATCGCGCGCGGCGCGGCCGCGAGCAGCGTTCCGGAGGCACAGGATTGGGCCTGGCCATCTGTAAAGCGTTTGTCGAGGCTCATGACGGCACCATCTGGGCCGAGAGCAGCGGCAGCGGCACGACCATGTCGTTCTCGCTGCCCCTCGCCTCAGCCGGGACCGCCGGAACGCCTGCCACCACTCCCGCGACGGAGCGGACATAACATCCCCATCGATGGAAGAATGGAGCCGCGCATGACGACGCAGTCGAAGCGGATTCTGGTCGCCGAGGACGAAGCGGTGCTGCGCGATTTCGTCAGCCGAAATCTGCGTGCCCGCGGCTTCGACGTATTAGAGGCGGGCAACGGCCTCGAGGCCGTGGCGCTCTGGGAGCGCGAGCAGCCCAACCTCTTGATCCTGGACGTCATGATGCCGCGCATGGATGGCATGGAGGTCTGTCGCCGCGTGCGCGAGCAATCGACCGTGCCCATCATCGTGCTCACCGCGCTGGATGCGGAGAGCGACAAAGTTGTGGCGCTCGATCTCGGCGCCGACGACTACCTGACCAAGCCGTTCGGGGTAGAAGAGCTGCTGGCACGCGTGCGCGCCGTGCTGCGCCGTGCGCAGTGGACCACGCGGCCACCCGAGTCCGGCATCCAGCGCTTCGGCGACATCGAGGTCGATCTGACCGGGCACATCGTGCGCCTGCGCGGATCCGAGGTGCGGCTGACGCCGACAGAATTCGCCTTGCTGGAACAGCTCGTCTCCCACGCGGGCAAGGTGCTCACGCATCGCCTTCTGCTCCAGCGCGTCTGGGGACCCGAATACGGCGGAGAGGCCGAGTACCTGCGCGTGTATATCAACCGCCTGCGCCACAAGCTGGAGTCCAACCCAACCGACCCGCGCTACTTCCTGACCGAGCCGGGCGTCGGGTATCGCTT
>CAYQFU010000055.1:0-8942 GCA_964416775.1 uncultured Ktedonobacterales bacterium
CCCTCAGCCTGGCCGGCCGGACGTCTTCACGCGCCAGTGGGTGATTTGGCACCTGATCGAGCATGACCTCCACCACGGCGGGGAGGTCTCCGAGATACTCAGCTCGCACGGGTTGTCCGGCCTGGACATCTGACGGGAGCGCGTCCGCCTCTCGCCGCCAAATAATATCGGATTCAGGTAATCCCTTGCCCCACGCTGTAGGGGCGCATGGATATGCGCCGGCCATGAACATGCGCCGGCCATGAACATGCGCCGGCCATGGATATGCGCCCGCCCGGCGTACCAGCACCCATGCATCCAGATGCGACATGATTCCCAGCCGTGCCCCCATGCGCCAGCCATCAGCTGGTCACTCATGCTCATGGGGGCACCTGTGTGACACATCCACTAGAAAAACGGATTGCGCACCAACAATAGCGGAATCTGCAGCCCACGCAGCACACCGTCCGCGACGCTGCCGTACGCCCACCTTTCCGCTCCTGTGCGCCCGTGCGTGGCCATGATCACGACGTCGATGTCCGATCGCGCGCGCTCCACGATCTGCTCCGCCGGCTTGCCATGGAGCACCGTCGTCTCCACCGCGCATTCGCGTCCGTCCAGCGACTTCGAGAAGCGGTCGCGAGCCGCCTCCAGGTACCGCTGGGCATCTTCGGCCTCGCCGCTGTGCCACGACGGGTCCACCACGCGGACCAAGAGCACCCGGGTCAGCAGCGGGCCAGCCAGTTGAGCAGCCATCGTCAGGCCTGCCTCCGCCACCTCAGACCCGTCGAGTGGCACCAGCGCATGCTCCAGGCGCGCATTGCGCTGGTCCTCTCCGAACGGCCTCACCAGCAGCACGGGCACATGACCCGTCCGCACCACCTCATCCGCCACGCTCCCCATCGCGAACCGCGCCATCCCTGTGCGGCCGTGGGTGGCCATCACGACCATCGCCACCTGGAGCGCGCTTTCCAGCTCCACCAGCACCGTCCCAGGATCGCCGTGCGCTATCCGCATATGGACACTGAGCCCCTGGTCACGCGGACGTTTCGCCACATGACTGAGATAGTGATGTGTCGCGCGGTCCTCGGCGCTCAACTGTTCGTCAATACTCCCAACAGGCGGCAGGCCGTCGGGAATGCCGAACGCCCATGCCCTCTCCGGAATCACCTGCACCAGCATGAGCCCGCTGTTCGTCGCGGCTGCCAGCCGCTCCGCGACCGGCAGTGCGCGCTCGGCCAGCTCCGATCCATCGAGCGGCACCAGTATATTCCGGAAGCCGCCAACGTTGCTGCTCATGGCTCATAACCCCGTCACTGGCTCAGCTTCGGTGCTCGTCCAGCGCTCCGGACCCGCGTACTCGATCGCGTGCCCCGTGTCTGGCCGCACGACCAGCACCGGCGCGCCCACATCTTCGATGGTTTGCGCCGCGACACTGCCCAGGAAGCGCCTGCCGATGCCCGTAGTGCCCTGGCTGGCCATGACGATGAGGCTGACGTTTTGCTCGCGCCAGACACTGTCGATGACACCCACCGCGCTACCCTGACGTACCTGGATGCCGGCTCCCACACCGCGCAGCTCCACCCCTTCGCGGATGCGTTCGAGATACCGCTTCGCCTCTTCCTCCGCGGTGACCTGCACCGGCTCACTGGCAGACGTGCGTGGCGGCAGCACGACCGCGGACTCAGCAGCGCTTTCCACAGATCGCACCAGCACGAGATACGAGCCAATCCGCTGTGCCAGCACCTCAGCCACTGGCAGCGCGGCTTCCGCGAAGCGCGAGCCGTCCAGCGGAACCATGATCGGCGCGTCCAGGCTGGCCAACACCAGACGGTCAGCGCCGCTCTTGCGCCGGTCGGACCGCTCCATTCCAGCTCCCGCGCGCCATGCCAGGATCGGCACACGCGTGTGACACAGTACCTGTAGCGTCGTGCTCGCGCTGTCCAGATAGTCGACTCGCCAGCGTGGGTGTGCGGTCATCACGATGAGGTCGGCGTGGTCGATCTCAGCCGCATGCGCGATCGCTTCGCCTGGCTCCGCGACGTACAGCACCCGCCCGGCCTCGATCCCCTCGCTCTTCAGTCGATCTGCCGTATCGTGCAAATACAGATCGGCCTCATCCAGTCGCCCGAATGTCGTCTCATCACCATCCTGTGCCAGCGTGCGCGGCAGTCCGGATGGCGGGATCGCGCGCACGAGCACGATGCGCGCCTGGAAGGTGCGAGCCAGCTCGCATGTGGGCGCCAGGGCCGCCTCGGCGAACGCGCTGCCATCCAGTGGAACGACGATACGCTTGAACATGCGGACCCTCCTGTTCGGTACTCGACACGCCGTCACGACGTCCCCTGAACGTACCATGGCCTCCCGCATTCACATGCGCATCACATCCACACCCGTTCACGTCACAACCACGCCCCGATCGGTCCCGCGCGCCGCAGCGCTCCACGCCCGCTCACTACGACGCCTTCGGCTGGCTTGGTTCCGCTGCTGGCTGCTCCGTCTCAGCGCTGATGTCCAGCCTGAGCTCCACACTGCTGCTGTCGTAGTGCATCGTGTTGGGGAAGCCCGCATGGCGCAGGACGCTGAACATGCGCGCGTTGTCCCACAATATCTCCGCCACGATGGTGGTGATGCCGCGACTTCGTGCGTATGCCGCCAGACTCTTGAAGAGGTGCGTAGAGATACCTTTGCCCTGCCACGGGTCCTCCACCATGAAGGCCGCCTCCGCTGTAGTCGCGTCAATGCGGTCGTATTGCACGACCGCGATGATGGGAGCATCGGGTTCGGCCGACGTCGTCGCCACGAGTGCCATGCGGTTCTCGTAGTCCAGGTGCGTCAGGTGATCGGCTCGCTCGTCTGAAAGCTTCGGCAACCACTGGAAATACCGGTGCACGATGGTATTCGCCGAGAGTCGCGTGTGAAACGCCTGCAGCCGGTGCGTATCGTCCGGCCGAATGGCGCGCATGTATGCGAGTTCACCGTTTCGTAGCGTGAAGGGCTCCGCGAGTCCCGCGGCATCCGCCGGCATGCGGCTCGTAGAGTACTCCTGTTGCGGCTTCCCCGTCTCTGGCGTCACCCCTGGTGGCATCGTGCCCATGGGGAGTATCCTTCGTTCCTTCTGGTTGTTGATATCTATGCTTACCTGGACGGCTGGCTTGCCACCGGCTGGCGCGGGCGCGCCGTTCCCACATGCGCGCGATTGACCGCGAGATGGGCCAGTCCTCGCCGGCTGGGCCGTACGCCCAGCGCCCGTTCCTGCTCTCGCGACAGAACATGGCCGCACTGCAAGCAATAGAGGTACGAGCAGCGCGCGTCGCTGTCCATCGTCAGATCGCCGTGACATCGCGGACAGGCCTTGAGCAACAACATCGTGCGCTCTCCGTTTCCCGTCTCCAGCCGTTGCCCGGCCGGGGTGTGCTGCCGGCGCCCGGGCAGGCGGTGTCGCATGCGAACCAGCGGCTTACTCTCATCATGCCGAGGCCAGATTACGTCGACGTTACAATTCGCGGTCGCACATCACATCTCGGTCACATCATAGATTCGGGCCCTACCCCGTGCCCGTCTCAACGCCGATCCGGCGATCCAGCTGCGTGCACCAACGGGTATCGCCATCTGGCTATTCGGCATAGCGTACGAGTAGCCATTTCCCATCACCCCCGCCCACGCGCATGCTCGCCGCCCCACCTGTCGTGCGCTCTCGCCACCTCTCGCACCCTCTCGCCTCCCTTTACGCGCCGCCTCAACCTATGGGTACATATGTCCCTTGTAGACGCGCCCAACTCAACCTACACTCTCCTCGCCGGAGGCGACACCCATTCACGGTACCCCCGCTCCGGCACAATCTCATCCGATGCGCCACTCTGATCGAAAGGATTCGACTCCCTTGGCTATCGTTCCATTCCGCACAGGTCATAACATCCCTCGACTGTCGTTCAGTCCGCGCAGGACTTGTCCTCGCCCACCCGACATCCCAGTCCGCGTAGGCGGACTTCGCGGCCACCGGCCCCTAGGCGCGAATTCATTCGCCGGCCACTTGCCCCTCGCGGCCATGGGCCATCCAGGCGCGGTTTCAACCACCGGCCCCTTGCGCCCGGTCGCCCGATGTCCGCCCGCCCTACACCCCACAGGAGGCCAAATCCCATGTGTACCTATCGATCGAGCATGCCGCGGCCCCAACCTGGCTTTCGCTATGCCACATCGCACGTGGCTCGCGCTCGTCCCGCTACGCCGACGAAAACCCGCGGCATTCTGCGGCATGCCCGGCTGTTCGCTACCCCTGATGGCGCTTCGCCACTGGCTCGGAAACCCGCGGCATACTGTGGCATGCCTGATCGACCGCCACCACCCCTTGCGCCCGGTCGCCCGACGCCCGCCCGCCCTGCTATGACTAGACTGTGAAGGGGATCTCCATGCACACCGTGTATCTCGGCCTCGGCAGCAATCTCGGCGACCGCGAGGGCCTTCTTCGCGCCGCGCTCGGCGCCCTGGCTCCCTTTGTCTCCGTCCAGCGCGTGTCCTCGCTGTACGACACCGCCCCGCAGCTCATGGAGGACCAGCCGCGCTTCCTCAACGCCGCTGTCTCGGGCACCACGTCGCTCGATCCGCTCCCCTTGCTCCACGCCGTCAAGGCCATCGAAACCTCGCTGGGGCGTGTGCCCGGCCCCCGGTACGGTCCACGCCCCGTGGACATAGATCTCCTCCTCGTAGACGACCTCGTCCTCGCCACCCCTGAGCTGACCATCCCCCATCCTCGCCTGGCCGAGCGTGCGTTTGCTCTGATGCCCCTCGCCGAGATCGCCCCTGCCGCGCGTCATCCCCGACTTGGCCTGACCATTGCCGAGCTAGCCGCTGCCGTCGCCGGTACTGGCGACGTTCGCCGCGTGGGACCTCTTGTTCCCACCACGAGCATACCGTATAATGCTCAGGACCACGGCCAGGCTCCTTGAGCGCCTGCCAGCACGCTTGCCCATCCCCGGGGCTCTTATGTCGTCCCAGCCGCGTGCGGCGGCGCGGCATTGTCGTGTCCTGCTTCGCGGGCGTGCACCCTATCACTTGTTGAGGAAGCGCCGGTGTCGATTCTGAATGGCAGACTCGAAGAATTCAGCCTGGTGGAGCTGCTCCAGGCCATGGGCATCAGCTCCAACACTGGCGCGCTACACCTGCACCACGTGGACGACCGCACGGGCGTCATCTATTTCGACACGGGCGCCATTGTCAGCTGCACCGAGCTCGACACCGAAGCCCTCACCCTCGGCGGCGTCCTCCAACAATTGAATGTGGCCTCCGTCGAACAGCTCGAGCACGCCTTTCAGCTCCAGACTCAGGACCCCCTTGGCAAGCGCATCGGCGAGCGCCTCATCGACCTCGGCATCCTCACCGAGGAAGGCCTCAACGAAGCCCTTCGCACGCAGGCCCTCTGGACCGTTCGCGAGCTAGGCCTGTGGCACGAGGGCGCCTACGAGTTCCATCCCGGTGAGCGCCTGCCCGCCGACGCCTCCGTCCTGCGCATCGACTACCAGCGCGCCGTCATGGAGCTCGTGCGCTACGAGCATGAATGGCAGGCCCTCCAGCCCTTCCTCCCCGATGGGATGCGCACGCACGTGCGCATGGCCTTCGAGCCGCCCAACGGCCACCCCCTCCTCTTCCACGCGACCGCCTGGCGCATCATCACGCGTGTCAACTCACAGCACACCGTCCGCCGCATGGCAACCTCTCTCCGCCTGCCCGAGCTGGACGTCGCGCGTATGGTTGGCCCGCTCGTTCGCGAAGGCTTGCTCGTCCCCGCCGGCGCCGCGGGTGGTCCTGGTCTCCCCGAGGAAGCCGCCCGCCTCAGCATGCACAACTTCGACCTCTTCACTCTCCTCATCAGCATGGAGCAGGACTGGATCAAGCGCAAGTCCCCCGCCGATCATCTGGTCGCCCTCGCCGGGTTCATCAATCAGACCATGCAGGCGCTCGAAGAAGCCTGCCAGTACAACGGGCTGACCCTCGGACCCGAAACGCTCGCCGGTCTGCTGGGCCGCGAAAATCTCATGCGCATCGGTGGCTACGAGTTCCGTATTCAGGGCAATCGCATCGACGTGGACGACTTCGCCGCGTTCTGTCGTCGGTCGTTCGACGGCACGGCCCGCAATGCCATCGGCGCCACCAAAGACTTCTACGATGTCACGGCCGATATCCTTCAGCGCGGCCTGGCGGCTGCCTTCGAGGCCATCAATGCCCGCGTCGCCTCCCCAGTGGAGCGCGTGCAGAACCAGGAGGCCTGGGAGGCACTCTTCCAAACGTTCCGTGGCGAGTCTCCATCCGCCTCCGCCTGATCTTCCACCGGACCGCGGCGGTGCTCGCGCTCTGAGCGCTCACCACCGCGACCACCGACCACTCTCGACCGAGAGGAGATACATCCGATGATGCATTCACCACAAACCGTGCGGCTTGTGCCGCCCGAGCAGCCCGGCATGTCCGTTGACCACGGCAACCCTCCGCAAGGCACGGTCATGGTCATCGACGACTCTATGACTGTACGCGCCGTCATCGAGGCCAGCCTGCGCCGTCACGGCTTTTATGTCACCTCGTTCGGCGACGGCCTTCAGGCTATGGGCGCGCTCGCGCGCGGCGAAGTGGCCGTGCCCGATCTGCTGCTGCTCGACATCGGCCTTCCCAAGATGGACGGCTATGAAGTCGCCAAGATTCTGCGCGCCAAAGCCGACTTCGGCCAGACCGTGGTTGTCATGCTCACCGGCCACGACGGTGTCTTCGACCGCATCCGCAGCAAGATGGTTGGCGCCAGTGCGTTCATCACCAAGCCTTTCCGCGTCAACTACGTAGTCGATGTCGTGAGCCAATATCTCCGGCCACGTCTGCCGCAGTAGTCCTGATACCGCGCACACTGGCCACGCTGACGTACAGCGTTGACCGTCGCTCCACCAGAATGCTTCACGGGCGGCAGACCATCTATGGGCTGGGACAGCCCGCGACTCCGGCAGGCGCGGCGGTCTTTCACCGGTGTTCATACGCGGCGTGATGAAGATGTGCGGGGTGCACCCCCGATTGGTGAGCCCATGGAGGAGGCGCCTGTGGCGGAGCCGACTGACGCGCAGCCCGCTCAGCCGGATGCGGATCCATCCGCGCCCCTGATACCCGCGCGCACCCTCACTATCGCCGCGATGGAACGCCTCATGAGCCACATCGCGCAGGGCACCGATCCTACTGAGGGCCGCACCGGCAGCGAGTATCTCCTCTTTTCTTGCGGGCAGACACCGTGCGCCGTCCCTCTGCCCGACCTGCGCGAAGTGCTGCCCGCGCTACCCGCCGCCGTACCGCTGCCATTCAGCCCTCCCTGGCTGCTGGGCGTGTTTCCCCTGCGCACCGAGTTGCTTGGCCTGGTTGATCCCGCACCCATCTTGCTCGGCGCCGCCGCACCGATCGCGGAGTCCACCCGTCCGACCACCGCTCTCGTCGCCGGTGAGGACGATGGCCTGATCGGTCTTGCCGTTTCCGAGGTCGGCGACATCGCGCTCGTCCAGCCGGACGAGATCGTGCGTGACCCAACCATAGACAGTCCGTGCGTCGCCCTCCCGTATGCCGCGGGCCACTACGTGAGCCCGAGCGGCGGCACCTACGCGATCGTCAATATGCCTCGCCTGGTGACTGATGTGCTCCAGGCGCTGACGGAGGCCGCCGCCGATGAACGAGCGTGATGTAGCGCGGCTGTACATTGCCGAGATGCGGGCTCTTCTTCCCGTCCTCCAGGCCCACTTGAGCACGCTAGGCGCGAGCGTTTCTCCGGCTCAGCGCAGTGTCGCCGCCACGGAGCTTGGCCGGCTGGCCATGGCCGCCGCGGACCTCAGCGCTGACTTCCACGCCGAGGACTGCTCCGCGCTTGCCGCCACACTCTCGCGCGCCTTCCCCAACTTCCCGGATGCCCCGCTGAGTCCCGCTGTGCTCGCCCCAGCGGCCGACGCCATTACCTACCTCTTCGGCCGCGTCGCCCGCATGGACGGCGCCCACCGCATCCTCGCGCCCAGCGAGAGCGAGCGTGCCAACGTCACCCGACTGCTGACCGCTCTCGCCGCCGCCAGCGGTCAGAGCATCACCGGCATCCTCGCTCCCTTCCAGTCGGCTGCCGACGCTCCCGCCACTGACGCCCCGGCTCCAGATGTTCCCACCCACGACGTCATCAGGCCGCTGCGCACGCGCGTGCCGCAAACGGCCCCACTGCCGCCCGACCGTCCATTGCCTCCGCCTGTCACCGGGTGGCTGCGGCCTCCCGACGATGAGGTCGTCTTCGAATCGGGTTCATCGGCATCACCCCGCTCTCCCACCTCGCCGTCCTCCGGCGTCGTGCGCGATCAGTCCGACTCCGCGCTCACGCAACCGGCGCTTCCTGTCTCATCCGACGCCGACCTGGGAGCGGCTGCTGCCGAAGCGGCAGGCGTCCACGCCATCGGTGACCAGAATGAGCCCGTTCGGGTCGGGCTCAGCGACGAGGACCTGGCCATTCTCCATGCGTTCCGCACTGGCCCGCTGCGTCGCTCCACGCGGCCTCTCGTCCCCGATGTCAATGCCCTCAAGCTGCCCCACGCGGACGATAGTCTCATCGGTGACGACGAGATCTCTCCCGAGTGGCATACGCTCTTCGTGTTCGAGACTTCGCAGGACCTCGAGGAGTTGCAGCGGAACCTCGTCGCCTTCGAGCAACACCCGGCCGACCGCACCTTGCTCGCCGCGATGGGCCGCATCGCCCACAAGATCAAGGGCGCCGCCAGTACCCTCGGCTTTATCGTTTTCAGCGGCCTGGCGCACGCTTTCGAAGATCAGTTGGGCGAGTTCCAGAGTCAGCGCGTGCCTGCCAACGCCGCCACCCTGAATGTCATGCTGCAGAGCCTCGCCGAGCTGGATCGCGCGCTCGCCTCCATCGCCGGCGGTCTGGCCGAAGATCCCTTGAGCCAGGAGCGCATGCGCCA
>CAYQFU010000055.1:9042-25426 GCA_964416775.1 uncultured Ktedonobacterales bacterium
ACGCCCCTGCGACCAGTACCACGGCGATGCCACAAAACCCGCCCAGCGCTCCGCCGGCTGGTATTCCTGAGGCTGCCGCCGGGTCCTCGCCAGCGCAGAGAGGCTCCAGCGCTCCTCTGCCTGCCGTGCGCTCCGATGCCACGACCAGTGGTGGGTTGGACCGCGAGGGCAGCAGCAGCGCGCTTGTGGCCCGTGCCCCGTCTACGGAGTCGCTGCTGCGCGTGGACGTGCGCCGCATGGACGACTTGATGCACCGCGTCAGCGCCCTGGCCATCAACCGCGCCGAGCTCGCCGAGGTGCGCAGGATCGTCGTCGAGACGCAGGCCGACATGGACCACGCCATCGAACGCCTCAATGATCTCAGTGCTCGTCTTGCCGACCTGCAGCCGTTCACGCGCGCTTCCAAACCTGCTGCCACACCCGCTGCCACACCCGCCTCCACTGCCCCCACATCCAACTTGATGGCGCGCTTGCTGCGCGGCGATCACCGCGCTGCCAGGCCGCCGGTATCGAACGCGCTGAGTCCTACCTCGCCCACCAGTTGGGATGAGTTGGAGCTCGAGCGCTACACCGAATACGATCAGCTCACGCGTGCCCTCGCCGAGGCGGTGGCCGACGTCGCCACCAGCTCCACCGCGTTGCGCTCTACCGTGCGCCGGCTCGATCATCTCGGCCAGGAGCAAGAGGGTTTGGCGTCAGCCATCCAGGAGGCGGTGATCCAGATGCGCCTGGTGCCCTTGAACGACCAGGTGTTGCTCCTTCGACGTTCCGCACGGGTGCTTGCCGGCGAGCTCGGCAAGAGCGTCACCTTTACTGTCAGCGGCGAAATGACCGAGATCGACCGCGACGTCAGCGAGGCTCTGACGGCGTCCCTCACGCAGCTCGTCCGCAATGCCGTCGCCCACGGCATCGAAATGCCTGACGAGCGCGTAATCCTGGGCAAGCCGCCCGAGGGAAACATCTGGATGCACGCCTATTACACGGGCAACGAGGTCAACATCCGGATCGGCGATGACGGCCGTGGCATCAATCCCGATCAGGTCGTGGCCGCCGCTCGTGTGGCGGGCATTATCGACCCCTCCACCGCCCACACCATCAGCCGCGCCGCGGCCCTCAACCTCATTTTCGAGTTAGGCATCTCCACGGCTGAGAAGGCCACTCCGGCGGCTGGCCATGGCATCGGCATGTATGAAGTCGCCGAGGCGCTGTCGCGTCTGCGCGGCACCATCGAGGTACAGAGCGCCCCGGGCGAAGGCGCGACGTTCAACATCCGTGTGCCCATCTCCCTCAGCATCGTGCGCGCGCTGCACGTGCGTGTGGCCGGTCAGGGCTACGCCGTCCCGTTCACCGCCGTGCTTCAGACCATCGCCGTCCCTCCGCTCCTGGAGCCCGCTGAGCCTGGCGACCCTGCTTCGCCGTCCAGCCCCGATCGGCGCGCGCGGGTCATCGTGGGCGAGCAAGAAGAGGATCTGCCGCTGTTCGTCCTGGCGGAGCTGCTCGGCCTGCCTCATGTGTCGTCGCCGTCAGAGCTGGCGCTGGTGGTGGATCTCGGCCGGCAACACGCGACGTTTGTCGTGGATGGCGTCGTCGGCGACAGCGAGATGGTCGTGCGCTCGTTGCCTCCCCATCTCCGTCGCCATGCTGTGCGCGGCGCCACGGTCACCCCTGGCGGCGAAGTGCTGCTCCTGCTTGACCTACCTGAGCTGGTCGCCCGCACCAACCGCTCAACCCAGGGCGCCCCGCGCCGCTCGCCACCGGTCCTTCGCCACCTGCCTGCCGCGCTGCCACGCATCGTCGTGGCCGACGATTCGGCCACGATCCGCCGTGCGCTCGAAGGCACCCTGACGCGCGCCGGCTACTCCGTGCAGCTTGCTCATGACGGTATGGAAGCACTGGAAGCCGTCTTGAATGCCCTGCCCGACCTCATCGTCCTCGACATCGAGATGCCGCGGCTAGATGGATTCGAGTTGCTCAGTGTGCTGCGCACGCACGAGCAGTTCGCTCCTGTGCGAGTAGTGATGCTCACCTCTCGCGCCGCGGAGAAGCACCGTCGTCATGCCGAAGCGCTCGGCGCCGACGCGTATCTGGTGAAGCCCTGTCCTGACGACGAGCTGCTTGCGACCATCCAGCAGCTGCTTTCGAGGCCATAAGTGACGATACTCGTCGACTGCTGGTGTCAACTCGCGCGTCCGATCTCAGGGTATAATGCCTGCGAGGAGCCGACGGATACCAGATCGCCGTGATCAATTGCTCGTTCAACTCTGCCCAAATCTTGATCACAAGAGACACCACCGGCGAAAGCAATCGTGAACGCCAGGATTTGGTACGAAACGAGCCAAGGTCTATCCACGGCGCCATTGTGCAGTCGCAATGAGGGAGTAAGGATGCCCGGGTTCCGCAGCACGCCGACCCCCGCCCCAATCCACCTCCGGGCGAACTTCGCGGCGGCACGCCATCCATACGAGAACTCATCCACTGTCCCCTCCTGGCGGGCCACTCTAGGTTCCCTCACCTTCGCCCCTCACCTTCGCCCCTCGCCCCACCCGCGTCCCAGTCCGCGCAGGCGGACTTCGCGGCCGCAGGCCCTTAGGCGCGGTTTCAACCGCCGGCCCCTCGTTCCGCGGCCGCCGGCTTGGGCGCGGTTTCAACCGCCTGCTTCGGCGCCGATTCAACCGCCGGCCCCTCGTTCCGCGGCCGCACGCCGTCCAGGCGCGAATCCATTCGCCGGCCCCTCGTTCCGTTCGCAACCTGGCATTGAACCTGCATCCTCAAATGTTCCATCGCCCTGGGCGATGACCCGCTGGCGGTGGCGCCAGAACTGGAGGCGGTGTACGTGGTGAAGATGAGTGACGACACAGCCACGCGCCGGGCTCGCCGCCGTGGGCCACTCGGACGTGCTCGCGCCGCCGCGGCCGTCGTCGCGGGCCGCGCCGCCGGCGCCAGCGCGCGCCGCTTGCACCTGGGCGCCGGCACCAGCCTCCCTGGCCTGGTCGCCGGCCGTCTCGATCCCGGCATCGTCGCGCACCTGGGCGCACAGCTCCGCCATGGCAGTGCGCTGGTCACCGGCACCAATGGCAAGACCACTACCAGCGGCATGCTCGCGTACATCCTGCGTGACGCCGGCCTGCGGGTCTGGCGCAATCGCGAAGGTGCCAACCTGCTGCGTGGCGTGACGGCCGCGCTCGTCATCCGTGCCGAGCCGAACGGCCAGTTGCGCCGCGACGGCGATGCCGCGGCCGTCTTCGAGGTGGATGAAGCCGCGTTCGCGGGCGTGCTGGCCGAGCTTCAGCCGCGCGCCGTGGTGGTGACCAACCTGTTCCGGGATCAGCTCGATCGCTACGGCGAGGTAGATACCGTTGCCGAGCGCTGGCGCACAGCCCTACAGGCCGCCCCCTCGAATATGCTCTTGGCGCTCAACGCCGATGACCCTGCCGTGGCCGCCCTGGGCGATGCGGCGGCCGGTCCCGTCACCTACTTTGGCGTGGAGGATGGCGCCGGTGCCGACCTCGGCGCGCGTGAGTCATCCGCCGAAGTGATCGACACGCGTACCTGCCCGCGTTGCCACGCACCGCTCGCATATACTCGCCGCTTTTACAGCCATGTCGGCCATTGGACGTGCCCGTCCTGCGGGTATGCCCGGCCCGCGCCCAGCGTTGTCGCGTCGGCCATCCAGCCCGCCGGCCTTGACGCGACCCGCTTCCACCTCACCACCCCCGATGGCGACGCCGACGTCACGATCGGCCTGCCTGGGCTCTACAACGTCTACAACGCGCTCGCCGCCGCGGCTGCCGGCCATCTCATGGGCGCGGCGCTCCCCGCCACGTGCAAGGCGCTCGCGCGCTTCACTCCGGCGTTCGGCCGTGCGGAGCGCATCCTGGTGGGCGACCGTGAAGTCCGGCTGCTGCTGGCCAAGAATCCCACCGGGCTCAACGAGGTGATGCGCGCACTGGCCGCTTCGAATGCATCTGGCGAGGCCGCCTCGCGCCGTCACCTCTTCCTGCTGCTTAACGACCACGCGGCCGACGGCGAAGACGTCTCCTGGATTTGGGACGCCGACTTCGAGCGCGTCACGAACCTGGCGCGCAGTCTTGTCATCGGTGGGACCCGCGCCGCCGATCTCGCCGTCCGGCTGAAATATGCGGGCGTGCCGGTTCCCGCCCCCGCGACGTCCGCGACAACCGGACCGCATGCTCCAGCCGTCTCGCCGCCGTCCATACTGCCTGTTGTCGTCGAGCCGGATGTGCCGCGCGCGCTCGATGCCGCTCTGGCCCAGGTTGCGCCAGGAGAGACGCTCTACGTCGTTCCCACGTATACCGCTATGTTGGCCGTGCGCACGGAGCTGGAGCGTCGCGGCTTCGCGCCCCACTACTGGGAGACGGCTGACACGTGATCGTGCCCGCCCAGACGTGCCATTGGAGAGGAATCGCAGACACATGACCACCACATCGTCCACGGACGGCCAGTCGTCGCAGGGGGTGGTGCTGACGCTCGGTCACCTGTACCCCGATCAGCTCAATATCTATGGCGACCGCGGCAACATCATCACGCTGCGCCGGCGCTGTGCCTGGCGCGGCATCACCCTGCGTGTCGTGGCTCTTGGCCTGGGTGATGTCCTCGCTCCCGACGCCTACGACCTCCTCTTCATCGGCGGTGGCCAGGACAAGGAGCAGAGCGAAGTGGCGCACGACCTGCGCGAGACCAAATCCAGCGGACTGTGGGCCGCCGTCGAGGATGACATGCCCGTGCTCGCCGTGTGCGGTGGGTACCAGTTGCTCGCCCGCTCGTACCGCCCAGCCGAAGGGCCGTCACTGCAGGGCATCGGCATCTTCGACGCCGAGACCATTCACCGCGGCAAGCGTGTGCCGCGGTGCATCGGCAACATCGCCATCCGCTGGGCCGAGTCCACCATCGTCGGCTTTGAGAACCACGGTGGCCGTACGTATCTCGGGGCCGGTGCCGCGCCGCTGGGCAAGGTGCTCGTCGGTCATGGCAACAACAGCGAGGACCACGGCGAGGGAGCCATCTACCGTCACGCCTATGGCACCTATATCCACGGCTCCCTGCTCCCCAAGAACCCGCACCTGGCCGATCACCTCTTGATGCTCGCACTCGAGCGCCGCTACGGACCCGCCGCGACGCTGCCCCCCCTCGACGACACGTTGGAGTGGCACGCGCACGACACCATGCTGCGCCGTCTGGGCGTCAGCCCCCTCTCACGGCCCGTTCCGCCCGCGCCCCTCCCGTCCGCTGGTGATGTGCAGCTCGGCCGGCCCACCCCGACCGCGGCGACGCAGGCTTAACTGGTTTACCTGGAGTCAGCGTCACCCACCCCCACGCCTGGGAGGAAGCTCGCGCGCGTAGCACAGCAACGTCTGCTCGCCGAGCCTGGTAAACCCTGCCCCATCCATGGCGTCATGCAGGATCAGCAGGTCGGGGATGGTCAGTGTCACGCGGGTATATCCCGTCTCGGCGGCCTCGCCCCGCAGCGCCAGCGCCAGTCGGCTAATGCCCTCTGTGGCCCCGTCCAGATACAGCACCACGAGGTGCGGGCCGCGCTTCGATTGCGGCCGCGCCTCCACGATGGCCAGCCCCTGAATCGTGTCCCACGCCTCCAGCACACGCACCTCGCCGGCCGCGAGCCGCCGCTCGAGCACCTCCGACGTCAGCGCCCTGGCCCGCCACCCATCCAGAATCAGCCCGCCGTTGAGTGGTACCAGATTGGAGGCGGTCAGGAACGCCCAGATAGGCTCCAGGTCTTCCGCGGTCGCCCGCCGCAATGCCGCGCCCGCCGGGACGGCAGCGTCCTCCATGTGTGCCTGGGCCGGCGCCATAAAGCTGACGAGGGCCGCCACCTGTTGGAAGCCCAGCCCACTGAAGAGCTGCTGTGCGGCGGTGTTGGCGCCTTCCGTGAAGAGCCGCACCACCTCGGCGCCCCGTTCGCGCGCCGTCACCAGCGCCCGCAAAGTGAGCGCCTGTCCGATTCCCTGGCGGCGCAGCGTCGGATCCACGCGCACGCCTTCCAGCCAGCCTTCGTCCGGCGAAACCAGGCGCAGATGCGCCAGGCCAACCGGCGTACCATCCAACACGCCCACCAGCAACGTCCCGCTGGCAGCGGTCAACCATTCGTCCCATACGTCCGCGACGTAGTCGCCGCCATCGTCCCAAGTGCGCTCGCAGAACGCGAGTACCGCGGCGCGGTCTTCCTCTCGTGCTGGGCGTACCTCCAGATCTGCCATCCCGTGCTCCGTTCGCTCTGCTACGGCGCGTCTCACCGCGGCGCTCTCGTCGTCCGCGCGCTCGCCTGGCCAGTCGACGCGAGGCGCAGCCCATTGCTTCCACCGCCCGTCAGTGTACCATCCCCGCTTTGTGCGAGCGTGCGTGGGCTTGGTGGCTGACCCAGCCCACGCCCTCACGGCGCCAGAGTCGGCACGCCGCATGCTGGATGCTTCTCCGGCACCACGACCTGCGCTCACCGCCGAGTCATCTGCTGAGATGCCAACTGAGCGCTTCCCTCATGCGTACTATCCTAAGACGGGGTTGTTGGCTGGCCGCTACTGCCACCCATGGGATGGTGCGTTGCCAGAACGGATGCGTTATAATATCGGCGCGCTCCGACGGCTCGGACAGCGTGCGGCCCATGAGTTTGGGCGACACGTCGGACGCAGAGATGCCGGTGCGTGTTCCGTGCGAGAAGGCAGGTTTCGTTCACCATGTTTGGCCAGAATACACTCCGGGCGCAGAAGCAGCGGCAGGGCGGTCGCGCTCCTACAGGGCCCACCGCGCCCGCCGTCTCGGACACGCTGAAGAATAACGACAGCGGACCGCCTACCCGCTCTCCCGCGGGACCCAATCGCCCGCAGCAAGGCGGCCCAAACGGCACCGGCACGCCCGGCGGAGGTGGCGCCGGCTGGCTCTCTCGCTTCCTGCTGATCCTCGCCATCGCCATCATTGGCTACAACCTCTACGCCAGCTATGTCAGCACGACCTCCACGCCCACCATCGTGCTGCCGTACAGCGAAATGCTCACCCTGGTCGACGACGGTACTGTCGCCACCGTCACCATTCAGGGCAGCCAGATCACGGGCACGTTGACGCAGCCCATCTCCGGCCTGGATCAGGACAACCATAAGATTCAATCCGACCACTTCCAGACCTACAACCCCTTCAATGACGACGCGGATCTCCAGACCCATCTCTCCGCCCACAACGTCACGGTCATCGGGGAACAGCCCAACTCGCAGAGCATCTGGGTTGGCGTGCTGCTCAATGTCGTGCCCATCGTGGTGATTGTGCTGGTCTTGCTCTATCTCACTCGCAGAGCCTCGCAAAGCCAGCAGAACATCTTCAACTTCGGGCGCAGCCGCGCCAAGCTCATTCTCGAAGACCGGCCCAGCACGACGTTCGCCGACGTGGCGGGCGTGGACGAAGCCAAATTCGAGCTGGAAGAAGTCGTAGAGTTCCTCAAGACGCCACAGAAGTTCCAGCGCCTGGGCGGCAAGATCCCCAAGGGTGTCTTGCTCGTTGGCCCTCCTGGTACCGGCAAAACGCTCCTCGCCCGCGCGGTGGCCGGCGAAGCCGGTGTGCCCTTCTTCTCGATGAGCGGCTCCGAATTCGTCGAGGTGCTGGTGGGCGTTGGCGCCAGCCGCGTACGCGACCTGTTCGATCAGGCCAAGAAGGCTGCCCCGAGCATCATCTTCATTGACGAGATCGACGCGGTCGGCCGGCAGCGCGGCACCAGTCTGACCACCAATGACGAGCGCGAGCAGACGCTGAACCAGCTCCTGGTGGAAATGGACGGCTTCGACTCCCATCAGGCCGTGGTCGTCGTCGCCGCCACGAACCGCCCGGATGGCCTCGATCAGGCGCTGCTGCGTCCCGGCCGCTTCGACCGGCGCGTCACCGTGGACCGGCCTGACTGGAAGGGCCGTCAGGCCATCCTCATGATTCACACGCGCGGTGTTCCTCTCGCGCCAGACGTGGACCTGCAGCAGTTGGCTCGCTCCACCACGGGCATGGTTGGCGCCGATCTGGCGAATCTGGTGAACGAGGCGGCGCTCTTGGCCGCCCGGCGCAACCTCGATCGCGTCAATATGCAGTGCTTCAACGACGCGCTCGATCGCATTCAGCTCGGCGCCGAGCGACCACTCGTGCTGTCCGAAGAGGACCGGCGGGTCGTTGCCTACCACGAAGGTGGCCATGCGCTGGTGGGCCTGTTGACACCGCATTCCGATCCCGTCACCAAGGTCACCATTGTGCCTCGCGGCCAGGCCCTCGGCGTGACGCAGTACACTCCCCTCGACGACCGCTACAACTATTCGCGCGAGTACCTGATCGGCCGCATCATGACGGCGCTTGGAGGACGGGCCGCCGAGGAAGTGGCGCTCGGCAGCATCACGACAGGCGCCGAGAACGACCTGCAGCAGGTTACCCTGATCGCTCGCAATATGGTCACGCGCTGGGGCATGAGTCAGCGCGTCGGACTCCTGTCCTTCAGTGACCGCCCCAGCCCCTTCAGCATTGGCGGCGGCGAGATTAGCCAGCGCGAGTTCAGCGAGTCTACGGCCACAGTGGTGGACGAGGAAACGCGCGAGCTCGTGCAAACCGCGTATCAGCACGTGAAGATCCTGCTTGAGGGCCACCGCGCCACGCTGGACCGCATTGCCGAGGAGCTCCGCCGGCACGAGACGCTGGATGCCAAACAGCTGAGCCAGATCCTCATCGAAACCGGCGTGAGCCTGGCCGACGTGGCCCCCACCCCGGACGCCGAGGTAGTCGGTCTGGACGGCCACACCGATGCCAGCACTCACGGCAACGGCAACGGTAATGGGGCGGGTGGTGCCGGCGCATCGTACGGATAGATCTTCTCACCGTATAGCCCCGATGCGGGGTAACGATCACATGGTTGCCCCCCACGCCGCTAACAGCCGAGGCCGGACGTTCAAGCGTCCGGCCTCATGCGTGGTCGTCACGGTCCACGCGCGTGCGCGCCGCAGGACTTTACCGCTTGGGCTCGTTCTTGCCCTCCAGCGAGTGCACGACGCCCGTGACCAGACTGCCCGCATCCGCGACTTCATGTTCCACGTCCTTGGCGGCGTCGCGTACGCCCGTCACCAGGCCGCGGATCACCTCGCCCACCAGCACCAGCAGACTGATGGCGAGGGCCCAACCCACCGCCAGCGCGGCCGAGACGATGTGCGTGAGCACGCCGTTCTGGTGTGACGGCGTCAGCACGTAGTGAAGTCCTTCGGAGAGCGCCCCTACGATGATGAGCGTCAAAATGAATGCGATGAACACACGGCCTGCTGCACGCCTCAGCGCACTCAGCAGGTGCATAGCAGTGCTGACCGAACCCATCGCTGTGCTCCTTTCGTGCCGCTTCGTCCGGGCCCATCCCGCGAGAATGCGGTGCCCGGCGGCCCCGCGCACCGGGGAGCGGCAGAGCTAGTGTAGCAGATCGCATGTCAGGTGGATAGCCCCGGTAGCCTGGTTGTCCCGCTCCCGCCTGCCGCACTCGTGACACCAGCGCCGAGCGATCCCCCCGCCCATCCGTAGGCGCGCATGGCGATGCGCCCATCGCCCGCCCGGCGCGCCTTCACGCAAACATCTGGAAACGCACCCGCATGTGATTTGGCGCGGTATGGCCATGGACGAGGTTGCATTGGCCAGCCGTCCATGCGGTACGCTACATAGGCTAAGTACACCGGCATAGCCAAATAGGAGGTTACTAGTGGCCCAACAGTACAGGCAGCCCCCAGCCATGCAGATCGATGCGCGCAAACGCTACGAGGCGACGTTTCACACCTCAAAGGGCGATTTCGTGGTCGAGCTGTTCGCCGAGCAGGCCCCCATCACCGTCAACAACTTCGTATTCCTGGCGCGCGAGGGCTTCTACAACGGCACGACCTTCCACCGCGTGATCAAAGGATTCATGGCGCAGGGAGGTGACCCGACCGGCACAGGCACGGGCGGGCCAGGCTACAAGTTCGCCGACGAGCCCGGTGCGCTGCGCCTGAAGCATGAGGGCGCCGGCATTCTCAGCATGGCCAATGCTGGTGCCAACACGAATGGCTCACAATTCTTCATCACCTTCGGCCCGACCCCGCACCTGAACGGAAAACATGCTGTCTTCGGCCGGGTGATCTCTGGCATGGACGTAGTGAACTCCATTAGCGAGCGTGATCCCGGACGCGACCGCCAGCCGGGCGACGAGATTCGCTCGATAGATATCACCGAGCGGTGAGCCCGTGCCGGAGCTGCCTCGACCTCTCGGGCAGCTCCGGCATGTCTTTGGTGCTCGCCGCGACGCTGGCGGCTTTATGCGTCGCGTGCGTCAGGCACCGCGAGATCCACGACACGGGCGCCGGTGATGCGCTCCAGCTCGGCTGGCGTGATGGGAAACACGGCATTTGGAGTACCAGCTGCCGCCCAGACGCGGTCGAAGCCATGCAGATCTTGATCCATGAAGGTTTGAAGCGCCCTGGCGTGCCCGATTGGCGGGACCCCCCCGATGGCGAAGCCCGTAGCGTCGCGCACGAGGTCGGCATCGGCTCGCCGCACCCGTCCACCTGTGAGGGCGGCGAGCTTCTGGGTGTCCAGGCGATTCGCGCCGGAGACGAGAGCGAGCACCGGCTGCTCTCCGGTCACAAACACGAGCGACTTCACGATCTGCCCGACCGTCGCGCCGACGGCGGCCGCCGCTTCTTCGGCTGTGCGCGTGCTTTCGGCGAATTCCGTGACCGACGTCTCCACCCCGGCCGCGCGCAGCGCCTCCACGACACGAACGACTGCTGCTTTCATTCCTTGTCCTCGCCACTGACCCCGCCTGTGGACGTCGTGGGAGCCGGTTGCGACTGCGCGTCGAGATCCACCACGAACACAATGGCCGGCAAGGATCCCGTGTTGCGCGAGCGGTGGCGGGTGCCCGTAGGCAAGATGAAGCCCTGCCCAGCGCGCATCATCCAGGTCTCGTCGTCGAGATCGGTCACGAACTGGCCAGTCACGACGTAGCCCACGTGCCCCTTCTCGCACCACTGCGGCTCCACGAAGCCTGGCCCCAACTCGATCAACCGTGCCCGCCGGCCGTCTACCTCGGCCGACTTGATGCGTGCCGGCACCCCCGATGCCCAGCCGTCCCATGAGAGCTGCGCGAAGTCTATCTGACGCCCTGCCATTGCTACTCGCTCCTTTCCGGCCAGTCGTCCCGCGAATCATCATACCCCGCGCGGGTAGACCGTTGCTGAGCAATGCCACGCGGCAAACGGCGCGCTGGCAAAGTGAGAGGGAGGGCTTGACAAGCTACCAGAGTGGGACGGCGACCAGCAGGGCCAGCGCCCCCCCCAGGCTCAAGAATGTCCCGAATGGGATGTACGTGCGTGCCGAGACACGCCCGAGGCCCAGCAGCGTCAGGGTAACGCCGGCGCCGAAGAGCGCGCACATCACCAGTGCGGCTATGATGCCGGGCCACCCCACCACCAGACCGATCAGCGCGGCGAGCTTGACGTCGCCGAATCCGAGTGCCTCTTCGTGGTACAGCAGAAAGCCCAGACCATAGAACAGCAGAAAGAGCCCGCCACAAATGACGGCGCCGACCAGCATGGCTGCCAGCGCTTTGTGGTCCAGCGCAAGCGCCAACCCGATGATGCCCGCCGCGGTTGGATATACCACGATGTCCAGGATCAGGCGATGTTCCAGGTCTACGACGAAGATCAGCGTCAGCACGGCTGCGGCGATGGCGTCGACCGCGAACACCAGGCCAGGCTGGAGATGCGTGGCGGATGCCGGAGCGAAGGCGTGTGGCAAGAGCAAGGGAAAGGCTACCAGCAACGCCACATCCACCAGCGTTCGTCGCGCGGAAAGCGCGGCGCCACAGGCCGGGCAGCGCCGCCCCAGCAGGAACAGCCCGACCACCGGCACGAGGCGCTTGGTTGGGAGCATTTTGTGGCACGAAGCGCATTCACCGCCCCGCCAGGGCGGTTCTTCGTCACCTGCAATGTGGTCCGCCAGGGCATTGACCGCTACCCCGGCGCCAAGGCCCAGAACGGCCGCCAGCACGTAGGCCAACGCGGCCGGAATCGAGGGAAGGGACAGCACTGCCCGGTGCCTCCTCGTGCACTTGCCAGTCATATGCGGTCCCCAGTATAGCATGACCGCTGGTGCACCCCGGCAAAAGTCCCAGGTCGCCCGCGGCCAGCTGTGGCGTTGGTGGCGAAGGGCACGACAAAACCATGCCGGAGAGGCAATGCGCCGGGAAGAGGATGGATGGCAAGAGCGGACTCAGGGCCGCCTGCCGGAGCTGTTGCTGTGTGGACGGGCGTGCGATCGTCCACGATGATTGGCGCCGGGTGCGCGAGTCACCACGAGCGGCTTGGCGCGCCCACTCGTCCGGCGGGCGAGGCGAGTGGTTAGCCCGTGTTCGCGGCGTGGCGCCAGGGGCAACTTGCGCTCCACGGCTTCGGCCCCCGCGTCAGCGGCGCTGGCCGCGAGACCTGTGTACACTTGTTGCCACTCATCCAGCACACGTCTGCGGTCATGCGCTGCCGCCGTGATGATGGCGCTCTCGGACATCTCGCGGCGCAGTGCCGCGTTCGTGACAAGTTGAGCCAGGCAATCTCTGAGCGCTGCGCTGTCATCTGGGGTGAAGCGGAAGCCATTCTCGCCGTCGAACACCAGCTCGGGCAGCGCACCCGTATTGGCCGCGACGACGGGCAGCCCAACGGCAAGCGCTTCGAGCGTGGCGACGCTCTGCAACTCCGCGACGGAGGGCATGACAAAGACATCGGCCAAGCGGTAAAGCGGAATCAGATCCTCGTCGGATACCCGTCCCAGCAACGTCGTCCGATGGGCAATTGACAACGCCCGGGCTCGCTGCTCCAGATCGTTCGCGGCGGGCCCGTTGCCGCCGACGACCAGATGCGCCGGATGCTGCAGCTGCGCCATGGCATCGAGCAGCACGTGCACGCGCTTCTCCTCGCTCAGTCTGCCGATGTAGAGGATGAGCGGGCGGTCCGCTGGCAGGCGCAGCCGCCGGCGCAGGGTTTCGTCGCGCGGCCCTGGCTTGAAGTGTTGCAGGTCGATCCCATTGGAGATCGGGCGTGAAGGCGCACGCAGCCCATGCCGTTTCAGCAGGCCCAGCGCCGTAGCCGTCGGCGCCGTGACGAAGTTACACCGGTTGTAGAAGCCCACCAGATAGCTATATGCCAGCGCTTCAAAGCTCTTGCCCAGGAGCGGATCGGTGCTCAATGCCGGCGACATATTGATGGGCATGTAGTGATTGGTGGCGACGACGGGAATGTGGAGCGAGCTTGCGAGTAGTTGTGCGAGATTGCCCAGCACAATCGGTGAATGGATGTGCACCACGTCTGGCCTAACGGTGCGCAGCAGACGGCGGAGCGGCGTGACGGGTGGGAAGGCGATGCGCTGACCATCGTACGTGGGCCACTCGAAGGATGCGAAGCGATGGACGTGTACAGACCCGTCTTCGGTGTGCTGGTTGTAGTGTCCCTCGCTGGGTGCCACCACCCAGACCTGATGCCCGGCGGCAGCCAGATCATGCGACAGGTTCAACGTCACCGTCGCCACACCACCAAGCATGGGCAGGTATTGTTCGGTGACTATCACGATCCGCATGCGTCCCGCTCCTCCGTCAGCCGACGCCGGTGGCTCCGTGAGCTCCCGCTGATCTCCGTTGCCTGTCTCAGCCAACTCAGGTGCATCAGGTGTGCCACCTCTACTGTCGGCGCGCTCGCAAGCCGGAGCGGAAGCCCACGTTGAGCCACCCGACGGAGTAGCTACTCTTCGGTGCCCGACTCGGTCACCTCTGGAACGGCCAGTGTCTCTTCAGCAGGAGCAGGAGCCACCGCCTCCGCGGCCTCCTCCGCCGTGCGTGGTGGAGACACCTTGACGACCGGCTCGTCGGGAGAATCCAGCAACGTCACGCCTGGTGGCAGCCGCACATCACGCGCGTGCAGTGTGGCGTCGAACGAGCCGAGCGAGCTGACGTCCAGCTCCAGCGCTTCTGGCATATTGCGTGGCAAGCACTCCACCTCGAGTGCGTCTTTGATGTGCAGGAGCGTGCCCCCGAGAGTGCGCACCGCTGGTGCCTCGCCCACTAGATGCACCGGCACGCGTGCTCGCAGTTTCTCGGTCATTTCCACGTGCATGAAGTCTATGTGCAGCACGTGTCCTGACCGGGGCTCGTGCTGAATGTGGCGCACCACGGCCGCCTCGTCAGTCCCGTCCAGTCGCAGTTGGATCACGCGGCTCCCGGGGTGAGCCGCCAGCAATCGCTTCAGCTCGTGGGTCTCAAGTTGCACTGGACGCGAAGCTCGTCGATGCCCATAGATGTTGGCGGGCATCGTGCCCTCGCGCCGCAGCCGGCGCACTGCCTTTCCCAACAACACTCGGGGCTGCACGATTACCGTAATTTGGTCTGCCATGTCTGCATCATCCTCCATGCCTCGCACCGGCGAGTGGTCCCCTCCAGGCTCGCGTGCTCCATGTGTGCGTGCCGCATCCGGGTCCATCTTACGCGCGAACCGTGCCATCGCTCGACGAAGCGGATCATCGTGGGCGTCGCGGCAGGCGATGCCAACCGGCGGCCCATGTATACTGAACTCGATCGCGTGGGCAACGTTCGCGTCACGCGTGCAAGGCACGAGTGACCCCGCGGTGCGCCTGTCACGCCGCCGAGAGCTTCATCATCGCCTTCTCACCACCGAGTATAGCACGGCGCCGGTACTGGCGCACGGACGCGCGCGTGCGTCGGTGTGCGTCAGCATGTGGCCAGGAGCGTTTGCCGTCACGACGCCACGGAGGAGTTGCGCCCGGAGCGGTACGTTCGGGCAGCGCGCGGCGCGGTGGTGTGACGTGGCACGGTAAGCACCGCTCGCGCGTAGCCGATGGCGAAGGCTATAGCCGGGGAGCGCCCCGGCTATAGCCCGCTATAGCCCGCTGCAGCCCGCTACAACAGGCCGCGCTGCGTCGCCACGGCCACGGCTTGGGCGCGGGTGCTGACGCCCAGCTTGTGGAAGACGGAATTCAAGTGTTGGTTGATGGTACTGGGGGAGAGGAAGAGCTGCTGCCCGATGGCTTTGCTGGACCGCCCCTGGGCCACCAGCCGCAGCACCTCCTGCTCGCGCGCACTCAGCGTGCTCTGGCTCGCGCCCCGATCTGGAAGAGGCTGGGGCGCCTGGGGAAGCTCCATGGCAGCGCTGGGGGCGGTTGCCGAGCCAGCGAGCGTCTGGGCGACCTCCTCCAGCAGGCTCAGGGCGAGAGCGACCACCTCGCCGACGGGCAGCGCGCGGCCCTCCTGATACGCGGCGCCCCACTCTCCTTGCCCGCGGTGCGCGCGCAGTCCCTCCGCGTCCTGCCCAGCTGGCATGTGCTCCCACACCGGCGTCGCACCCGAGGCCTGGGCCAGGGCGTCCGTCGCCCCCAACAGGCGCGCCTGTGCGGCGGGCGCGGCGCGCGCCCCAACGACCGCCGCCGTGGCCTGCGCCCCGAAACTAAGGAGCCAGCGATCCCGCAGGGTGACGCTGGTCTGCACCGCCGCCTGGACCTGCTTCACCGCGCCAGCCAACTCCCCACGCTTCCACAGGCACACCCCAAGGTAGCAGTGAACGAACCCCGCGAAGTGCGCGTCGCCCGCGCCACCGAACCGCTGCACCGCTTCAGTGTAGTGCGCGGCGGCCGCCGCCGTGTCCCCCGCCGTATCGGTTCCAAGGCCGAGATAGAAGTGTGTCTCGCCGAGCCCCTCGAAATGGCCCAGGGCCTCCCAGCGGCGCAACGCCTCGTACAGCCGCCGGTTCGCCACCTCCGCGTCTCCGGCAAAGACCATGCACAGCCCCAGCTCGGTGAGGGCCTGGGCGACCTCGGCGGGATCCTGCCGCTGCTCGGCCAACGCCAACCCCTCCTCCAGCAGTGCCCGCGCCCGCGCAATATCGCCCTGCACCGTGAGGATCGCACCCGCGGCGATCAGCGCGCGGGTGCGCACGGTCGCATGCGCCTGCGGCGCGCGGTCGAGCGCCTCCTCCAGCCAGCGCCAGCCTTCGGCATAGTAGCCGCGCCGCCACCAGAACCAGCCGAGTGCCCTGGCCAGCCGCAGCCCTGCCTCCCGCTCCGCCGGGTCGTCCTGGTCGAGCAGCCAGCGCAGCGCGGCGCGCAGGTTGTTCTGCTCGCGCTCCAGCCGCAGGAACCAGGCGCGCTGGTCGCGGCCACACAACTGGGGCTCCGCGCGCTCGGCGAGCGCGAGAAAGTAGTGGGCGTGTGCCCGACGGGCCGCCGCCAGCTCGCCCGCCGCGGCGAGCCGCTCCTGGGCATACTCGCGCACCGTCTCCAACATGCCGAAGGCCGGCTCCGCGTCCTCGTCCTCCGCCTCCTCCGCCTC
>CAYQFU010000056.1:0-12332 GCA_964416775.1 uncultured Ktedonobacterales bacterium
CGGCAGGGGTTCCACCCACGAGTGGGGGCTGGCCGCGGCGGGCGTCCACCGGACGAAGGCGGGCGTCCACCGGACGCGGCGGGCGTCCACCGGACGCCCCTACGGCTCAGGCGAGCAGCGTCCACCGGGCGCCCTACGCCGCCGGGCGAGCAGCGTGCGCTTGCTCACCTCTGATGCTTGGTGGAACCCTAGCCCCAGAGCACGCCCTGGCCCCAGTTCGCGTGGAAGAGGAAGTGGAGCGAGAGCAGCGTCAACAGAGCGACCTGGCCGATGATCAGGAGCTCGTGAACGCGCTGGTTTCTTCCCCACAGGGCCACGAGGACGAAGATGGGGAACAGACCGGCGACGAAGCGCCCGTCGCCCTGTGTGGACACGGCTCCGTATTGCACCGAGAACAGCAGGAAATACAGCAGGAGCGTCACCGCATACAGACCATAGCTACGCGGCAGGCGTCGCACGACGGGCACAGCCAGCGCGATGAAGACCACGATGGCGCCGAGATTGAGCAGCAGGTGCGTCAGCACCACTGAGCTGAACTTGCCGCCGGATGTCAGCACGCCAATGCTCAGGGTGAGGCTTTCCCAGGGCCAATGCAGCCCGCGATCCCAGTAGGCTTGCGCATGCGAGAAGGCGAGTGGATCATGGAAGAGCACGGCGAGGTACGCGGCATAGACACCGAGACCAGCCGGAATCAGCGCCGCCCACAGGATTTGCCACCACCGGGCCACGCCGTAGCGTACCGCCGCGATCAGCTCCACCGCGAACGGCACGAGCAGCGCGATGGACTGCGAGCGGGCCAACACGGCCAGGCCGCCCAGCGCGCCAGCCAGCCACCACTGGCGGCGGCGCAGGGCCGAAAAGGCGCCGATGCTCAGCAGCAGGTAGAGCGACTCGCTGTAGGGCGCGAAATAGTAGAAGGCTGTGGGAAAGATCGAGAGGTACAGGATGGTGCGGCGGGCCACGTCCGGCTCGAAGTCGCGGCCGATCAGGTCGCGCAGGACGACGAGTGTGCCCAGGTATGAGGCGTTGGCGATGACGAGGCCGGCCATGCCGTAGTCGCCGCCGAACAGCGGCGCGAAGATATGCTCGAGCAGGGGGAAGAGGGGGAAGAAGGCCGTGCGCCACCACGCGTCGTAGCCGAACTGCGCGATGTGGCTGAAATGCGTGGCGTCCTGAGTGAACCAGCTGCGCAGTGCGCCGAGCACGGTCAGTTTCGTGTTCCCGTTGCCGAGTAGCGCGGGCGCAAGATAGGTGAGGCCGAGGAAAAGGACGCGTGTGGCGACAAACACGTAGAGCGCATCGAGCCAGACCTGTACCCACGTGCCGGGCTCTTTGCTGGCAATGCCGCTCAGAGCGCCCGTGACGCCGCTGCGCTGCACCGCGCGCAGGCCGGCCACGGTGTCGGCCTTGGCCCCTGCCGTTCCGGTTTTGAGGTTGATGGCCATCTTCTGCACTACCTGTTCTCGACTCCCGATACGGATGAGCTTGCCACCTAATGACGAGCCTTATGCTACGCATCCACGCCTGGCCTGTCAATCACTCGGCACTGTGGCGGGACCATTGAGCGCGCCGCATGAGATGGAGCCATACGTGCGGGCAAGTGATTTCGTCGTGGGGGCTTCCCTCCGTGGCGGCAGAGGTATACAATTGTGCTGGTCAATCCGGTGGCTGACCTGGCAGAGGGGAAGACGATGGGCATTATCAACTCGGACATGAAGAGGTTGATCGCGTCCGAATATGGGACGTGCTTTGTGGCGACTGTATCTCCCGATGGGCGGCCGAACCTCTCGCCCAAGGGGACACTTGAGGTGCTCGACGACGATCACCTCGTCTTTTGCGACATCCGCTCGCCCAATACGCGGCGTAACCTGGAAGCCAACCCCCACATCGAGATCAACGTGGTGGACATGCTGAGCCGCAAAGGGTATCGCTTCAAGGGCCGGGCGCAGGTGATCCGCGAAGGTGAGCTCTACGAAACGGTGGTGCGCCGGCTCAACGCGGGGGCGGTGGATCCGCCGCCGCCAGACCAGGTGCGCAATCCGGAAGTGCCGGAGGGTGCGTACTGGGTAAAGAGCATCATTTACGTCACGGTGGAGTGGGCCGCAGGCATCAACGCGCCGATCTACGATCACGGCTACGATGAGGAGACCGTGCGCGCCCGCTGGCTGGCACGCCGCACCCACCAGGAGGCCGAGCGCACCAGCCGCTAAGCACGGGCCGGGAGGCGGGCGCATCCCGCCTCCAACCCAAGCGGTGGGCCTTTGTCATATACTGGGGAGTCCACTTCTGGACCCCGCATCCGCTCTCGGGACGTCGGGCAGTCTGGTGTGTTCTCCTCGCAGGAAGGTCCCTCGCATGCATGAACGCGCGACGCTCGCCAACGGCGTGCGCATTCTGACCTCACGGATGCCGTACGTCCGATCGGTCAGTGTCGTTCTCTTCTTCGGCGTCGGCTCGCGGTACGAAGATGCCGCTGTAGCCGGCGTCTCGCACTTCATCGAGCACATGCTCTTCAAAGGCACGCGGCGCTTTCCCACGGCCCAGCTGATCTCGGAGGCCATCGAAGGCGTTGGCGGAGTGCTCGACGCCGCCACCGACAAGGAGCTGACGGTCTACTCCGCCAAGATCGCCAGCCGGCACTTCGATCTGGCGATGGACGTCCTTACGGACATGGTGCGCCATCCTCGCCTGGACCCGCGCGAGCTGGAAAAAGAGCGGCGCGTCATCATCGAAGAGCTGAGCATGTATCGCGACAGCCCGCAGGAGTGGGTGGGCGTCCTGGCGGACGAGGCGCTCTGGCCAGGTTTGCCGCTCGGCCGCGAAGTGGCCGGCACGCGCGCCACGGTGGAGGCGATCACGCGCGACCAGATGGACGCGTACCGCATGGAGCACTACCTGCCGGGGAACCTGGTACTCAGCGTCGCGGGTGATGTAGAGCACGGGCAGGTGGTGGACGCCGTTGCGCGCCTGCTCGGCAATTGGGAGCCGGGTCCACTCCCCGTGTGGACGCCCAGTCCACCGGCGCCAGACGCGCCGCGTGTTCGGCTGGAGTATCGTAAGACAGAGCAGACGAATCTCTGCTTGACGATGCCCGCGTTGTCCTACGACCACCCGGACTATTACGCCATGACGGTGCTCAACGCCATCCTGGGGGACGGCATGAGCTCGCGGCTCTTTTTGGAGGTGCGGGAGCATCAAGGACTGGCGTACGATGTGAGCAGTACCCCGATGCACTACCATGATACGGGCTGCTTCGTCATCTATGCGGGCGTGGACCCCTCGCGTACGGCGCCAGCTTTGCGCGCGATCCTGGCGGAGCTAGGGCGCATGCGGCGCGAGCCAGTGCCGGAGGACGAGCTGCAGCGTGCCCGCGAATACACCAAGGGGCGTATGGCACTGCGCCTGGAGGACACGCACAGCGTGGCCTCGTGGCTGGGCGGGCAGGAGGCACTGCGCGGTCGTGTGCTGGAAGTGGACGACGTGATGGCGCGGTTCGACGCCGTCACCGCCGAGGACGTGCAGCGCGTGGCCAACACCGTCTTCCAGGAGGAGCGGCTGCGCCTGGCCGTCATCGGTCCTCACCGCGACAGCGCGGAGCTAGAGCGCCTACTCAGCATCTAGCGCTGCCGCGCGGCGGTCCGCGGCTGATTAGGGGCCACGCGCAGCCCCGCAGCCGCCATCATCGCCATCACCACTATTGCCTGGCACGCGCCGTATCCGGCACGAGGCGGAACAGGAGCAGCACCGCCACCGCGCACCCGGCTCCCGTGTAGATGGCGCGCATCCAGGGCTCAGCCGCGTCGCTGCCGGCCAGGATGCCGTGGATGGTCACGAGCGCGAAGGCAAGGAAGCTGAGCGCGTGCAGTGGGCGCCACAAGCGGTATGGGAAACGCGGGCGCAGCCACGAGGTGACCAGGAGCACCGCCATGGCGTACAAGGCCAGGACCCCGAGATTCACGCCCAATGGACGGTATGGCTGCTGCCCAGGAACCAGGAGGTTGCGCAGGGTGAAGGGGATGTAGGGATCGAGCGCGATCGCCAGCACGTGCGCGAATACCAGCACGCCCGCGAGGGTCGCGATAAACGCGTGCAGCTCATCCACCACCCAGGAGAGATGCTCTCGTGCCGCGCCCGCGATGGCGCGCAACAGGCCGAGAATGACCGACATGGATAGGGTGATGTACGCCGCCACGGCGGTCGCGCGGGTGACGTACCAGAGTGTCGGGCCGGGAGTAGTTGCCGCGGCCAGAAGCGCTCTGGAGCTGGCCTTCGGCAAGGCCATGATCATCGCGATGGTCAATCCAGCCATATCTCTCCTCCGCCCCCAAGCGTCGCGAGATACTCGTCGAGATGCGCGGAGCATACGACCTGGCCCGTACCCAGCACCAACACCAGGGCCACCCCGGCATCTCCGTATGGGCGAGGATCTTTGCCCCCGCCGTCCTGCCACGCCCGCTCCACCTGGCGCAGCGCGTCGGGATAGCCGCGGAGCAACGCCACCTTGGCGGCGACCTCCGCGTGCGCGGCGCTGGGAGCGAGCGCGGACGCGGTCGCGATGAGTGGGCTGCCGTCGGCGTCAGTCGCATCGCCGTTTACCCACACCCGAGCGGCCCGCTCTGAGCGTGGGTCAATCAGGTGATGCTGGCGCTCGCCCCCGCGCGACCACCATCGCTCCGTGGCACCCGACGTGGCCAACCCGCCCCGTCCCAAGGTTAACACGGCGGCGTGGCGGTCCGCGGAGGCGTCGGAGCCGGCAAGAGGGTCGCCGATGCCCAGCGCCCAGAGGCCGCCTTCTTCTGGCCCCCCGCGCACTGCCATGTCACCTGCGGCGTCAATCAGCACGTTGGCGAATGTTCCGAAGAAGCGCGTCAGCGCGACATCCGCGGCCCATCCCTTGGCGATGCCGCCCAGGTCCAGCTCTGCCCCAGCCGGCAGGCGAATGCGCCGCCGCGCCCGGTCCAGCTCGATGCCGCGCCAGCCGCCCGCATGCGCGGCGCGGCGGCGCACTGGCCGCGCTACTCCCACATCACGACCGGCAATCTCGCGATAGTCGCGATCGTACCCGAGGACCTTCAGCAGCGTGAGGAGGGTCGGATCGAACAGCCCATCGCTGGCGCGCGCAGCGGCAAGACTTTGCGCGACGGCGTCGTAGAGCAGCTTGGAGACTGAATGCCACGTGCCAGCGGCGGCATTCAACAGGCACAGCTCGCTGGCGGCATCGAAGCGCGTGAGCCGGTCGTCCACCTCTGCCAGCCAGGCTACGCAGCGATCCGTAGCCTCCCGTGCTCGCGCTTCGTCGCCCGGCGCGACCGCGAGATGGATGCCGAAGTGCGCTGCCATGATGCGTTGACGATGCGCGATCAGCACGAGCTGCGCGGCAGCGTGCGTCATCCAGAAGCCGCTTTTGATGGGGCGCTGGTGGCCGCCGGTGTGGGTTTGGGCCGGGGAGTCGCGGTCGGCTGCGCCGGGGGAGGAGTCGCTCCCGGTTTGGTGGGCGCCACGGTTGGCGCCACGGTTGGCGCCACGGTTGGCGCCAGCGCGCCAGCCTGGTGAGTGCCGGCGGACCCATTGCCGTTAACCTGGCGGCCGGGTGTGGTTGGTGTGGTTTGTGCGGCCTGTGCAGCGCCGCTGGTAGACGCTGCGGTGGCAGCCGGCGCCGTCGCAGCTGCCCAGCTATCTGGACGGTGATCGGTCAGTCCCCAGGCGCCAAGGGCCAGCGCGCTCACTCCAACCAGCGAGGCGATGCGGATCAGTTGGCGCGCGCCGCGATGGCCGCCGCCCGCCGCGCCAACCGCGGCCACCACCGCGACACCCGCGGGTGGGCGTCCCCCCGAAGAGATCGTCACATCGCCGACGGGGTGTGCGATGCACCCCAATACGTAGCCTGCCTGGCGCTCTGTGGGGCTCAGGACTTCGCCAATCGCGTCCACCTGCCCCTCCACCAGTTTGAGCTTACAAGCGCCACACGCTCCCACCCGGCAGCTGAACTCGGGGCGATAGCCGTGGCGCTCCAGGGCGGCGAGCAGGGTCTCGTGTGGCTGGACGTCCACCTGCGCTCCGGTCTCGACGATGCGCAGGCCGCCACCCTGGCCCGCGATACTTCGAGTGTCAATACGGTATGCGGGCTGGGCGGCCGATGCGAAGACCTCGGCGTGCACGTGGCTCGTCGGCACCCGGCGCTCCGCCAGCTTCGCCTGGAGCTCGCGCTTGAGCGACTCCGGACCGCACATGTACCAGTGCGCCCGCGCGCCGCCTCGGCCGGCGCGCTCGAGAATGGCATCGGCTGTCATGCGTTGCGATCTGGTGGAGAGATAGTGCCACTGCTGCAGCCATGTCTGGTTGGGGTCCATGCGCATCAGCTCATCGCGGAAGATGATGTCCGCGGGTGCCTTCGAGGCGTAGTGGAGCTGGACGAGGGGGCGCTCTTCTTCCGGCATCCGCGCCAGCGCTCGCAACATACCCATGATGGGCGTGACCCCGCTGCCGGCCGCCACGAAGCCAAAGAGCATGTCCGGACGCACGCGCGAGGGCAGGGTGAAGCTCCCGCGAGGCAGGCTGGAATACAGCAGCGTGCCTTCGTCCACGTAATGGTAGAAGTAGGTGGACACCGCGCCTTGCTGCATGCGCTTGATGGTCAGCTCCCAAGGTTGGCTGGCATCCCCGTCGCCGCACAGCGAGTACGAGCGGTAGAGCGTCTCGGTCGGTGTGGGCAGCGCCAGCGTCACAAACTGCCCCGCCAGATACGGTGCCGGCGCCTGCATGCTACCTGGCAATACGATCTGGACGCTGACCACGTCCGGCGCCACCACGTCGCGCCGAACGACCTGTACCGGCACCATGTTTGCCGGCGAAACGAGTGGCAGACCCGCTTCTCGAGTGATCCCCATGTCCGGCCTCCCGCACGGTAATCCCATCTCGGAGCGCACCCGAGCGCACAATTTGCTCTACAGCACCCTTCTCCAGCCTTGTTGAGCGACAGGTTCACTTCGAACCTATGGAGTGTCGCGTTCACGGTCGCGGTATGATGCAGCTCCGCTGGCACCCTGCGTCCAAACCCAAAAGTTTGCGCATGGGCTTTGAATACGGTGCATGCTATCATAAGCCAAGCGCACGTAGCACCATAATAGGAGTAGGTACCTATGGGGAATTTGTTACGGCCTTTGGAAAGCAAAGTCGGCCTGGCACTTCTGAGCGCGGTGGTCGTGGCGACCACCGGTGCCATACTCAGTATCACTCCCGCTGCCACACAGGGATGGGCGCTAGTCAGCAATACGCTTTCGCAGTCCGCTGCAGCCGCGTCCACTCCAAACTCGCCAAACTCACAGGGGCCTGATTCTCATGCGCCAGCGGGTATCTCTGCCGCGACGGCCACCGCGCAGGCGACATCCACCCCGGTGCGCTCCAAACCCTCACCGCCCGTAGGCGGTCAGACCATTGACCTGCATGGCACCATCGTCAGTATCAACGCGAGTGCGAATACGCTCGCGTACCACGTCCTTGGAGCATCCACCATCACCGTGCACGTGGATGCCAGCACGCAGTACCAGGGAGCATCTCACTCCTTGACTGGCCTGCGCTCCGGGTGGCGCGCTGAAGTGTCCGGAGTGTACGAGGCGGATGGCTCGTTCCATGCCTCGATGATCAACTCCGACAGCGGGGGCGGAGACACCTAGCCGCCCGCGCGCCGGCACCTCGTCGTCGGGTGCGCGGTTACGCGGGCGGCGTGGGTGGGCTAGCGCCCGTGGCACATCTTGTACTTCTTGCCGCTGCCGCAGTAGCACGGATCGTTGCGTCCCAGCTTCGCGCCGGCGGCCGCTCCTGACGCGCCCGTCCGCGTGGCTGTCGCGGCCGTCGGGGCTGGGGCTGGGCGCTGGCCATTTGTCTGGCCATTGGGCCTGGTTCCGCTACGGGCGGGTTGTCCGTTACCAGCTGGTCGGGCTTGACGGGATGGATTGTTCGGCGCGGGCGCCTGTGGCCGCGCCGCTGGCTGTGCCGGGCGAGCCTGCCCTTTGCCCGCCGCCGAGGCAGGCACGGCGGCCCGCGCGTTGGGGGTGCCCGCGCGCTCCAGCGCGGCTGCCAGCGCAGCACCGGCACCGGGCGCGGAGCGCCCGTTCGCGGGCCTGGGCAGCCCCTTGGGCCGAGTCGCGGCGGCGCCCGCATCCTTGGCCTGACCGGTCAACTGCGCGATCTGGTCGGCGTTGGTTCGCAGGTTCTTAGGCAGCGCTTCCTGTGGCGGCTGCGGCAGCTCCATTTGGACGCCGCCACGGAAGAGGAGCTCCACGATGTGCTGCTCGATCTGCTCTTTGAGCTGCTCGAAGGCGGTGAACGCCTCGCGCTTGAACTCCACCAGCGGGTCGCGCTGAGCCACGCCGCGCAAGCTGATACCGCTGCGCATCACGTCCATGGCATCGATGTGGTCCATCCACAGGGTGTCCACCACCTGGAGCGTGACCATCCGCTCGAACTGGCGCATGTAGAACTCGCCCGACTGGATGGCGTTGTGCTCCTCCGCGGCCTTCTTGACGGCCTCCTCTTTGGCGGCATAAGCGGCCAGCGCCGCTTCCACCAGCGCGGCGGTCAGCTGCTGCCGGCGCAGGCGGTTGAGGTGCTCGGGGAAGAGGTCCTCAGGAACCTGCGCCCCCCAGAGCTCCATCTGGTGCATGAGACCGTCCAGATCCCAATCTTCGGGCAGATTGGCGGTGGTATGGTTGGCGACCACCCGCGTGACCTGCCGCTCGATCATCTCCAGCATGCGACCGTGGAGGTCCTGGTGCTCCAGGGCGGCACGGCGATCCTGGTAGATGACGGCGCGCTGCGCGGCGATGACGTCGTCGTACTCGACGACGTTCTTGCGGACGTCGAAGTTGTAGCCCTCGACTTTGGATTGGGCCTGCTCGATGAACCTGGTGGCCAGCCCGCTCTCGATGGGCGTGTCGTCGTCCATGCCCAGCCGCTCCATGAAGCCGGCCACACGGTCCGTGCCGAAGCGGCGCATCAGGTCGTCGCCCAGTGAAACGAAGAAGCGCGACGTGCCAGGATCGCCCTGACGGCCAGACCGACCGCGCAGCTGGTTGTCAATGCGGCGCGACTCGTGGCGCTCGGTGCCAATGATGTGCAGACCGCCCGCCGCCACGACTTTCTCGCGGTCCTCGTCGCAGCGTCGCCGCGCCTCTTCGAGGGCTTCGGCGCGATCCTCGTCGGTCGCGAACTCCGGGTCGATGTCGCGCTCGCGCAGGATGTCGTCCACATAGCCCGCGGGATTACCGCCGAGCACAATATCGGTGCCGCGGCCGGCCATGTTGGTGGCGATGGTGACGGCGCCGCTGCGGCCGGCCTGGGCGACGATCAGCGCCTCACGCTGGTGCTGCTTAGCGTTCAGCACATTGTGAGGCACGCCCTGGCGGTTGAGCATCTCGGAGAGATATTCGGACGTTTCCACCGACGTCGTGCCGACGAGGACGGGCTGCCCCCGCTCGTAGCAATCCCTGATCTCTTCGACCACCGCGCGGAATTTGCCCTCGACGTTGCGGTAGATGTAGTCGGCGTGATCTGTGCGGACGACCGGCTTATTGGTGGGGATGGCTATCACGTCGAGCTTGTAGATTTTGTGGAACTCCTCCGCTTCGGTGAGAGCCGTGCCAGTCATGCCAGCCAGCTTGTCGTACAGGCGGAAGTAGTTCTGGAAGGTGATGGTCGCCAGCGTGCGATTCTCACGCTGGATGGGCACGTTCTCCTTGGCCTCGATGGCCTGGTGCAGACCTTCGCTGTAGCGGCGGCCGTGCAGAATGCGGCCCGTGAATTCGTCCACGATCAGTACTTCGCCGTCGCGGATGATGTATTCCTTGTCGCGATGGAACAGGGCATGGGCTTTGAGCGCGTTCTCCAGATGGCGGGTAAGCTCCATGTCCTCGTAGATATTGGGAATGCCCATCATGCGCTCGATCTTGTCGATGCCCGACTCATTGATCGCCACCGTGCGCCCTTTGGCGTCAATCGTGTAGTCTTCCTCCTCGCGCAGGCGGGGCACGGCGCGGGCGAACTTGACATAGAGCTCGGCGGACTCCTCGGCCTGGCCCGAGATGATGAGCGGAGTGCGGGCTTCGTCGATGAGGATGTTGTCTACCTCGTCCACGATGGCGTAGTTGAGCTTGCGCTGCACGCAGAACTGGAGGTCGCCCACCATGTTGTCGCGTAGATAATCGAATCCCAGCTCATTGTTGGTGGCGTAGGTGATGTCGGTGGCGTAGGCGGCGCGGCGCTCTGGGCCCTGAGGATTCTGGGTGGTCAGCACGACGCCGACGCTCAGGCCCATGAACTCGTGGATGCGGCCCATCCAGTCGCGGTCGCGCTGGGCCAGGTAGTCGTTGACGGTGACGATGTGCACGCCCTTGCCAGTCAGGGCATTGAGGTAGGCGGGCAGGGTGGCGACCAACGTCTTGCCCTCGCCGGTGCGCATCTCGGAGATTTTGCCCTCATGGAGCACGACGCCGCCAATGAGCTGGACGTCGAAGGGGCGCATGCCGATGGCGCGGCGGCTGGCCTCGCGCACGGCCGCGAACGCCTCAGGGAGGATGTCGTCGAGGTTGGCGCCGTTCTCCAACTCCTGCTTGAATTCCGCGGTGAGGCCGCGCAGGTCGTCGTCGGAGTACGCCTTCATCTCGTCTTCGAGATCGTTGATGCGGGCGACGACGGGGCGAATGCGCTTGAGCTCGCGCTCGTTGGGATCGCCAAGGACTTTGGTCAGGAAACTCATTGCGCGCCTTGCCTTTCTTCAGTCGTGGGCGGCGGGCACGAAGCAATCAATGGGAGCCACTTCGTGTGTGCTGGTGGGATATAATCGGTGGCCTGGCCTGGGCGCCTCTGCGCCGGGCGCGGGCCCATACGGAAAGGTTGCGGTTGGCATGCATCTGCGCTCGTGCATCGTGGCGCGCACGTGCGGATCGGCGGGCCACACGGGCAGGGCGAAGCGCTAGACCGGGGTGGCGCGTGATAGATAGGTGGCCCCGCGCACGCCACCACATCAGGCCAGCCCGCGCTGGCCCGCTGCCGCCCGCCAGGGCGATCAGTGGCAGATCGCCAGCGTGACGGCAACCAGCAGTGCCGGCACGGAAAGAGCGCCGCGTTCAAGCGGGGACGCCGGCGCAAGCGCTTTTGAAGCGCGCACGACGTCAGCTGCGGCCAAGACCGGCTGAGCGGCGCGCTGGGCGAATGCGCGGGCGGCGAGGCCGGCATGCTGAGCAAGCAGCGCGGCCCCGCTTCGCGCCGCGACCGGCGAGGCGGAGCTGGTCAGCCATGCAGCCGGCGCCATCTGGAGGGCGCGCCCATCCGCCAGGAGGGCCAGATCGGCAGGAAGCGAGTACGCGCCGGCAATGGCGAGCACCGCAAGGCACGCCACACCCAGATACGGGGCGGTGCGATGCAGAAGCGCTCGGCGGTGTGCCTCTCGTGCGCGCACGTCTCAAACTCCACGCGACGGGCCGCCCCGATGCTTCCAGCACGCGTGTCGCTGGTCCGAACCGGGCGGCCTTCGACCACTATCAACCATTATTGTACGCCACGCGCGTCTCATTGTCACGCGCTGTGGGAACTGGGAAGCCAGCCGAAGTGCCGCCCGCGGAGCTGCCGCGCCCTCAGTACACCTCGATCTCGGGGCCCATGCTCTCCAGCCGGCGGCGGATGCTCGCCAGGAACGGCGCGGCCGTGCCTCCGTCTACTACGCGGTGGTCGAACGAGATGCCCAGGTACATCATCGAGCGGATGGCGATGGCGTCGTCGATGACCACCGGGCGCTTGACCACGGCGTCCATCGTCAGAATGCCGGCGTTGGGTTGGTTGATGACGGCGACCGAGAGGACGGTGCCGAAGACGCCCGGATTGTTTACCGTGAACGTGGCGCCCTGCACCTCGTGCGGCTGGAGGCGATTGGTGCGCGCGCGGGTAGCGAGGTCGCTGACGGCGCGAGCCAGCCCGGCGACGCTGAGCGTATCGGCGTTGCGGATCACCGGGACGATCAGGCCGTTATCCAGCGCGATGGATACGCCGATGTGGATCTGCTTGCGCAGAATGATCTTGTTGTCCTCGGTCCACGACGCGTTGAGGTATGGGAACTCCTTGAGCGCCTCGACGGTGGCTTTGATGACGAACGGCACGTACGAGATGCCGTACCCCTCACGGCGCTTGAATTCGTCGCGGTTCCGCTCCAACCACCGGCCGAGGTTGGTCATGTCCACCTCGACGATAGTAGTGGCGTGAGGCGAAGTGCGCTTGCTGCGTACCATATGTTCGGCGATCATACGGCGCATGGGCGTGGGCGTGATGATCTCGTCGCCCTC
>CAYQFU010000056.1:12432-25299 GCA_964416775.1 uncultured Ktedonobacterales bacterium
TACGCGAGGATGTCCTCTTTGCGCACGCGACCGCCCTCGCCCGTGCCCTGAATGGTGTGCAGATCCACCTGGTGTTCCTGCGCCATGCGGCGGGCCAAAGGCGAAACGCGCTCGCGCACGCCTGTGCCATTTCCGGTCCCATTGCCATTAGTGCGCACCCCGTTGGTTTCGGGAGCCGCGACTGTCGCGACGGGGGACATGCTGGGGGCGGTAGACGTGGCGGGTCCGCTTGCTACGGTGCCGCTCGCTTCGGCCGTGCCGCCCGATACCTGGGCCCCCGCGGATGCGCCCGCGCTCGCTGCCGAGGTGGACGCGGCAGCGCCCTGCTCCTCGATCTCGGCGATCGCGGTGCCGACCCTGACGGTTTGGTCCTCGCCGACCAGGATCTTGACGAGGCGACCGGAGACCGGCGAGGGCAGCTCGGCCGTCACCTTGTCGGTGATGATCTCGACCAGCGACTCGTCGCGCTTGACGGTGTCGCCCTCCTGCTTGAGCCAGCGCCCCACGGTGCCTTCGGCGACACTCTCGCCCAGCTGAGGCATCGTAATCTTCGTAGACATGCCTGCGCTCCTCTTCCTCTCGGTCGCCATTGACCTCAATGGCATCGGCTGTCTTGCATTCTAAGCTAATATGCCAGGAGCTTGCGCGCAGCCGCGAGCACGTGCTCCGCGCCGCGCACCCCATCGTTCAGACGACGGTACAGCAGGTTCTGCTCCAGATACAGGACTGAACCAACATCGCGACTGGCAGCCTGGAGCAGACCTGTGGCGTCGACGACGAAGGATCGGACGATCACTCGCAGGCCTGGCGCGCGTCAAGCAGCCGTCTCGGCTGCTTGGGTGCCAGCGGGCGCCTGTCGTCTCGTCCCCCTGAGGGGCCGGCGAATCCTGGCGTCGGACCGGCCTCGCCCATGGGTACGCCAGGCCAATGCGAGGCAGGGACTGACGAGTCGATCGAGGGCGCAGGGGATGCAGTCGATGAACCGCATCTCCGCCGTGGGAACTACACTAACAGTGCCGCGCCGGCGATGGCTACAGGCTCGGCGGCGTGTGGTGGAGGCCCTCCAGCGCGCTGACGCTCGCGTCTAGCCCAATATCGCCCGTCGTATCCTAGCATGCATGAAGACGCAGCGTCAATCGAAGATCGCACCGTCGGCGTTCATCGGGCGCCGCGATGGCGGCACCTGCTGTGTCCTCCTCGATACGCTTGAAGCGATGTCACCGCTAGCCTGCCGTCGCGCCTTGACGAGCGCGCTCCGAGGTGGTATGCTACCTGGGCTGCTGCGGGTGGTTAGCTCAGCCGGCAGAGCGCATCGTTCACACCGATGAGGTCACTGGTTCGAGTCCAGTACCACCCACCATTGTCTCGTGCCCAGGCCGCCCAGAACGACAGTTCTGGGCGGTTTTGTTATCCGCGGGATGTCGAACTGCCCTTCCTTTCCCCGCACCGCGCTCGGTATACTGTGGCCACTGGATATCCCACAGCCTTGCGCCGGCACGGCTTGCCCGTCTACCAGCAATCAGGAGGCGAAGATGCAAGCGACTCCACCCCGCCACTATCCATGGCTGCCCGTGATGCTGCTGGCGTTGATCCTGCCGCTCATCCTGTTGGTGTTTTACTTTCAGGTCGCGGCCAACTCGTTCCAGATGTTTGGCCTGACGCCGACGCAGGCGTCGTGGCTGCTGATCGCGTCGCTGTTCGGCGGCATGATCAACATTCCGATCACGCGCCGTCGCGTCCAGCTGGCCGATCCGCGCCTGGCCAATATGTCGCCGTCCCGGCAGATGATCGCCACCATTTTTCACTACTACCCGCCCGCCACCGTCGATGAGGTCGTGGCCGTCAATGTAGGTGGTGCGGTCGTTCCCGTAGCCTTCTCAGTGTACTTGCTCGTGCGCTACCCATACCTAATCGGGCTTGCCGTCCTGGGCACCATCCTGGTGGCCATCGTGGCGAAGTTGCTGGCGCGCCCACTGCCAGGGGTGGGGATCATATTGCCCAGTTTCGTCCCGCCGGTGGTGGCGGCAACGCTCGCCTTCCTACTGGTGCGAGCGTTTGGCAGCCAGATGGGCATTGCCGCGGTGGCACCCGTTGCCTACATCGCCGGGACGCTGGGCACGCTCATCGGGGCTGACCTGCTTAATCTGCCGCTCGTCCTGCGTGGCGGGTTGCTCGCTGCCGGGCCACAGCGATTCTGGCGGCCGGGCCCAGACGTGCCCGTCAACCCGGACAAGCCGCGCATCCTCAGCATCGGCGGCGCGGGCGTCTTCGACGGCGTATTCCTCACGGGCATTCTGGCCGCGTTTCTGGTCAGCGTGCTCTAGCGGAGCCGCGAGCCATCTGAATCAGCCGCCCGGCCGTGTTCACCGCGCGAGAATTGGCCGGCCTGCTCCCCCACCCACTGGCGCCGCCTGTTGAGGAACAGGCAGACAAACACTCCCCTTGTTGGCGTATGGCGCTTGCGCGCTACGGCCGAGCCATGCTACACTCGTAGCGCTCTCACGCCAGCCGCGTGTCCTGGAAATCTGCGGCCCCGCTCGTGTGGGGCGACAGCGGACGGCACGAGAGGGGGGCAACAGTATGTGGAGCGTCTACCTTGACACGCACCCGCTGCGCGTCAGTGTCACGACGCTGCTGGGACGAGTTTCGCGCCGCGCCTACTACGGACCACTAGCGCCATTGCGCACGCGCGGCATGGGGCGGCCGGCCTTGCCCGACACGCGCTGGGTGCGCGTGCGCAACCGTATGGCCGGGATCGGCGGCGCCGATCTGCGGCTCGTCCACCTGGAGGGCGATGGACACGTCGCCGCCCTGTCGGCTCCGCACCCGCCGCGCAGCTATCTGGGCCGCGAGGTGGTCGGCGAGGTCGTGGAGGTGGGTCCGGCCGCGCAATTCCTCCGCCCAGGCGATCGCGTCGCCTATCAGACCGACCAATGCTGCGCCACACGCGAGATGGAGCCGCCGTGCAGGCAGTGCGCGGTGGGCAATTATGCCTTCTGCGAGTATCGCTACCTGCCGGGCCCTCAGCCCATCGGCGGAGGCTGGAGCGACGAGATGGTGGTGCACGAGCGCCAGGTATTTCTCGTGCCCGACAGCCTGACCGACGAGCAGGCGGCGCTGCTGGAGCCATGCGCCGTCGCCGTGCACGCGACGATGCGCCGCCTGCCGCAACCTGGAGAGAAGGCGCTCGTGATTGGGGCGGGCAGCATTGGGCTGCTGACCACCCAGGCGCTGCAAGCCCTGGGGCCAGAAGGCATCGTCCTCACGACGATGGCGCATCACCCCTTCCAGGTGGAAATGGCTGCGCGCATGGGCGCGACGCACGTCATCTACGATGAAGATCTCGCCGCTGCCGTGGTGCGCGTGACGGAAGCGCAGCGTATCAGCGGCAGTCACGGTGGCGAATTGCTCGTCGGCGGCTTCGACGTGGTCTACGACACCATCGGCGATGCAACTTCGCTCCAGAATGCTCTGCGCTGGGCACGCGAGGGCGGCGCCGTGGTGCTGGTGGGTGCCCGGCCCCGCCCACTCTCACTGGATCTGACGCCTATCTGGTATCGCGAAGTGACGCTCATCGGGTCGTGGTCGCACGGGACCGAAAACGCCCCGGGTGCGAAAGGGGCGGCAGCGCTCCACGGCACCCGTGGCGGCCGTGAGTCGACATTTCAGCTCGCTGCCCGGCTCATCCGCGAGCGGCAGTTGACGCCCGAGCGCCTGATTACCCACCGCTTCCCCCTGCGCGAAGTGCGGCGCGCGCTGGAGACCGCGCACGAGAGGGCAGAAAACCGGGCCATCAAAGTGATGCTGGACATGCGCGACCCCACCGGCCTCGACCAGCCACTCGCAGATCCCTTGGGCTCGGAGGCGCGCGGCTGAAGTCCCATCCTCGCCGGTGAACGTTGGATGGAGCGCGCGGCTGTGCGCTGGCGCGAGGGCCATGGGCCGTGCCGAACGAGGCCGTGCGCGGGCACGTCTCTTGTCGTGGGGCCTTTCCCCAGACGCGCCCGGTCGGCTACAATCATGCGCAGGTGGCCGTCAATGGCGACTGCTGCCAGTCCCCCAGCGCAGGAGGAGGTCCTCACATGCACGCCCGCGACATCATGACCCACGAGACCATCACGATTGGCCCCGACGCGACGGTGCGCGATGCCGCGCGCCGGCTCTCGGACTATAACATCAGCGGCATGCCCGTGGTGAATCGAGCCGGTCAGATGGTTGGCATCATCACCCAGGCCGACCTGATCAGTAAAGAAGGCGGCACTGTCGCCGACCTGATGACCCATCGTGTGGTCAGCGTGACCGAGGACACTCTGGTGGACGAGGTCGCCAGGATCCTCACCAGCAACCGCTTCAAGCGCGTGCCCGTGGTGCGCGGCGAGCGATTGGTCGGCATCGTCAGCCGCGCCGATATCGTACGCATGATCGCGGGGCGTTGGGTCTGCCCCGTCTGCGGGCACATCCAGCTCGGACGTGTGCCGCAAGAGTGCCCGAGCTGTGGCGTAGACGGCGCGCGCTTCGAGCGTGAGCTGCATCTCCGGCCGGAGATCACGTCACGGCAGTAGCCTACCGCGGGAGCACAACCATCTCTGGCCGTGTGCTGCGTGCGTGCGGCGCACGCCGATCCCCGTCTGGCTTCCCTCTCCCGCCGCAGCGGCGGAGGGGGAATCTACCCGCGATGCCCCCGTGAGCGGGCCGGCGCCACCGCTTCCGCTTCCACGTCAGGCGCCGCGTCGTCGCGCCGCTTCGCGCCGCGGGAGCGCCGTTTGCCCCGCGAAGGAGGCGCGGGTGGCGCGACATCAGCGTCCGCGCCTTCGGCCACGTCCGCCCGCGGGGGCTCGACCGCACCGGCAGGCAACACCCGCCCGGCCAGCGCCTGGACACGGCGCAGCTGAGCGGCTTCAAACTGCCAGTCGGGCGTGCCCGCCGCCGTCTCCGGGATGGGCGTCTCCAGCAGCACCGTCGCGTGAGCCAGGCCGGGATGGCGCAGCAGTGTCTCCAGTCCAGGCGCGCCGATGACGCCTTCGCCGATGAGCGCGTGCACGTCGCGATGACTGCCCAGCGCGACCTTGGTGTCGTTGAGGTGGATCACACCCACGCGCCCCATGCCAACGGTGGCATCCAGCTCGGCGAGCGTGCGCTCGGCGCCCTCGGTCGTGCCGATGTCGAAGCCCGCGCCCCAGAGATGGGCAGTGTCGATGCACACGCCAAGGGTCGCGGCGAATTCGGGAACGGCGGCCAGCGCCGCCGCCAGATGCTCGAAGCGATACCCTAGCTCACCGCCCGCGCCGACGTCGTTTTCGAGCAGCAGCATGACGTCCGCTGGACCGTCCGCCAGCGCGAGGCGCACGCCGTCCGCGAGCCGGACCAGCCCGGCCTCCTCACCCGCGCCCATGTGGCTGCCGATGTGCAGTACGACGCTCGCCGCCCCATGGCGCTGGGCACGGACCAGTGTGGCACGAAGGAGCGTCACCGATTTCTCGAAGAAGTCGTCGCGGGGAGATGCCAGGTTGATGAGATAGGACGCGTGGACGACGACAGGCGCGAGGTCCAGCTCGCGAGCCGCCTCGCGGAAGGCGGATTCAGCCCGCGGCTGGCTTTCTGGCTCGCGCCAGCCGCGTGGGTTCGTGACGAAGATCTGCACCGCCTCGCAGCCAATGGCGTGGGCCGTGCGCATCGCTCGCACGGGCTGCGAGCCCGTAGGGATGTGGCGCCCGATTCTCATGTGCTCCTCAATTCTCCCCGCTCTCCACACGTTCGGCGCTCGCGGCGCCTTCCGCGCTTTCTTCGCCGACGCCCACCGCGCCGCGAATGCGCCTGGCGGCGGCCGCGCGATTGGCCTCGATGGCCTCCGCCTCGGGGAGGTCGGGCTTGGGCAGGGCATCCAGGCTGCCCAGGCCGAAATGCTGCAGAAACTCGTGCGTCGTGCCGAAGAGCGCCGGGCGCCCAACCGTCCCGGCCCGACCGACCTCGATCACCAGCCCGTGCTGCAGCAGACTGGCGAGGGCACGATCGCTGTTCACGCCGCGGATCGCCTCGATCTGGGAACGCGTGATAGGCTGCCGGTATGCGACGACTGCCAGGGTCTCGAGGGCGGCTGTGGTCAGCCTGGCCTGTGTGGGCAGTCCCAACAGCGCGGCGACGAAGCGGGCGTTCTCTGGCGCGGAGACGAACTGCACCTGATCACCCATCCGCTGCAGCCGGATGCCTCGGCCGTGCGTCTCGCACTCCAGCTCCAGCGCTGCCAGCCCCTGCTGCAGGCGCTTCTCATCGACCAGCAGCAACTTGCGCAGCTCCGTCAGCTGCAGCGGCCGGCCGGCCACAAAGAGCAGGCTTTCCAGCGCCGAGCGCAGGGCGTTGGTGTCGAGCATGCTGGCCGGGAGGCCGGGCAATGTGGGAAGCTCGTAGGTTTGCTCGCCGTCCGGCGCTTGCGGCTCTGCCGAACGCGTATCCTGTTTGCGTGCCATGGCTCGATTATAGCATGGGCTGTGCGCATTGTTGCTTTGAATGTCTTGAGGTAGTGCATCGGGCGAGTCGCGCTGATGCGTGGACGAGCCAGCAAGGAGGAGTGACACACGAGATGCCGAGTGTGGACGACATGATGGAGTACGCGCAGCACGTATCAGGCATCGGCAGCCAGTTCGCCCATCCGCGCGGCATTTTGGGCCAGTTGGCTGGATATCTTCTGGCGCGGACGGCGACGGCGAGGAGCCTCTGGGTGCTGTCGCAGCTGGATCTGCAGCCGGATGACCGCGTCTTGGAGGTGGGATTCGGCCCAGGCATGGATGTCCAGCGGGTGAGCGCGATCACCGTGGACGGCTTCGTCGCCGGAATCGATGCGTCTGCGGTGATGGTACGCCAGGCACATAATCGCAATGCCGAGGCGATTCGTGCCGGCAGGGTCGAGCTGCGGCAGGCGTCGATGGATGAGCCCCTGCCGTACCCCGATGCCTCGTTTACCAAGGTCTTCTCGATCAACTCGTTCCCCTTCTGGCGGAATAAGGGAGCGGCGCTGAAGGAAGTGTATCGTGTGCTTCGACCGGGCGGAGTGATCGCAATCGCCGTACAGCCTGTGATGCGTGGCGCCACTGAAGAGTTGGTGCGCGCCACCGGGGAGTGGTTGGTCCGGCAATTAGAGGAAACAGGGTTTCGGAACGTCTACACGCGCGTTGGCCCCACGAAGCCAATGGGCACCGCCTGTGCTATTGGCAGGAAGTGACCGGTGCCTGCGGGTGCCCACACGCGGTGAACTCTCCCTTGCTCTCCCCGGCGGGACCTGCTACACTCCGGCCAAGCTCATGACCGGGTGCCAGCGACCCACACAGGGGAGGAAGGGACGTGATGCCGGACAATGCGACGGTGGCCGGCGGCACGGCGCCGCAGTCTCCCGACACGTCCGGGGCTGCCCACCGTACTGAGCGGCGCCTGCCGTTGGGGCGGGCGCTGATCTACTCCAGCGGCAATTTTGGCGCTGGTATCTTCTACGCCCTCAACAACTTTCTGCTGCCCTACTATCTCAACGCGCTGGGTGCCCCGTTCGTGGTCATCGGCCTTCTCAGCAGCCAGCGCTCGGTCGAGGGCGCGGTGCTGCAGCCGCTGGTGGGCGCCTGGAGCGACCGCATCTGGCGGCGGCGGCTGGGCCGCCGCCGCCCCTTCGTGGTGTGGTTCGTGCCGCTCTGCGCGCTCTTTCTCGTGCTCACAGCCCTGGTGCCACAGGTGCGAGACCTCGGCCCGTCCTTCGGGCTGAGTCGCGACATGTTCTCGCTGATCCTCGTCACCATCGGCATCTTCCTCTTCTCGTTGACGTTCAACCTCATGATCGACCCGTATACCGCGCTATTGGCCGACATCACGCCAGTGCGACAGCGCGGGCACGTCAACGGCATCTTTCAGATGGTCGGCGCGGCCGGCCAGATGGCGCTGCTGCTCTTCAGCAGCGTGTATCTCTTCAATGCCTTCGGTCTGAGCCAGGCGTTCGTCATCCTGTTCCTGCTGACGGCGGGTGCGCTGGTCCTCTTCTTTGTGCCCACCGTGCTGGGTGTGCGCGAGCCGCGCACGCTGGTGGACGCGCCCGTGCGCCACCACTACACACTGCGCGACTACGTGCGTGCGCTGCGGGGACAGAGACAGCTGCAGCTGTATTTCGCCGTCCAATTCTTTCTCTGGTTCGGCATCAGCGCCATCGCGCCGTTTCTGACGCTCTTCGCGGTGCAGGTCATCCATCTGAACAGGAGTGAGGCAACCTTTCTGCCGTTCGTCCTATTGGGCACCACGGCAGTGTTCAACTGGCCGCTGGGTGCGCTTGCGGACCGCTTGGGACTGAAGCGTGTCTTCCTCGTCGGGATCATCCTCATGGCCGGTGCCAGCATCGCCGGCATCTGGCTGAGGCAGGAGGCGCTGATCTATGCCATTCTCCTGATTGCCGGCGTTGGCAATGCCGCGCAGACCGCCAGCTCGTATCCGCTGCTCACGCGTCTCGTGCGGCCAGACCGCATGGGCCTCTACACGGGCCTCAACAGCACCATCACCTCGATTGCCACACCCGCTTCTGCCGCACTCGCCGGGCTGCTGCTCGATCAGGTCGGGCCCGTCGGGATGTTCCCCTTCGTGGCCGCCTGCTTTCTGTTGGCGCTCATTCCGCTGGCCCTGCTGAACCTGGAGGCGGGTGAGGCTGCCGTGCGCGACGAGCTGGGGCGCGAAGCAGCCACACTGCCACAAGAGGCCGGGTGATTCCACCCGCGCGTGACCGCTCCCTCGTTCGTAGTGGCGTCCGGTGGACGCCTCTCGGCCACGCGGCGTCCGGTGGACGCCTCTCGGCCACGCGGCGTCCGGTGGACGCCTGCCGGGCACGAACCGGCCCTCCCGGACAATGCCGAGAGGGCCGTCGTGTAGCCTGCTGGTTGTGGCGCAATTAGCTACTCGGCGAGCGCCTCTTCACGCTCCATGCGCTCGGGGGCATCCATTCCCAGCAGCGCGAGCGTGCGTGCGAGTCCCGCACGCGCCGCCGCCATCAGGCGCAGACGTGCTATCTTGACCTCGGGTGATACATTCGCGCCTTGCTTGAGGATGGGGGAGTTGTCGTAGAACAGGTGGAACGCGTCGGCGAGCTCCATCCCGTACGCGGTGAGATGGTGGGGCTCCAGGGCCGTGGCCGCCCGCTCCACGACTTCCTCCAGGCGCAGCAGCTGGCGGATGAGGTTCAGCTCGATCTCTAGCTCGGCGGGTGGGTCGCCAGCCAGGGCGAGCATGTCGGCGCGCTCATACTCCTCCGCCACGATGCCCTGTTCGCGGGCCTTGCGGAACACGCCCGATGCCCGCGCATGGGCATACTGCACCGACAGGCCAGGATTGTCGCTCGACTGCTTGCGGGCGAGGTCGAGGTCGAAGTCCAGCGGGGTGTCGTTGCCGCGCATCAGGTAGAAGAAGCGCGCGACGTCGGCGCCCACATCCTCGTACAGGTCGTCGAGGGTCACGGCGTTGCCCAGCCGCTTGCCCATCTTGACCGTTTTGCCGCCCGTCTTGAGGTTGACCTGGCCGTAGAGCAGCACGTGGGCGTCGTCGGGGCTGTGGCCCAGCATCCCGGACGTCGCCTTGAGCCGCGCGATGTAGCCGTGGTGATCGGGTCCGAGCACGAAGATCAGCGTCTGAAAGCCGCGCTCGAACTTGTTGTGCATGTACGCGATGTCCGACGTGATGTAGGTCGGCTGGCCGTCCGAACGGATAACCACGCGGTCCTGGTCGTCGCCGAAGAGGGTGGACTTCATCCACACCGCTCCCTCGCGCTCTTCCAGGAATCCGTTGGCGCGGAGTGTCTCGATACCCGCTGCCAGCTCGCCCGACGGCTCCAGCGACGACTGGTTGAAGAAGACGTCGAATTCTACTTTGAGCCGGCGCATCGTCTCCTTGATGTCGCCCATGATGATCGCCGCGGCGGCCGCGCCGATGCGCGCGTGGCGCTCGGAATCGGGCAGGTCGAGCAGGGCGCGGCCGTGCTCGGCGAGCAGCCGCTCGGCTACCGTCTCGTAGTACGGGCCGTAGTACCCCTTGGGCTTGCGCGCCCTGGGTTTCTCCGCGACGGCCGCCTCGCCATTCTTCGTCTTGCGGAAGCGCTCGGCCGGCTTCTCGTGCTCCGGCTCAGCTTCGTTTTCGATGTCGTCAATATTGACACTTATCGGCTCCCCCAGGACGAAGCGGCAGTAGCGCTCCATGGAGAACCCGAGCTTGAGGAACTGCTGGCCGGCGTCGTTGAAGTAATACTCTTTGGTGACGTCGTAGCCCGCCGCGCGCATGACGTTGCCCAGCACGTCGCCAATGAAGGCGCCGCGTCCATTGCCAACAGTGGTCGGCCCGGTGGGATTGGCGCTGACGAATTCCAGGTTGACCTTGCGTCCGCCGCCAAGGTCCACGCATCCTAGCCTGTCGCCCGCGTCGAGGACGGCGGCGGTCTGCCGCAGCAGCCACTCTCGGTCCAGGCGCAGGTTGATGAACCCTGGTCCGGCCACCTCCACTCCATCCACCAGATCGTAGGCGGGTACGACGGCCACGGTCTCGCGGATCTCCGCGGCGATGGCCTCGGCAAGGGCGCGTGGGTTGGGCTTCTCACCTGCCTCCCGGAGCACAGAGGCAAGCTTCATCGCTACGTTGGTCGCATAGTCGCCATGCGCGGCGATCTGAGGATGCACGACATCGAAGGTGGGCACGTCGACGGTGGGAATCTCGCCGCGCTCCTGCAAGGCGGCGACGGCTTTGGCGACGATGTCATGGATGGTTTGGATGATCACAGGCTTTGCTCCTGCTCGATGATAACACGCACGGCCGCACGCCAGCGTGAGGAAAAACACAGTGCGATGGGCGTCTGAGAGGCAGCCTACCTCCCAGGACGCTCAGGTCAGCCGGCCCGCCGGGCGCATCCGTGCCTGCCCGGCATTCAACGGCCGCGCTGTGATGCTGGTGCGCCGCCGCCCGCGTACATGTCGAGAATCTCTTCGAGCACTGGCAGCGCGTCGAATGAATCGTCGGTGCCGACGACCACCTCGCGGTTCGTACGGGTATCCAGGAAGGCGAGCGACGCGGGCCGGCGCAGCTCGCGGCGATAGCCGAAACCGCCGCCGAAGGGGGACAGCCTTCCCATCGCGCTGGGGATGTTGGGTCGTGCGGCATCGGCCGCCGCGGCGTTTGGCACCTTGACACCCTTGAGCGTCACGTAGGCCACTGCCCCCATCGGCACGTGGGTCACCCGGCCTGGCTCAACCTTGAGATAATCCGTCGGGGTCATGATTAGGAGATACTGGTCAGCACGTACCAGGCGCGTGATGTCGGCGATCATCAGCGAGAGCCCGCCAAATGCCACGAGACCCAGAATGACCAGGAGGATGACGGTGAAGGCTGCCAGCCCAGCGCTGTTTTGAAAGTTGCCGGGAACGGTCGTCAGCAGGATGGGAACCAAAACGGCGAAACCGAACACGGCTGTGAGCGCCCAACCCAGGGCCGCCCGTCTCACCTGGTCGCGGCGCAGCGTCCAGACGAACCAGCCCTGCGGCAACGGGCTGGAGCGCGCGGTCGCGATGATCTGCTGTATCTCGGCCGCATCCGACGGTAGCGATGGCGCCAAGTCCGTATCCCCAAATTCTGTCCGCGTGGCGGACGCCGATGCAAACATCATTTCTGTGTACGTGGAGCGCGGCGAGTCGCCGACCATCCAGTTCGCCGCCCGCTCCGCGTCCTCAACGGGGCCAGCACCCAAGCGGTGCCGGCCCGGTAACTCGCTCTCCCGCATTATAGCACACGGGTCATCGGCCGCCAGCCATGGCGTAAACTGGCGCCAGTCGCGGCGGTGCCATCGTCATGAGCCACTACCGGCCAGGCGTGGTATCGCGTATCATGCATGCGGAGCATGCGGCGTCGCGAGGCGGTCAGAGCAAGCGGTGCCCCTCTGGGCCGCGCGAGGGAGGAGAGACACATGAGCGACACAAGCGACACACGTGCAGCGCAGGCGAGGCGTTGCGTCAATACCTTTTCGATCGTCGGCTATGACCCCACTACCGGTGACCTGGGCATCGCGGTGGAGTCCAAGTTCCTGGCCGTTGGCGCGGTGGTGCCGTGGGCCCGCGCCGGCGTGGGCGCGGTGGCCACGCAGTCCTGGGCGAATACGGCGTACGGACCGCGTGGGCTCGATCTGCTGGCGGCAGGCAAAACGCCTGACGAGGTCATGGAGATTTTGACCAGCGGCGACGACCGTGCCAGCCAGCGGCAGGCGGGCATCGTGGACGCGGCTGGCCGCTCGGCCACGTTCACCGGCGGCGACTGCCACGCGTGGGCCGGCGGCGTCGCGGGACCAAATTTCGCGGCGCAAGGCAACATCCTCGTGGGCGAGGCGACCGTCACCGCGATGGCCGAGGAGTTCCAGCGCGTCACCGGCCCGCTGTGGGATCGGTTGGTCGCGGCGCTGGCGGCCGGGCAGCGGGCTGGCGGAGACAAGCGCGGGCAGCAATCGGCGGCGCTGCTGGTGGTGCGCGAGGCGGGCGGGTACGGCGGCTTCAACGATCGGCTGATTGATCTGCGCGTGGACGATCATCCACGCCCCATCGAGGAGCTGACGCGCTTGCTCGAAATCCATGCGCTGCTCTTCCTGCCGCCCGACCCGGCCGACCTGATGCCGATTGACGCCACGCTTGCCCGCGAGCTGCAGGAGCGGCTGACGCACACCGGCGACTATCGCGGCGACCTGACCGGCGTCTACGATGCGGCGACCGGCACCGCCCTGGAGAGCTATGCTGGACGCGAGAACCTGGAGGAGCGGCTCCAGCAAGACGCTCGCATCGATCGCAAGGTGTTGGAGTATTTGAGGGGGCAGACGGGGTGAGGCCGGGT
>CAYQFU010000057.1:0-4988 GCA_964416775.1 uncultured Ktedonobacterales bacterium
GAAGAAGAGGCGGAACATGTAGAAGGCGGTAAGGACGGCGGCCGAGAGGGTCAAGACGTAGAGCGCGGGGCCGCCCCAGAGCGTGCCGCGAGCATCGAAGGCGTGGGCGATGATGTCGTCTTTGCTAAAGAAGCCGGCAAAGAACGGGAAGCCCGAGATGGAGAGCGTGGCAGCCAGGAAGGTGAGTGCAGTGATGGGCATGCGCCTGGCGAGGCCGCCCATCTTGCGCATGTCCTGGTTGGCGACGGCGTGGATGACGCTGCCGGAGCCGAGGAAGAGCAGGGCCTTGAAGAAGGCGTGGGTGAAGAGGTGGAAGATGCCGACGGCGTTGGTGTCGGCGACGGCCAGGCCGACGAACATGTAGCCGAGCTGGCTGATGGTCGAGTAGGCCAGCACGCGCTTGATGTCGTTCTGGACCAGGGCGATGGTGGCGGCGAAGAGCGCGGTGAAGCCACCGACGTAGCCCACGACCAGCAGCGACTGCGGGCCGGCGACGTGCGCGTAGATGGGGAAGAGGCGAGCGACGAGGTACACGCCCGCGGCGACCATCGTGGCGGCGTGGATGAGGGCGCTGACGGGAGTTGGGCCCTCCATGGCGTCTGGCAGCCAGACGTGGAGTGGGAACTGCGCGGACTTGCCGACGGCGCCACAGAAGACGAGGATCATGGCCAGAGTGACGGTCGCCTGACCGATGCCGTGGGTGACGAAGGTATTGGGGTTATTGAGCTGGTTGAACTCGAAGGTGCCGGTCGAGATGAACAGGATGAGGATGCCGATGAGGAAGCCGAAGTCGCCCAGACGCGTGGTGACGAAGGCCTTGAGGGCGGCGGGGGGTGGATCGGGGCGCTCATACCAGAAGCCGACGAGCAGGTAGGAGCTCAGGCCGACCAATTCCCAGCCGATGAAGATGACGAGGAAGTTGGAAGCCAGCACGAGGATGAGCATGGAGAGGGTGAAGAGGGACAGCTCGATGTAGAAGCGCGAGTAGCCTGGATCACCCTGCATGTAGCCCATGGAGTAGAGTTGGACGAGGGCGGACACGCTGGTGACGACCACGAGCATGATGACGGTCAGTGGATCGACGTGGAAGTTGATGGCATACGCCAGAGGGCCGAAATTGAACCAGTCGTAGACGTGCACGTCGATGCCCGTGCGCTGGAGATCCGTGCTCTGGATGAACTGGATCAAGAGGTAGATGGAGTCGGCGAAGGCGAGGGCCACGGCGACGAAGCCGATCCAGCCGCCGACAGCCGCCCAGAATGGAGTGGAGGGATGGCCATGCTCGCCGTGATCATCATGGGCATCATGGGCGCCAGCGCTCCTCAAGTGATCCACTTCGAGCGCGCCGCCGGAACCATGCGCACCGGCTAGCGTGTCCACATCGTGGCCGCCGATGGGTCCGCCAGGCCCGGCTGGCTGGCCGGGCTGGCCGACGCCCGCGGTGCGGGCGTCATGGGCGGCGTGGCTGCCAGGAGCTTCGCCGGCGGGATGGCCGCCGGCCTGGGGGCCAGCGAGGCGGCGGCGCTGGCGAACATCCAGCGGGCGCGTGATGAAGAAGATCACGATCAGCGCGGCCAGCGGCAGCGCCGGGATGATCAACACGTACTGAGCTAGGGACATGGCTTGCTCCGTCTCTGCGCTGCGTCCGTGTGGCTGCGGAAGAGCCTTCGCGGGACGGCAGCTGCGCGCTCGCTTACCAGCGCATCAGGTTGATCTCGCCAACGTCAATGGTCTGGCGGCGGCGATAGATGGCGATGATCATGGCCAGGGCGACTGCCGCTTCGGCAGCGGCGACGGTGATGATGAAGATGGCGAAGATCTGTCCAGTGAGGCGGGTGCCGGTGGGTGCGTGGCGCAGGAGGGCTGAGGCATAGGCCACCAGGGTGATGTTGACGGCGTTCAGCATGATCTCGATGCTCATGAGGATCGAGACGGCGTTGCGCTTGCTGAGTGCGCCGTAGAGGCCGATGCAGAAGACGACCGCGCCGAGCACCAGGAAATTGTTGAGTGTCGTCATGGGTGGCTAGTCCTCCCGACCGATCACGATCGCACCGATGATGGCGACCAACAGCACGACGGAAGCGATTTCAAAGGGCAGCACGTAGCTGTACGTGTAGGGACTGTAGAGCAACTGCCCGATATGGACCACTGAGCCGCCGTTGGAGCTGTCGCTGACGAGGTTCGGGTTCGTGTTGGCGTTGACCAGCGTGCCGGAGCTGGCGCCGACGGCGTAGATGATGACGGCGGCCAGCAGGGCGCTGACGAGGCCGGCGAACCACCATTGCTTGCTGACGGGATTGCCTGAGCGTTCGGTGGCGTGCTGGGTGAGCATGATGGCGAAGAGGATGAGGATGGTGACGGCGCCCGCGTAGATGAGGATCTGTACGATGGCGATGAACTCGGCGTTGAGGAGCACAAAGATCCCAGCGGTGGCGCCGAACACGACGATCAGGAAGAGCGCCGCGTGGACGATGTTGCGCATGGTGACGACGGCGAGGGCCGAGCCGACGAGCACGGCGGCGAGCACGTAGAAGGCGATGTCGGCGGTGGTGAGCATACAGAATCCCCCCCAAGCGTGGCCCAGGCCGGAGATGGCCTGGGACCCGAGGATCGGAATGCGTGCCCGAGCGCATCCAGCGGGCGCGACGCATCCGAATTGGGTGCGTGTGCGGGCGGGACAGCCGCGGGTGTAGGTGGTTGGATGTGTGGAAACTGAGGGCGCGGTACCAGCCTGGTAGCAGTTGGCGCCATCTTCGATTGTATCATCCGGTGTCAAACGCGCGCTCGGGTGTAGCCTGAACTGGGGGATGCGCGCGCCGGCTCCTGGTGCGGGCTGCAAGGCAATGGGAGTGACAGGTGGGGGGGCGAAGGCCGCTCACATGCTCTAGCTTCCCTGGATGGCCGAATTGACATTACTGGCGACTGTCCTGGCCGTTGTAGCAGGTATGTGGCACTCATGGTTAATTCACGGTTGAGGTCCACGCTCGGGCGTATGTGAAACTTAGAATGAGGCGCAGCAGTGCCTTGTCTCTATACAACTGGCGTGAGGAGGGTGTGACATGTCTGAACCATACGATCCATGGCGATCTCCGGGTGGCCCGGGCGAACCGAATGCGCAGCCGACCCAGCCGCCGTCCTATGATCCATCTGGAGGCCAGCATCCGTACGGTCCCCCAACGGGACAGCCAGGCATGCCGGGCCAGTATCCATATGGAAGCCCTTACGGTCAGCCGGCGGGGCCTTCGCAGCCATATGTGCCGGGACAGCAGGGCGGGTCCGGCGTGCAGGGCTGGGGAACGCACCCCTATGGCCAGCCGGCCGAGCCGTCGCAGCCGATGTACCCTCCATACGGGCAGCCGGCGGGGCCGTCGCAGCCGATGTACGGGCCGTATGGGCAGCCGGCGGGGCCGTCGCAGCCGTGGCAGGGGGCGCCGAACTCCCAGACGCTGCCGGGCGCGGCGCCGGGCTGGCCGCAGCAGCCGCCGACGGCGCCCGCACCGAAGAAATCGCGCAAGAAGCTTTGGATCTCCCTGGCGGTGATCCTGGCGCTGGTAGTGGTAGCGTGCGGCGGCGGAGCGCTGGCGTTCGCGCAGTATATCGCACCAGCGACGACAGCCGGGCTGTTCTGCGGATACATGAAGACACAGAACTACACGGCCACGTACGCGCTGCTGTCGTCGGGACTGCGGGGGCAGCTCAGTCAGGACCAGTTCACGCAGGGGAATCAACTACTGGACAAGGTCGAGGGCACGGTGCAGAGCTGCGGCCAGGCGACAGGTGGGAATGCCTACAGCTACTCGCTGGGGGCGAGCACCGCGAAGGTGGCCGCGACGATCACGCGCTCAACGGCGGGCACGCTGCAAGGCACCGTGCACTTGAAAAGTGAGAACGGCTCGTGGAAGGTCGACGCGATCGACACGAGCCTGCTCGGCGTGAATCTGGGCGCATTGCAGACGGCGGGCGCATTCTGCGCGGCGATGCAGACGCAGAGCTATACGACGGCGTACGGTGTGCTGGGAAGCGCTCTGAAACAACAAGCGTCGCAGGGACAGTTCACCAGTCAGGCGCACACGCACGACCAGATCGACGGCACGGTCAGCGCCTGCGGGTTGGTGGGCATCTCGCCAGGCGCGACGGATTCTTCGGCGGGCCTGCTGGTGAGCATCACGCGGACGAAGCTGAGCCAGCAACAGGGCACGGTGGGACTGGATGTGGAGCAGGGGGCATGGAAGATCGCGAGCGTCGCGAGCAACCTGCTGGGCACCGATCTGGGGCCGCTGACGGTCGGCAACCAGTTCTGTCAGGCGCTGCAGAACGGACAGTACCAGGCGGCGTACAATTTGCTCTCACATGGTTTCCAGGCAAATGGCAGCGAGGCGGATTTCGCAAAGGCATTCACGCTGCCCAGCCCGGTGAAGTGGGCTGGATGCACGCCAGACCTCACGACATACAAGGTGACGGGCACCACAGCATCGTATACCGCCGCGTTCAAGCTGGTGGACACGTCAAATGGAGCGTCAGACTCGCTCACCCTTAAGGTCGCGTTTGTAAACGAGAGTGGAAGCTGGAAGATTGACGATCTAAGCAAGCCGTAGAGGCGCCGTCGACGCGGGCACGGCACAGATGATGGGCTACTTCCTGGTGTGGAGGTAGCCCATCGTCATGGCGTCCCGCAGACTGATTGATGGCTTCGAACACCTGCCAGTTGAGGCGCAGAAGGTCATGCATCATCGGGCGTGGTGTCCTCATCCGTTCATTCCGTGGGCGGATGAAGCTACCTGACGGCTGTTACGAGCGCCCGATGGCAACCCGGACGGAGCGGAAGCGGTCATCCGCAAGCGGTATCACTGGGGTCGCGGTACGCGTTGGCGACTTGAGCTGAATGACACGCGACCGGCCACAGGCCCCGATCATACTCTGGACACCAAGAGCGTGTCACGCTCGAGCGTGCGCTTTTTGGACCAAGATACGGATCTCGTCGGACGCCG
>CAYQFU010000057.1:5088-10142 GCA_964416775.1 uncultured Ktedonobacterales bacterium
TGGAAGTCGAGTCTTGGGCTCAGAAGCGGCGCTGTGGGACGTGCTGTTGGCGGGCGGCGAGCCGGGCCATGAGGGCGTCCACATCCAGACCGCCGACGCGGCGGGCAAGGGCCGTGGACCAGGCGTAGAGCGCCTGGTCGGCGATGCTGCCGCGACCGGAGAGGCGGATACGAAAATGTCCCTGGAGGGTGAGATAGACACGCGCGACGCGCGGGCGGCGCGCGCCCCGGTAGACGGCGCGCCAGGCGCGGGCATGCTCGGTGGCGACGTCATCGGCGCCCGCTACGAGCGCCTGGACGTGTTGGACGTCGGGCGAGCGTACACCAGGGCGGGGAACGCCGCCGTCGGCACGAAGGAGCGCGAGAGCTTCTTCTTCGAGGGCACGGCGCCGGAGGTCGTTGTCGCGCGCGTTACGCAGGAAGACGCGAGTGGTGAGGCCCGCGGCGGGCTGGGCGTAGCGGGGGACGGCATGGGCGCTGACGCGGCCGACGCCGTTGATGGTGAGCCAGCCAGTGCGGCCGGCGGCGATGCGCACGAGGGGGATCAGGGGAACGTCGTCGTGGCGTTCATCCCGCGATCGGGAGCGCTGGCTGGCGGCGCGGCGCTTGGCGGTCGCCAGCTCTTCCGCGACGTTGGTGAGGGTAAGGCGGGCAGGGGCGGGAATGGAGGTCCGTTGGCGGACACCGGGCAGGTCACGAAGGCTCATGAAGGGGTGAGACGGACCAGCCGTGGCGACGAGGTCAGGCCAGGTGAGGTTGCGCAGGCGAGGCGTGCGGCGGCGCAGCCAGCGGCCACGGTGGAAGACTGCCTGTGGGCCGAGCAGGCGCTCAGACTCGTCGAGACATTCAGCGATGACGAGCAGCTGGACGAGCTGAAGAAACCAGAGAACCGGGTCGTCGCTCGTGATGGCGGGTGCGGAGGTGGAAGGGGCGGTATCGTCGTCCTCGGCGTCGTCGATGGTGTTGGACACGGGGACAAGGGTGAGCGGGGGGGTGGTGTGCGTGGCGCCGCGGTCGATGCGCCGGGCGGCCACAGCAAGGGCGGCGTTGACGTCGGCAGGCAGCTTGGCGAGGGCGGCGTGGCCGAGCTCGGTGACGGCGCCATAGGCGCTGACCTCGACGAGCTCGATGGGGACGGTGCTGGTGCCAGTGGGCACGAGCAGTGGAAGGGCCAGCTCGATTTCTTCGTCCAGGTCCCGACTGGAAAGGCGCAGGCGCAGGGTGGCGGTCACCGCCAGGACGAGGGTAAAGGCAGCGGCAGCGGTGAGCGTGAGCCATTCGGTCGAGGTGAGGGTGCCGGTGTGGACGAGCTCCACGAGGAGATTGGTGACGAGACCAAGGGCGCCGGAGATGCCGACGACGACGAGCAACAGCTCGGCGACGCGATCGCGAGCGGCCGAGACCTGTTCGCGCAGCTCAGGCGCGGCGCTGTAGTCTGGGAATGTGCCGTCGGCGTCGAGCATGCGGTTCTCCTCGGTCGGGTGAGTGAGGGGCGGTGTGCCAAACGCCGCGCCCTGGGTATTCTACGGGCGAGCGGCGGCGCGGTCAACCGGTTGTGCTGGAGGTTGACATGGGTGCGGTGCGTAGGGTATAGTTGAGGGGCCGGTGGCGAGAGTCACCGACATGCATGCGGGAGTGGCGCAGCGGTAGCGCGTCTCCTTGCCAAGGAGAAGGTCGCGGGTTCAAATCCCGTCTCCCGCTCCACGGCCACGTGGCCAAGTGGTTAAGGCAAGGGTCTGCAAAACCCTGATCGGCGGTTCGACTCCGCCCGTGGCCTCCGAGCGCGAACGAACCGCATGAGCGCGTCCCAGTTAGGGGCGCGCTTTTTGTTGCGGTCCAGACGGGCGCGGTGGGCAGGGCGACGCGGCATCGGGCGCGGCGGGCGGCGCCAGGCAGGGGTTCAACCGAATAGTGAGGGCTGGCCGCGGCGGGCGTCCACTGGACGCCCCTCCGGCGTTGGACCTTCACCGGACGCGGCGGGCCTCCACCGGACGCCCCCACGACACAGGCGAGCAGCGTGCGCCTGCGCCCCCCGATTCTTCATGGAACCCCAGGTAGGGTGGGAACTGGCTGGCGCGCTTGCCGTGTGCTATGCTGAGCGTAACTCGGGGCGGTGGTGGAACGGTAGACACACCGGACTTAAAATCCGAGGCGGCGTGAGCCGCGTGCGGGTTCGAATCCCGCCCGCCCTACCACAGCATCGTGCGAGTGCATTGAAACCGGGCCGGGCGGAGGATCAGTCCTCCAGCCCAGCCCGGTCGGTGTCCATTGACATACTACGGGGGCCACATTACACGGATGGAGTCCCGCGGCAGGACCAACTAATAGTTGACGTTGAACGTAACGTCGTCAACGAAGAAGTCGCTGGGCAGCGAGACGTCGGTGGTGCCGGCGAAGTAGATCTGCACCTGCTGGCCCTTGTACGCGCTGAGCGCCGAGGTCACGTCGAAGGTGTATTGCACCCAGGCGTTGTTGGCGTTGCTGTTGCACTTGGTCAGCGGCGTGGTGATGACCGAGCCGCTGCTGGTGCGGATACGCGCGTAGAAGTAGTCGTAGCAGGGGCTGCCACTGGCTTCGGTTGTGTCAATGTAGAGCCAGAACGACTCGGTGGCCTTGGTCATCGTGCTGGGGATGGTGATGGTCTGCCAGATCTTGTCCACGCAGTTGTTATACCCGCACAGGTAGGCGCTATAGGCGCCAGTGTGCGGATTGGTGGGATCGATGATCTGGTAGCCGCCTGACGACGACTCTGACCAGGGGGACTGGCCGTTCTCGAAGCCGCCGTTGACGATCAGCTGGGCGGTCTTGCCGCCGGTCGTCACGGTGAAGCTGGACGACGAGGTAGCTGTGCCATTCGGCGTGGTGACGCTGATCGCGCCAGTGGTGGCACCGGACGGGACCGACGTGGCAATGCTCGTGGAGCTGCTCACGGTAAAGCTGGCGGAGGTGCCGTTGAACTTGACCGCGGTAGCGCCGGTGAAGTTGGTTCCGGTGATGGTGACACTCGTGCCAACAGCGCCAGACGTCGGGCTGAAGCTCGAGATGGTCGGCGCGCCGCCGCCACTCGTGGTGACGGTGAAGCTAGACGACGAGGTGGCGGTTCCATTTGGCGTGGTCACGCTGATGGCGCCGGTGGTGGCGCCGCTGGGCACGGTAGCGGTGATGCTCGTGGAGCTACCGACCGAGAAGCTGGCAGACGTGCCATTGAACTTGACGGCGGTAGCGCCAGTGAAGTTCGAGCCGGTGATGGTCACGCTGGTTCCGACAGGACCCGAGGTTGGGCTGAAGCTCGAGATTGTCGGCGGAGGATTGCTCACTGTGCCGTACGTATTGACGCACGAGCTCGTCGCGTTGCTGTACTCCGTCTGAACCTCGAAGGTGCCACTGTTGTTCAGATGGGTCAGGCCGGCGGAGAAATCCCAGGCGCACTTGTCGCCGATCTCATAGCCGGAGGCGTCTGTCCATCCGCTCGCCGGTTGCGGATCGGAGATGGACTCGAACTGCTCGTGGGAGGTGAGGTTCACCTCGCTGTCGCCGTTGACGTTATTGTTGGGCGACGTGGAGACCTGGCAGCCTGAGCCCGGATAGGGCATGGCGCCATAGGCGACGGTGTCCGAGCTGGACCAGTTATGATAGGCGCACCAGTTGCCGGCGGGCGCGCTGCAGCTGCCGGTGCCGTCGTTGATGGCATAGCCGCTCTCGGTGTAGACGTAATACACGGCATTGCTGCCGTCGCGCGGCCAACCTTTGGTCGAGATGGCCTTGTTGACCTCGGATTGGAGCGACGAATCCTGCACTGTGGCGCCCCCGCCGCAGCTGGTGTCGCTGGTGAGGGCGGACGTGTCGAACCAGACGCCGCCCAGCGTGTGCACATCGTTGATGTGACTACTGTTATCGTAGTACTGGGTCAGGATATTCTCGAAGCTGGTACCGCCAACATCATTGAAGTAATTCTGTATGATCGTCGCGGTACCGCTGTCCGAGCCGGTCCAGTTGGACCCCCAGAAGATGACGTAGGTCACGGGACTGTGCTGCACGGGTCCGCCGCCGTAGGCGAGATTCCCGGAGCCCTGGACGGCCTGGATAGCGGGGAAGCCACCATCCGGCTTGTGCGTTCGTTTGAGTCTGGCCCACTCGGAGCGCGTTGGGAAGAGGATCACGTGAGCGTGCTGGGACGCCGCGCTCGAAGCCGAAGCGGCATGCGCTGGGATGGCGCCGTGCCCGGAGATGAGCGCAGGTGCCATGAGCACGAGGGTGGCCAGTGTCGCGATGACGAGCCAAATCCGCCTGGACCAGTTTCGAAGTGACGCTCGCTGCATTCCATACTCCTGACGAAGGTCGGTCGCAACTCCATTGTCGCGCCGATGGACTACCGTCGAGTGCCCGCGCCGCGCGGGCCGGAGACGTGAATTGGGAACGCCTGGGAAACGATGGTCTGGTGAACGAATGAGTTTGCCGACACACCTCCTTCACTACGCGACGTGCGGTGGGATGCGCCGCCCGCAAGGGCCGTTGACAAAGCAAGCCGGCATCCGAGGGCACGTCCTGCCTGGTTTTTCTGTAAGCAGGCAACGTGAGCAAGTATACTGATGTGTTACACAATGTCAAGGGGTGTGGCAGTGTGTCAATCCCTGTTTCGCGACACGAAATCGATGCGGGAAGCGCCTGAAGCCGCACGCGAGCCCTGTTAGATTCAGGGCTGAGGATGGACTGGAGGCCGCGTGTGAATGGGCCGCAATTTGTGCCCATGCGGACATATGCGCGGGGGGAGTCACACAGTGTGCGGTTGAACTGTGGCGCGTGGACTGGCCGAACGTTTGCCAGGTGCCGCTGCGCATGTGAGGGAGCGTTGCTCCGCGCGAGCCACACAGTGGTGGATTGAAGCGGAACGTGTAGGGACGTCAGATGCGAAGGCTGGCGGATGCGCAGGATGGCGCGGACGATGCGGATGACCACAGGGGACACAATAGATGGATGAATTCGGGCCGCATCTGGATGAAGAACGTGCGCGTGCGGTGAGCGAGCGTCCACTGGATGGGCATCCACCGGACGGGC
>CAYQFU010000057.1:10242-12381 GCA_964416775.1 uncultured Ktedonobacterales bacterium
GGAGGGAGTGTGTGTAGCGTTCGTCGCGCACACGACCTGCGCGCTGACGACGGCGGACCTGGATCCGGGGACGGACCTCGATCTGCTGGAGGCGCTGCGCAAGCTGCTGCCGCCCATGACGTACCGGCATCCCCACGACCCCAAGCACACGCCGGACCACATCCTGGCGACGCTGCTTGGCGCCTCAGTCAGTGTGCCGTATAGCCGGAGGGAGCTGCTCTTGGGGACGTGGCAGCGGGTGATTCTGGTCGAGCTGGACGGTCCGCGCGAGCGCACGGTGCACCTGCGGTGCGTCTGACGGCGGAGGCGGAGATCAGCCGGCAGCGAGCACGTAAGGAATGAGGCGGAGCTGGGCAGCGATGAAGGCATCGCGGAAGGCGTCCTCGCTCTCGAATTGGCGATTGGGAAAGACCCTGGCTGGGAGCGGGACGGCGAGTGGAGTGTGGCCGAAGGGAAAGGGTGTGAGGGTGAGGGTGTGCTCGTCCACTTTCCGCGCGGTGAGCACGCGGTCTGGCTGGGAGGGGTCGGGAGACGGGAAGGGGCTGAATGGCTCTTCGGAGAGGCCGCGCCAGGCCAGGCGCAATGAGAGCGCGTCGAGGAATTCGAGCAGCTTGTACAGGCGCAGCAGGGGCGGCCCATAGATGAGCGGCCGGGCGACGGCAGTCTCGGAGGGCCTGGGGAGCACACAGCCAGCGACGATCTCGGCAGTGGCAGGATTCGCGCGCAGGCGCTCGATCAGCTCGATCTGGAGCAGCTCTTGCTCTTGAGAGAAGCGCTCGATCTCGGGATCTTCGTCGGAGGTAGGGATACGCCATGCCGCGTCCCCGCGGATGCCAAGGTACTGGCGGCGCAGGCCGAGGCCGTGCATGCTGACGAGCAGGCCCGTAAGCGGATCGGTCTCGGTGGCAACGGCGATGCCGTCGCTGTAGAGCACGCACCAACTGGTGGCATCAACCTGGGTGAATGACATGGGGCGGCCGGTCTCGGGCACCAGCCGCGGATGCTCCTCCCAGGGGCCCCAGCCGTTGTCGTGCAGGAAAGCGGCACGGGTGAGGGCACGATGCGCACTGGCGGTGGGGAATAGGGCGTCGTCGAGCAGAGCGGCCATGCGCCCACACTGGTCGTCGTGATCCGTCTGGCGAACGAGGTGCAGCTCATCGTCGAGCTCGCGCACGATCATCGCGTACCTCACAATCGCACGGTGGGAGCGATCTGGCCGGCTAGCCGGTAGTGGCGTCCTGGGCGCGCGCACCACGGTTGCTGGCTGCGTCGGCGGGAGAGGCAGGGGATGGCCCGGCCGTGGGCAACGGCATGGTGGCACGCAGGGCGCGACTCACCTGGGCTTCGTCAATGGGTGGCTCATCCAGGATGCGCAAGATTTCGACGGTGGGAGCGGGGGACGTGGCGGCGGAAACGGGATCGAGCTGGGCACGCAGGCTGGACAGGGCGGCTTCGGCTTCGGCCAGATCGTCCACGGTGACGTCGAGCTGGACGAATGGCGCGCCGAAGGGGCCGAAGGGCGACAGCAGGATGCGCATCTGTGGCATGCCGAGGGAGACCCAATGGCGGTTGAACTCGCGCGCCGCACTCAAGGCGGCGTCGCCATTCAACCCCATGCGCGGCTCGTAGCTCAGGCGAACGAGATACATTGCGGTCTCCTTGGCGGGTGTCGTGGTGCGCGCGGCGCCAATGGGACGCGAGGGAGGCGATCAGGACATGCCCAGCTCCCACCTGGCATCTTCGGTCATGCGCTCGGTGGACCAGGGGGGATCAAAGGTGAGGGTGACCTCACAGTTTTCGACGCCTTCGACTTCGCGGACGCGGCCTTCGACTTCGGCCATCACCTCTGGACCGACCGGACAGCCGATGGCGGTGAGGGTCATGAGAATGCTGACGGAGCCGCCGCCGATCTCGAGCGCGTAGATGAGGCCGAGGTCCACGATGTTGACAGGAATCTCGGGATCATAGCACTCGCGCAGCTTGTCGTAAACGGCTTCCTTGTCAATGGTGGTATCGTGAATGTTCTCAGCGGTATGGTTCGGGGCCTGGCCCGTCTCTGCCATATGTCGTTGCCGCCTTTCGGAACGCGGATGAACGTGCACGGACGGGTGAACCGTCCGTTCGCCGACTGGGGACGCC
>CAYQFU010000057.1:12481-24734 GCA_964416775.1 uncultured Ktedonobacterales bacterium
TGGGGGCTGGCCGCGGCGGGCGTCCACCGGACGCGCCTACGACACAGGCGGGCGTCCACCGGGGGCGGCGGGCGTCCACCGGACGCCCCTACGGATCAGGCGGGCGGCGTATGCCTGCTGACCCCCGATGGATGGGGGAACCACTCCCCGCCCTACTCTATGGGTTTGGAGTGGGGCAGACGCCAGGAGCGTGGGGCTAGCGCGGCGCGGCGCACGAGGTCGAGCGCAGCCTGGAGGGCAGGGGTGAGTGGGAGCTCGCCGTCGGACTGGCAACCATCCAGGTCGAGCTGGGAGATGAAGGTGCCGCCTTCGGTCTCGGTGGGATGGAAGTGGAATGGGCCGTCACCGCGCGCGACGAAGACGGCGGTCATCTCGGTTTCGACGGGCGAGCGGACGATGAGCTTGCCGGCGAAGGTGAGGGGGAGAGTGACACCCAGCTCTTCGTCCACCTCGCGCTCAGCCGTCTGATCGTAGGTTTCGCCGGTGGCGACGTGGCCGGATGCGGACGCGCAGAAATACCCCGGGAAGAGATCCTTGGCTTGCGAGCGGCGCTGGAGCAACAGGCGATCATGGCGGTCGAATACGAGCACCTGGACGCTGCGATGGATGAGGGCGGGATCGCGGTGCGCATCGCCACGGCGCGCCTGACCGAGCACGCAATCGTGCTCGTCAACGAGATCGAAGACTTCATCAGGATCGTCGCCAGGCGGGCATGCCGTGTCGCGGCGTAGGTCTGCCATGTGATTCCCTCCCATGGCAGACTATAGCCTGCTGGTGAGCATTGCGACACATCCAGGTCAGGGCGTGGGGAGTGAGAGCACGGAGACGTCGAAGTACAGGAACGACGGCCAGCTGCGCGTGCTGGACGACGGCGAAGGTGAGTTGGTCTGTTGGGCGAACAGGCCCGCGCAGGCAAATGGCATAGGCCCCATGACCGGGCTTGCCGGCGCGGCGGACGGCTGCCGGCTAGACGCACGGTTGGGGGCGGACGACGTAGAATCGCTGCTAGGCAGCTGGGCTGCGAGGCTGGCAGGAAGGGTGGGCGTCCACTGCCCGACGGCGACCCATTGGTCACCGTTCGCGCTCGCGAGGCCAGTGAACGTGTCGCCGGAGCGCGTCAACTTGAGCAAGAGGCCGTGGCTCGTCGTGGCGCCAAAGAGTGGGATGGAGGAGAGGCAAGGAATGGGCTGGTTCCAGGCGATCGGACAGAGAGACGCGACACCTGAGTGATCTACGCTGAGGGTGAGCCAGTCGGCTTCGTCCAGGTACAACATGATGCCGGCCCGAACGCTGGACTGCTGACCGGCTGGCAGCACGAGACGCGTCGTCAAGGTGAAATCGCCACTGGGCGCGGTCTGGAGAAGCTCGGCACGATCGGGAGAGACAGCGGACGCCAGGGAGAGCGTGCCACTCACGATGTGGGGAGTGGCTGGGACGTCGAGTGGCAGCCAGCGCTGGTCGAGGGTAGAGCCGGAGAAGTCGTCGCTGAAGGTAGTGGCGGCTGGCACCTGTCCCGCCAGGATGGGCAGAGCGGGTGCGCCGCCGGCAGCGGTTGACGTGGACGGGGTCGAGGCGGAGGACGTCGGGGCGGGTTGGGGCGCGAGCAGTGCCAGGGCGGGGCGGGTACCTACCGCCTGCACGCTACGGTCGCTGGCCGTTACGAGCGCACTGAGATCGGGGCCCAGGTTGATGGCCGTGCCAATGGATGGCGCCATGGAGCTGGGTTGTTGTGGCGTAACCGATTCCCAGTGTGGATTGGTGACGGTGCCGGTGGCGTCGAGGCCGAAGCTGACCAGGGCGATGCTGGAGGCGCTGGCGACGTACAGGTGGAGGCGCACCGCGCCAACCTGGGCGCCAGCGGTCGGCGGCTGCACAGCGACACCAGACAAGATGCTGGTCACCGGCTGAGACACCGGGACCGGATGGAAGCGCCATACCTGATCGGGACCCAGGTGCAGCAGCCAGAGGACGCCGGAGGCATCATGGAGGGCGACATCCAGCGGTACGTCGGACCACTGGCCGGTCTGTTCTTGACCGGCGGGCAACTCGAAGATGGGCAGCAGCGGTAAGGTGTCCGTGGCCATGGCCACTGGGAGCACAAGCGGGGTCCAGCCGTCCCAGCCGGGCTGCCATTCAGGGTGGTCGGGGGAGGCATCCACCCACTGCGTTTCGTACAGGCGGCCGTCACGTCCGAGGCCGAGGGCAATAGGCAGTCCGGAGCCAGGCGCACCGGCCAGTACGACGGTGCCCTGGAGGGGGGTCGCGTCGGGGCGGCCAATGGCGGTCCAATTGCCAGGATTGGCCGCGGGGCCGGCACGCCACCAAACGATGCCATCGGTAGAGACGGCGGCGAAGGCGGCTCCGCCGGGGAGGGCTGTGGCCGCGATGGAGCCGGTCAGGGGGGCGCCCGGTGGAGCGGAGAGCGAGCGCCAGGTGATGCCGAGGCGCAAGGGGGTGGTATGCGCGTCGTAGACCCCGCCGTCCTCGCCGCGCACGTAGACGTCGCGGCTGCCATCGTGAGACAGGACGACAGCGGGCACCTGATCGGGCGCCAAGGATACCGCAGGGGGCGCACCGAGGCTGCGCGCGACGGGGCGCGGTGGCGAAGCGGCGGCGAGTCCGGCGGATGTCGTATAGGCGGTGGAGGTGCCGTTGGGCCAGGTGAGATCGGCGAGCGTGCCGGCCGGCGTTACGGTGACGCCCGACACAAGCGTAGGCAGGACGATGGTGGGGTCGGCGCCGGAGGGGGTCGGCGACGCGACGGGACTCTGGCGGGGCACTGAGCCGCGCACAGCCCCGGCGCCGGTGAATCGGCCGGTATTCTTCGTCGAATGGAGCCAGCCGTATAGGGCTCGCTCGCCCGCGTGGGTGACCAGGCTGCTGCCGACGATCCAGCGGCCATTGATTTGGGAGAGCGAGGTGGTTTCGCTGGGAACGTTGAGCTGGCCAGACAGGGCGTTCTCTTCGACGAAGACGAGATGTGATGAGGTGACAGAGGCCACGACGGCGGTATGACCGCCCGCTGGCCCATCGGGCAAGGGCAAGCCGTGGGCATCTACGGTGCCCCAGACGAGGACATCTCCGGGCACAGGCGCTCGTGCCGAGCCGTTGGGATAGGCGAGGAAGTCACTGGGGTGGTTGCCGCGAGTCCAGAGGTCGGGGGCATTCCCAAGCCACGCGGCGGGGCTGTCGCCGTACGCCCAGGCGGAGAATCGGGCGACCAACTCGACGCATTGGAACGTGAGGCCGTAGCCATCGTAGGTGGCGTGGCCGGGCGCACAGCCGGTCTTGGCGAGGTCTTTGGGCACGCGGTCGCAGCTGAGATTAGCGCCGCCCGGTGTCACGGAGTTGATGCCGTTGCCGCACACATCTACGCCGAACCAACCGTTAGGGGCATTATGGCCGGGAAGGATGGTACGGCCCCACTCCTGACCATTGGTGGCGGTGGGATCGACGGCGGCCAATTGTGCGCACGTGGTGCCCGCGGGCGGCGACGTCCACACCTGGGCATTGGATGCCAGCAACGGCGCGGCGCCATACAAGAAAAAAACCATGGTCACGCTCACAATGAGCGTACGCAGGTTGTGTGTGCTGAACAGACGCTTCCAGTGAATCCCCATCATCCTGCCTCCCATCGTCCGTACGTGCCGATCGCTGGACATCCACTGTGGCAGCCGCGCCAGGATTGGTCGGGCGGAAAGCGAAGGTGGCGGGTGCTACGCGCTGACGCCGCGAGCGGCGCTCGAGCGTACACGCCATCGAGACTGCACTGTGTCGAGCCAAAATCGGGGTACAACCGGCCTTGCCAGTATAACGCCGGTCGCCGAGGTGGGCAACTGATTCAGCAAGAGTCGCAACTAACGTCCCGTACTAACGTCCCGTCGACACGCCTCCGCGATGTGAGGAGCGAGGCGAGTCGTGCAGCGCGCGTGCCACGGGTGTACGTGGAATGGCATGGAGAATACCTAGTTGATGACAAGATATGGAGGAGCTCGGACGGGTCAACTGCAGAGCGCGCGGCGGGTGCCGAGGAAGGCGGAAGGAGCATGCAGGGGGGGCGGATCACAGGGGGTGCTGATCAGGCCTCGCGGGCAGGCGGTTGGGTACGCGCCGCGGGCTCGGGACGGCGCGTCGGCATGGTGACGCCGACGGTCGTGCGCGCGCCCGATTCGAGCACGTAGCGCTCGATAGCCTGGGCCGCGCCATCTTCATGATTGCCGCCGGTGAGGACGGATGCGGCGCGCTGGACGACACGAGGAGCGGTGCCCATGGCGACGCCCAGGCCTGCCGCGCGCAGCATAGAGATGTCGTTGAGGCCGTCGCCGATGGCCATGGTTTGCGACAATGGGATGTCGAAATGCCTGGCGAGCTGCGTGAGCGCGCTGCCTTTGGAGGCGGCAGGGGAGAACACCGTCAGCTCGGCGGCCCCGTAGCTGCCGAGGCCGAGCACCTGGGTGCCGACCTCCATGTGCGGCTCGATGGATTCGGCGACGGCGAAGTGCGCGGCCACAGCGCGGGCCGCATGCCGCGCGCGCCGCACTGGTCCGAACGCGACCACGCGCAGAGGATCCGGCCCGCCGGCGCAGACGCGAGCCAGAGGGGCGTGCTCCACCTGCGCGGCCGCGTTGGCGAGGTAGGCGGCGGCCCAATTGGCGCGGGCGGAGAGCGGTCCGGCGATCAGGCGCTCGCCACCGGCGTCGGCATGCTGGGCAATTGGTTGGAGGCCATGGGCGGCCATGATCTCGGAGACGCGCTGGCCGAGTGCAGCGGGAAGGGCGTAAGCAAACAGGATATCGCCAGAGGGGAAAGCGCGAACATGCGCGCCATCGTAAACCGCGAGAGCATCCACGTTGCCCAGCGCCTCAGCGATGGGCGCCGCGCCCGTGAACCGGCGCGACGTGGCGAGGACGATGACGACGCCGCGGTCGTGCGCGGCGGCGATGGCGCGGAGCGTGCGTGGGGAAATCTGGCCCGCGGGATCGAGCAGGGTGCCGTCCAGGTCGACAGCAATCAATCGGATAGGCGTCACCGTGTGTTCAATCCTCTCGGATGGGTCGCATACGCTCGACCAATGGCCGGCGGGCGCGAAGTCGCCGCCAGAACGGATAGACGAGCAGTGGGAGTGCGAGGAGAGCGGAGGCGACCAGGAGCGCGGTATCGGCAAGATGGCGTACGCCGGCAAGGGCCGACGGGGCAGTGGATCCTGAAGTGAGGCTGAATGCCGCGAGGCCCGAGACGAGCAGCTCGGCGATGCCACTGCAGATGGCCCAGGCGCCGAGGATGCCTGAGACGAAGATAGCAGGACGCTGCCAGTTATGGGCGCGCAGTGCGCGGACGAGTAGGGCCGCACCCACGACGCACTGGCCCACGCCGAAAACAAGTGAGATGGCAAGGGAGAGGGTAGACGCAGACGTTGTCGAGGCGGCAATTGCGATGGTCGTGTTCACGGAGGCATATTCGCCGCTTGGGCCCATTGCTGTCAAGGTGGTACCGGGGCGCGTGCTAGCCCAATCTGGTACTATAAGGGGAAGTGGGTGCGCGCGCAGGCTGGCGCAGGAGGACACGGGTACACGCGGCAGAGGACTGACGCGCTGACTGGAATCCACAGGTAAGGAGCGAGCGCATGCGGGTTCGGCACGCGGATGCCGCGCGCAGCGGGAGAAGTGCCATGCCGGGAGAAGAGCCAACCGCACGCGAGGCGGTCGTCGTTGGCACGCGTGGGAGCGCCCTGGCGATGTGGCAGACAGAGTGGGTGGTCGAACGCCTGCGTGGGCGCACCTCCACCGTCGAGTTCCGGTTGGAGCCGATCAGGACGCAGGGAGACCGGACGCAGGCGTCGAATGTTCCGCTGGCGCAAGTGGGCGACAAGTCGATGTTCGTGGCCGAGCTGGAGCGGGCGCTGCTGGCGGGTGCGGTAGATGTGGCCGTGCACCCGATGAACGATCGGGCATTGGTGGAGGCCGAGGGGATCAGGACGATAGATGCGGCAGTGCACAGTCTGAAAGACATGCCTGGGAAGGTGCCAGGTGGGCTGGAGATCGCGGCGGTGACGCCGCGCGAGGACCCACGCGACGTGCTGGTGACGCGGAGCGGGCGGACGCTGGCCGAGCTGCCGGAGGGAGCGCGGGTGGCGACGGGGAGCTTGCGGCGGCGGGCGCAGCTGCTACATCTGCGCCCGGACCTGCGGATCGAAGAAATCCGCGGGAACGTGGACACGCGCATCCGCAAAGCGCTGGACCCAGCGGGACCTGATGGAGTGGTGCTGGCCGCGGCAGGACTGCGCCGGCTGGGGCTGGAGCGGCACATCGTGGAGTACTTCCCGACCGACGTGATGGTGCCGGCGGTGGGTCAGGGCGCGCTGGCGGTCGAAATTCGAGCGGGCGACCGGCGGCTGCGGCGGCTGCTGGCGGCGGTGGACGATGCGGCGACGCGACAGGCGGTGAAGGCTGAGCGGGCGCTGCTGGTGACGCTCGGGGGCGGATGTCAGGTGCCGTTGGGGGCGCATGCAGTGCTCAGGGATGATGGGAAGACGCTGCGGTTGGTCGGGGTAGTGGCGAGTGTGGACGGAAAGCGGTTGGTGCGGGCGGAGGGGGAGGGCCCGGCGACGCAGCCGGTGCGGTTGGGGAGGCGAGTGGCGGGCGAGTTGGTGAGGCAGGGGGCGGGAGCGATATTGGAGGAGATCGTGGGGGTGAGGGCGTGAGGCTCTCTTCCTATAGCCGGAGACTATGTGAGCGGGGTGAGTGTGAGGTGGCAGGCGGGGACAAGCGGACAGACCGGGCATGCGGTTGAGCTGCACGCGGATCAGCGGGTGAGGACGACGGAGGGGCGAATCGAGCGGCCGCACGAATGAGGGCGGCTGGCATGAGGGAGACTGGGCGGTCTAAGTGAGCAGAGACACCGAAAGCAGCGATGCTGGAGCCGCGCAGCGAGAGGACGAAGCGCGGGGCAGTGTGGCGCTCGTGGGTGTGGGTCCAGGGGACGCGGGACTCATCACGGCAAAGGGGCTGGGACTGCTTCGCGCCGCGGACGTGGTGGTCTATGATGCCGGCGTAGGCGAGGCGCTGCTGCGCGAGGCACGGGCGGACGTGGAGCCGGTGCGCGTGGATGGGCCAGGGGGGCAGGCCGCGGTGAGCCAGGAGCGGGTCGTCGAGCTGCTGGTGGACCGCGGGCGGGCTGGGAAGCGAGTGGTGCGGCTGGTGCGGGGCGATCCATTTACGAGCGGCAGAGGTGGCAAAGAGGCAGAGGCGCTGGCTGCGGCAGGCGTGCCGTGGGAGGTCGTGCCCGGAGTGATCGAGGCGGTCGCCGCGGCGGCATACGCGGGCATCCCGCTCCGGGATGACGATGGAGCGGGAACGGTGACGGTGGTCATCGCGGGTGCGGGCGCATTGGATGGCATGGATGCGGTGCGGCAGGGCGTGGATCGGAATCGCGTGGCGAAAACGGGCGCGAGGACGTTGGCCATCCAGATGGATGCGGCCGACCTGGTAGGCGGGGTGGCCGCGCTGACGCGACAGGGGTGGCCTGCGGACACGCCAGTCGCGGTTGTGTCCGCGGGCACGACGCCGAGACAGCGGACGGTGGTGGGGACGCTGGCCAACATCGCGGCGCGCGCAGGCACGATCAGCGGGCCGCTCGTAGTGGTAGCGGGCGCGGTGGTGGAGCGGCGCCAGCGGCTGCGATGGTTCGATACGCGGCCGCTGATGGGGCGGCGCATCGTGATCACGCGTGCGCCGGAACAGGCGCAGGGGTTGATCGAACGATTGGAGGCCGCGGGCGCGGAGGTGGTGGTGCTGTCGGCCATCAGCATCGAGCCGGCCCAGGACTCTGGCCCGCTAGACGCGGCGCTGAGGGAGCTGGAGACGTACGACTGGGTGCTGTTCACGAGCGTCAACGGGGTGAGGGCATTCGCGCAGCGGCTGTGGGAAATTGGACGCGACTGGCGGGCGCTGCACCGCGCGCGAGTAGGGGCGATTGGGCCGGCGACGGCACGCGAGCTGGAGAGCTGGCGCGTGCGGGCCGACTTCGTGCCGCACGAGTACGTGGCGGAAGCGATGCTGGCGGAGATCGGCAACGTCGCGGGGCAGCGGGTGCTGCTGCCGCGAACGGATATCGCGCGGGCGACACTGGCGGCGGAGCTGCGGGTGCGAGGGGCGGAAGTGAACGAAGTGGTAGCGTACCGGACGGTGGTGCGGCCACCTGAGCCTGAGGCGTTGCGGCGAGCATTGATCGAGCAGCGGCCGGATGCGATCACGTTCACCAGCTCGTCCACAGTGCGCGGCTTCGTCGCGAGTCTCGCGGCGAGCGGGCTGGGCGCACCCGCGGAGGCGCTGCGCGGGGTGGCGGTGGCGTGCATTGGGCCGGTGACGGCGGCTACGGCGCGAGAACAGGGATTGGTTCCCGCGGTAACGGCCGAGGAGTATACTATGGATGGTCTGACCGATGCCCTGGTGAGGTACTTCGGGCAGGCACTCCAGCAGGCAGAAGGAGTAACGGCGCAATGACCGCCACGGCAATCTTCGAATTGCTCGCCTGTATTCTGGCTCTGGTCGCCGCGGTCTTCATCTTCGATCAGTATCGCGAGCGGCCAAGGCCCTACAAGCTGTTGTGGACGCTGGGTCTGCTGTTCTATGGGATCGCGGCGGGCGCACAGTTCCTCGGAGAGGTGGGGCACTGGAGCGTAGGGAACTTCAAGGCCTGGTATTTCTTTGGCGGCGTGCTCACCGCGGCCTATCTGGGCCTGGGGTCGCTCTATCTGCAGGCGCCGCGCCGCGTGTCGCGTTGGGCAGTCATCATCGCGGTCCTCATCAGCGTCTACGTCGGCGCGCGCATTCTCTTGCTGCCGATCAATGCCGCTGAGTCGGCGCGGCTTGCGACATTGCCCACGTCTACTGTTACGGGGACGGAGTTTCGCAATATCATCCCAGGCGATCTGGTACCGTTCGTCGCACTCATGAATATTGTTGGCGCCTTGCTGCTGTTTGGGGGCGCAGGCTGGAGCGCCTGGAATTTCTACCGCAAGCATGCTCCCGGCTATCGGGTCGTGTCCATGATATTGATGGCATTGGGCGCAATCTTCGCGAGTGGAACCGGCTTACAGCGCCTGGGCAACGGAAGTATCGGCGCGTTCGTCGAGTTTTTGGGGGCGGTGTGCATTCTGTCCGGGCTGCTGATCAGCCTGGATGTGTTTACGGTGTTCCGCGTGCCGTTCACGCACATCGTGCTGCGGGAGCGGCGGCAGGCGACCGAGGTGGCGTCGCAGCAGCGGTGAGCCGCGAGCACTAGCGATGACGTGTTCGAGCGCGGCGCTCAGCGGAACGGCGGGCGCCGCGCTCGCACGTGTGTGGCCCGTGTCTGTGTTGGGGAGGCGTACGATGCTGCAGCGGATCGCCGCGCGCAAGATGCTGATCGACGGCATGCAGTGGGGAGCGTGGGAGCCGTACGTGCTGCCGCTGAGCGCGGAATGCGTGGCCGTATGGACGCCCGCGGGCACGGAGATGCGCTGGGGCACGGGGACGTTCAGCGCCACATACAACACGCTGCACTATTGGTGGCCGGGCGAACGCTATCTGATTGGCGCGCAATACCTGGGCGAGCGGCTGGCGCTGGTGTACTGCGATGTGGTGCTGCCGTTGGCGGCACTGCCGGTGGATGCGCCGGAGCGCGCGTACGTGGATCTGTATCTCGATCTGGTGGTGCGCGACGACAAGACGTGGTTCACCAAAGACCACGAGGTGTACGACCAGGCGGAGCGGCTGATTCCAGTGTTGCGGGCAGAACGACCCGCCGCGGAGGCGACACTGGAGCAACTGGCAGCGTGGGCGCAGGAGTGGTCGGGGCCGTTCCGCTATGTGCGCGATACGCTGCCGCGCGCGGATTGGCAGCTGCTCGACCCTGGCTCACCGGAATTGGCGGAAGCGGTGCGCGAGCTGTGGGACGGAGCGGGCGAGGGGTGAAGCAGAGGCAACGTCGTCGGAGGTGCAAGATGATCGGATACCTCGATGCCCAGCAATCATGAATAGTGCTCTACTAGGCCAACACAGAGCACGCCGATGAGGACTGCCATGATCAGGAAAAGGACCGCGCGAACGTAGCTCGGTGCTGGCCGCATCTCACTATTCTTCAGTTACACCGTCGTGCGCGCACGAACAACGGTGTCTATTTCTTGACGATATGGAACTTCACCGTGTTAAGCGTGAACAGACCCCAAAGAATGGCAGTACCCTCTAGTCCAGCAAATATGGGCCCCAACGCGATCTGCGCCAACACAATGAGCCACCTGATGCCGTGGGTTTGAAGGTGTAGCTCTTGAAAGTTGACAAGCAGCCCATATACGGTGATGGATGTATAGGTCGCCAGACACACTGAGGCGGGGAGAAGGATGTACCAGGGAACAGGAATGGGGTGGATCAACTGTATGGCAATCGCCAGTGTTCCCAGAAGACCACATGCCCAGGATACAACGGACGCACGTAGCACGAGCTTCGTTCGCCACCGGACACCTTTTCCAGCCAGCACATGCCAGAGTCCGGTGAACCAGCGCTTGCGCTGCCGCAGGAAGTCCTGAACACTGAATGTGGCTTGCTCGCTCAAGAAGCCATGCACCCACTTGAGGCCAATGCCACGATCAACAAGCCGCAGCGCCCAATACGCATCTTCAGTGATTGAGCGGTAACTGTCGAAGTCGAAGTCAACAGCACGCTCAATGTCCTGGCGAACCAAGATGAACGACCCGTGTAAACCAAATAATGGTCGATGCCAGACGTAGTGCTGCACTCGGAAATATCCAAAGTCCAGGGCGGTACGCATTGAGTCGGCGAGGGTCAGAAACGGTCGGAGCCAGAAGTCACGATGGTAGAGGATAGCGCCTTGGCCGACGGCAGGGTACTCACCTGGGTGTACCGTCTCGATCTCCTGCTGCATGAATTGCAGGCATCCAGTCAACCCAGACAGAGTAATTTGCGTTTCCTCGTCGCAGTGCAGAATCCATGCATTGTGCGCAACCGACACAGCTCCGACAGCATACTGCAACGCACGCGCCTTGAACAGCGCCCCGTGTGGTGTCTTGAAATCTGCTGGCACCACATACTGAGCCACGTCGATAGGCACTCGGTTATCAGTTACTACCTCGATCGTAACTCGTGGGCGGACGCCATAGAGGTCGGTAAATGCAGCAATCACTGCTCGATCCGCCTCGATGGTCCGTTGGACAGCGCCTGGATTGGTGCCACGTGCCACGATGCGGATGTGTAGCGGTGTATGCAGCGCATCCCAAGCACTCTCCCGCGTGAAAATCGGTGCTCTGGGATGCGTGAAGAGGAACCCCTGCAGGTTCAATACGGTCTGCGGCACCGCCACCAACCAAGCATAGAGTAGGTAGTATTGCGCTTGCCCGTACCACGTATCTGGAGTCCGCGAGATGGTGAAGCGTGTCCACAGCAAATTGTATGTGGCAATGATGGTGAAGAAGACGAGGCCGCTTACAATTGCAGGTCCGCGCTGGTGTAACCAAACGTGCTGGCGCCGCCACAGACTACTGAGCGTGCTGGGCGCCCGGCTGTCTTGTTCATGCCACACAGTCTACCTGATCTGTTGTAACATGAAAAGACCCTGCGGCCATATGCTGGATGGCTCGACTGGTTTTGCCTGCTATGCGGTGCAGAGCGGTATGCTCGACCGCCTTGAAGATCGTAAAATCGCTGGTCCCCAGTTGCCCGTCAATCGTCTCTTCTGCCTGCTCCCAAGGTGCCGGCGCGGCAGCCAGGGTATGGATTCGCTGGTCGGTCTCTCGCCAGCCTTCCTCTGAGCCCATGCGGCGCTGAAGCGCCTCGAGGACCTTCTCATACGGTTGGTTCGACGCGATCACCACATGGTCGCTGGTGATCGACCGGGGAGCGGCTGAGGTCGTCACGGGGTTCTGCTTTCTAGTTGTCTGTCTTGCTAGCTTGCTGTTGATGAGCTGCGTGAGCGGCGCCGAGCGGGAGTGGAGCACCTGATGTGGTCAACACGACGGCCGATGCCACTGCTGGCGCCGGTGATGAGGGCCTCCGTCCCGCCAAGAAGTCGTCCTGCCATCGGTCTCTGGACCTCTGTTGTGTGAGGTTCGGTGGGGCAGGTTCTCACGAACCGCCCCTCCCGATGCGCTGCGGTGCGCGACGGGCCACGGTGCCCACGACGACAGTGTCGCTGGAGAGGCTTACCGGCGCGCTCGATAAGGTGACAGGTTTCTCACGGTTCTCTGCGCGCAGCCAGGGGC
>CAYQFU010000058.1:0-24541 GCA_964416775.1 uncultured Ktedonobacterales bacterium
CATGGGCGGAGTGAAGAACATGCTCCAGAACACGCTCAAGGGACTGGCGACCCGGTTGATCCCGGGGCAGGAGTCCGGCCACCCAGACAAGCACGTCCAGCAGGGCCAGCCGTCACCGGCGGCCGCATGACAGCCGTGAGATCTTCTGGAAGTCGTCGGCGCTAGTGAAGGAGTCTCGACTACGGAGTCTCGACTCAGGAAGGTGATCCGGTTCGGGCACCGCCGCCAGAAACCTATCTCTACCCTGGTCGCACCGTAGGCTGGCGGCGTCCCGGATCATTGGGTCCGTCTGCGTCGCCGTGCAGTAGATTGACCAGTTGATCGACCGTGATTTGACCGCAACCTGGACACCCACCCGGATGTGCAGCCCGAGTATTCCTATAGCGAGCAGTCCTGGACGAGGAGGACAACATGGCAGTCCAGCAGGAGGGAGCGCTGCAGCAACCGCCAGGGGCTGCACAGCCGGGACCAGCACCGAATTCGGCGTCCGTCGCCGGACCGATCTCCAACACCCAAACTCAGTCACCACCGTCGGCGAATCAGGGATCCGCGGGGAGCAGTGCTCAAGGGCAGGCGACAGGCCCCAATCTAGACTTCAGCCAGCTGTTGGAGCAACAGATTGCCCAGGCCATCCAACCCGTGCTGGATGAGTTCCGGCAGCAGGTGACGCAGGCGGTGGAACAGTCGCAGACGCCGAAAGCGCCCGCATCTATCGCGGGCGGAGAAGGTGCTCGTCAGGAGGCACCTCAAGGGCAGGGCGCCCCGTCGACAGTCCAACAGCCGCCCGTCCCACAACCGCCCAGCCAGGCCGCTCAGCAGGCACCGACTCCGCACGTGCAAGCTCCGCAGTTCCCACTCGCGGAGATTCTTCGTCCAGCAGTGCAGGCTGCGGAGCGCCAGGGCGAGCAGTGGCTCCAGTCGTTGTTGGTCTCCGGACTGACCGGGCTGCTGACCGAATCGACTCGCGCCGCTATCCAGCAACGTGCGGAACGCGGACTCCATACGCTGCTGCAAAAGCTGTTCGAGGCTGCGCCAGATGGCTTCTCCAACCAGGAGATGCAAGTCAGGATGGAGCAAACGCTTCAGGCTCTCCTCCGAGAGGCGCTTGACGCTGTATTCGCGGAAAGCGCGCGCACAATGCTGGGGCAGGGTGGCCAACAGGCCATTCAGGAGTCGCTTCACGGCGATTTTGGAGGCGCCCTGAAGCAAATTCAGGAGGCGCTCAGAGCAATGGTTGGAGCGCTCCTCGCGGTGCTGCGCCGGAATTGGCCGACTATTCTTCGCATCTTGATCGCACTCGCCCTCCTGGCAGTCGCCAGCGCTTTGGCGAAAGATGACAAGCCGCAGCGAGGCGAGGTCGGGCAGGACGGACCTGACGGACGAACTGGGCTCTGACGCGACCGGCTGCGAGAATCTAACCTTACGCAGATAGTTCGCCCGGAACGCTGATGAGCGCTTGGACTGCCTTCCCTAACCGCTGTACCCAGCGCGTGTCGCGCTCGCGCCGCGGCAAGCATACGCTTGCCGCGGATTGCCCCGTGCCGGGATCCGCGGGGACCTGAATAGACGCGGATCGACGGCGTCAATGGTTATCCAATGAGTTGACGCTGCCGTCGTGTCAGGTTCGACTCGATGACAGGCGGTTGTGCGTCTCTCTCCATGCGCCCGTCCAATGCGCCTCCTCCCTATCGAATCCCCACCACGCTCTAGCCCTTTTGCTGGTGCGGACGAATCTGAAACCGGTTACAGTATGGGTGACAATATTGTTACCATATGGGATGCCACCGGCGGTGCCTCAGATACGTCGGACGCCACGCCTCCGGTGGATACCCGCGAAGATTCATGGGCTAGCGAAGGAGGAGCGCCATGCGCGCGCATGCGCCGACGCAAGAGCGCAAGGAGACTGGTCGGCTGGAAGCTTTCAGCGACGGCGTCTTCGCCATCGCCGTGACATTGCTCGTACTCGGCATCCCAGTGCCCGTGCGCGGGGCGCTGCACCCAGGCCAGTCACTGCTGAATCTCGTCCTCGACCAATACCGCTGGCTCGCCTTTGTCACTTACGCGGTGAGTTTCCTCACGATCCTGGTGATGTGGATCAATCACCATAGCCTCTTCCAATTTGTCGGCCGCATTGACCGGCCGTTTGTCATCGCAAATGGGCTATTGCTGATGATGGTGACGTTTGTGAACTTCCCGACGGCATTGGTGGCGAACTTCGCCGGGACGGCCGATGCCTGGTTGGCCGCGGCGGTCTACAGCGCCGTGTTAGTAGTGATCTCCGTGCTGTACAACGTGATGTGGCGCCGCATCGTCGTGAAGGATCGCTTGCTCGTTCCCAACGCCGACCGGGCGGAGGTGGAGAGTATCACGCGGCAATACCGCTTCGGCTGGCTGTACTACCTCGTCGCGTTCGGACTGGCGTTCCTCGGTCCGTGGGGAGCATGGGCCAGCATCGCACTCAACGCCGGGCTCGCCATCTTCTACGCGTTCACCGGGCGCATCTCGCGCACTGAGGTGCGCCAGTTGGTTACGTCCCACAATGTCGCGGGCGCGCTGGAGGCTGGGGACGACGCATGACGCCTTGTCATCGTGACAGGTGGCATCCCTGTTCGCGCAATCTGGCGCCCAGGGAGCGTATCGGGGGCATGGGAGCATGGGAAGCGCGCTTTGCCCCGGGTCAAGAGCGCGTCAGCGTCCCCACGTAATTCGTAGGCGCGCGATCGGCCGTGAACCACACGTGCCCGGTCCGGTCAATGGTCAGCCCATACGGTAGCGACTGCGTATCAGGCAGCTCAAAAAGCGTGAATGTGGCTGTGGTCGGGACATAGCGGACGATCGCGTTCTGCCCCATCGAGGCCGCCCAGACGGTGCCGTCGGGCGCCACCGCGACGTCATACAAATTCGGTGTCGTGCTCTCCGGTGTCGGAACGTTCAGCTCCTTGACGGAGCCTGTGTGCGGATCGAGCACACCCAGCTTGCCATACTGCAGCTCAGAAAACCAGAGCCGGCCGTCCGGGCCCGCCGCGAGCGAGAAGATCTCGGCGTCTCCTGTCGGGGTGGTGTAGAGCCGCACGTGGCCCGTGGCGGGGTCCAGGTGTCCCAGCGTGCCGCCCGCCAGCTCGGAGAACCAGACGGTCCCATCGCTCGCAAGCGCCAGGCCGTACGGATACACCGTGCTGCCCGCCGCGACCGGGGGCACGGGCCACGTCTTGATCTGCCCGGTCGCCGGATCCAGTCGCCCGATCGCGCCCAACGTCACCTCGGTGAACCAGATGCGCCCGCTCGCATCGATCTTGAGATCCTGCGGTGCCGCGGGATGCCCGTTCTGGACCTCTAACGAATATGTCTTGAATGTGCCGGATGCTGGATCGAACCGGCCGACGTAATTGGCGGATTGCTCGGTGAACCAGATGGCACCATTGGGCGCCACGGCCACGTCCATGATCCCGTACTCGCCGCCTGGGGGCGTCCAGGCGCTCACCTGCCCCGTGCGCGGATCGAGCCGCCCGAGTCGATTGGTGCCCATCTCGCCAAACCAGACCTGGCCCGCAGCGTCTACCGTTGGCTGCATCAGGTCGGCATTGGCGTCGGGCATGGGGAAGGTACGCAAGGCCGCCGCCATCACACCGCTCGGACGAGTGGCTGTAGCGGTTGCCGCCGGCGTTTGCTTTTTCGCGGTGGCGGCATGCGGCGCTGTCACGGCGTCGCCCACACGGGTCAGCAAGAAGACCGTCAGCGCGACGAGCGCGAGCACAGCCAGGGCGAAGCCGGCGTCGCCCCGGCGCCCGCGCGCGCCACGCGCGCCACGCGCGCCTGGAGTCGCTGCCTGTTCGGGCGACTCTGGCTTGTCTAGAGATGGATACCGTACTCTGCCCATCGTTCCGTCACCAGTGCTTTGATTTCCGCGCTCATCTCGATGTCCGGCGGCCAGGGACGCGGATGGCCCTCCTCGGGCAGCTTCGCCGTGGCGTCCAGACCCATCTTCCAGCCGAATTTCTCGTATGGCGACGAGTGGTCCAGCGCATCCACCGGGCCGTCTACGATCAGGGTATCGCGCTTGGGATCGACATTGTTGCCCACACGGAACAACACCTCATGCATGTTCTGCACGTCGACGTTCTCATCCACCACAATGATGAACTTCGAGAGCATCATCAACATCATACCCCAGATGCCGGCCATGACCTTGCGGGCCTGGCCTGGATAGCGCTTGCGGATGGAGACGATCACCACGTTGTGGAATCCCCCCTCGATGGGCATGTTGATATCTACGATTTCGGGGAGCACGACACGCAGCAGATGCAGGAAGAAGCGCTCCGTTGCCTTGCCCAAATAGGCGTCCTCCATGGGAGGCTTGCCGACGATGGTGGTGGCATAGATCGGATTGCGGCGGTGCGTAATGGCCGTGATGTGCATCACCGGGTATGGCTCGATCGGCGTGTAGTGGCCGGTGTGATCGCCGAACGGACCTTCGGGACGTAGCTCGTCAGTGTCCACATACCCTTCGAGCACGATCTCAGCATCGGCGGGCACTTTGACGTCCACCGTCTTGCACTGCACCACATCTACCGGCCGCCGGCGCAGGAATCCCGAGAACAGAAGCTCGTCCACGCCAGGTGGCAGGGGCGCGCTGGCGGCATAGATGCTTGCCGGATCGGCCCCGACGACGACGGCCACTTCCATGCGCTTCTTGTGGCCTAGCTGCGCGTCGCGGAAGTGCGCCGCGCCACCCTTGTGAATCTGCCAGTGCATGCCCACGGTCTGCTCGTCGAAGACCTGAACCCGGTACATGCCGATGTTGCGCTTGCCCGTCTCGGGGTCCTTGGAGTGACACATCGTGAGCGTGAGGTACGGTCCGCCATCCAGTGGCCAGCACTTGAGGACGGGGAACTGGAACACGGACGGGTGGTCCGTGATCACGACCTCCTGACAGGGCGCGTGCGTCACCGTGTGGGGGCCGATACGGGCCAGCTCCGCTAGCTCCGGCACGAGCTTGACCTTTTCTAGCAATCCCTCCGGTGGCCGGTTCTGCACCAGGTCAATCCACTTTTTGATGCGCAGCCCTAGCTCGTCCAGGTTCTCCACGCCCAGCGCCCACGCCATGCGCTGGTAACTGCCAAAGAGATTGATGACCACCGGCATGTCATACCCTTGCACGCGCTCGAAGAGCAGCGCGGGACCGCCGGCTTTGCTCACGCGGTCGGTGATCTCGGTGATCTCCAGATCGGCTTTGACGGGCGCTGTGACGCGCACGAGCTGACCGCGTTGCTCCAGAAAGGCGATGAACTCGCGAAGATCGCGGAAAGACATTTGCGGGCCGTCCGAATTCGTTGCTCGATGTGGCAGCCGCGGCCCCATGCGCGGCTTTACCAGAGATTATGGGAGGGAGGGGAGAGGGGGGTCAAGGACGGTCAGCCGTCCCCATCGCCCTTTCCTATAGCCATAGACTATAAAATGCGGGAAAGTCTGGACATCCTTACAGTCCTCCGTGCCGCTCTCGGGGCGCTACAGGCCCGATCGGTAGCTCGGTAGCCGTGCGCGAGCACGGCGCTCAGCGCAAACGCGCTCCGCACGCTGCGCAGAATGCCGCACTGGGCCGGTTGTGCGCGCCGCAGTGGGAGCACAGGACGGCTAGCGCCGCGGGTTCGTCGGGGATGTTGCCGACAGCCGGGGTGGCAGGAGGCGGCGCGCGATCCTCTACCACGGCCCCGCTCTGACCATCCGAGGCCGCCGCCGCTGCAGGCTCCTGGTCCTCTGACGCGTCGACGCCACCCGGTGGCTGCGTCACGGGCGTCGTATCTGGCGCGCGTGCCAGTCGCGATTGGCCTGGGTCCCCGTGGGACGCGTTCTGGTCCGTGACGTTGGCGCTGCTCTCTCCAGCCGTGGCCCCAGATCGCGACCATCGCGGTGCGCCCGAGTGCGTTCGCCCCAGCGCCAGCCCAACGTCTCGTAATGTGACAATGCCGAGCGTCGTACCCTGCTCGTCCACGACACGCGCGGCATCGGCACCCCGCGCCGCCAGCGTCCGCGCCACTGTCGCGAGATCGGCGCTGGCGCCAACCCGCGGCAGCGCCGCGTGAGCCAGGTCCCCGGCCACCACGTGATGCACGGCGTCATCCCCATCCGCATCATCCGCCTCGACCCCCCAGAAATCGGCGAGCTTCGCGCAATATACCGCTTCAAAGCTGGGCGGATGACTTCGCGTGTAGGATGGCGCCGCCGCGAGCGCCGTCGCGTCGCGCGATAACACCATGCGTCCCGTCTCCAGCCGCAATGCCCGGAAGGGGATTGGGATCAAGCGCTCGCCGATGCCGAGCGCCCCGGCCAGCCCCGCCTGTCCCAGCGCCACCACCACATAGCGCGTCCGTCCGCTGTCGCCGTCGAGCAAGACATCCCTGACGCCCCCGATCCGGTTTCCAGCGCGATCGAGCAGGTCCATTGCACGCAGATCGTCCGTCGACATCAGTGTCATGGTGGGCCCTCCCTGAGTGACCTTCGCTCACCGTGCTGGTCCAGGAGCAAGTCCACGCGCATGCGCCTACTCAGCGGTTCGCTGGCTGGCCATCTCCCTGCAGGATTCGGACCAGCCTGGCCCGCGTCCCGTGCGCCTCAGTGCAAACCCAACCGTGTTCCTGCGTCTGTTTGGCTTTCTTCCAGGCTGGCACGAATGCTCGTCTCTTCCTCTGCGTAGCGCTTCCGCTCGTCAACAGTAGCCCATTCCGCCCACCAGCAAGCAGGGGCTGGCGCGTACGCGGCTTCTTTGGTACAATGCGGATCATAGACGGGACATGACCGGCATACCACCCTGCACGACTGCGTGCACCGACCTTGCCGTCTCGAGGTGAAAGCGTGAGCAACATGAGTCGCGGGCCTTCCAGACGCTCCTTGACCGTCGCCTCAGCATTTCTGCTGGCCGCGATGGTCTTCGCCGTAGGCGCCGCGACACTGGCACGCCATCCCTCGCATCCCGCCAGCCACGCCCACGCCGCAGCCCATCAGGCGCCTGCAACGGCCGCTGCACCCGTGATCACGCTCTTCGCACCCGACAGCGTGAACCGGGCCAACCAACAGGCCACGACACCACTCGATGCTCCCCTGCCCCCAGGCCTGCCTGCCGCGCCCTCGGGCTACCTGGCGCCCGACAAGCCCAGCGCGTACGAGCTGAGCCTCATCGCGGCTATTGGCACGCCGGACAAGGTGATCGTCGTCTCGCGCTTCAGCCAGACCATCCACGTCTATCAGAGCGGAGTCTTCATCGCTGGCTCGCTCGCCATCACGGGTCGTCCGCAGCTGCCCACGCCCGTGGGTGTTTTCCACATCTTCGACAAGCTCGCCCCCGCCACCCTCTATTCGCCCTGGGGGCCAGGCTCCGCGTTCTGGTATCCACCCACGCCCGTCAACTACACCATGGAGTTCCGCACAGGTGGCTTTCTCATCCACGATGCGCCCTGGCATCACGTCTGGGGACCCGGCATGAACGACTGGCATTATGATCCTGTCGCCCGAGAGTGGCAGTGGGGCACGCATGGCTGCGTCGCGGCGCCCACGCCCTTTGTGCAGTGGCTGTATGGCTGGAGTCCTGAGGGCACGACGGTGATCATCTACTGACGGCTCGCGCTCCTGGCTACCGTGACGGCATCGAGCAAGCGCAAGCGTTCGAGCTCCATGAACCCCGCTTCGATGGACGACTCCGCCCCGCGATTGGGCGATGGCCGCTCGGCGCGCGGCCCGTCCAGCCCGTCCGCGCATTGCCCCGTCACAACATCATAGAGCGCGACGCCCGCATCGTTGCGCCCATACAGCCAGGCCGCCCCCTGCAGCGCGAGCTCCCTGTATTGTCCGTCGCCAGTGGCGTCGTACAGCGCACCCAGTCCCTGCACCAGCGGCGCGAGGCAGTACGCGCACAATCCTACTTTCGATCCGCCCTGGGCCGGATCGTACGCGTACCAGCCGCAGGCCGCGATGGCCGGACCGACGAGCGTCCGCACGGTCTCTCTGCACGCAGGCAGGAAATCCGGGCGGCCAAACACCGTGGCCGCACGCGCCACGGCATGCAGCTGGTGATAGCCCCAGAGCGGCAGCTCGGCTTTGCCTGGAGCGTCGCGGAAGTAGCCGGGTCCACTGGCCACAATGGCTTCGCACCACTTTTCAACCAGCACCCGCATGCGCGCTTGCTCCTCCCGGAGCGCCGCGCGGTGTGGCGGAGGCAGCGCGTCGGCATCGGCACCAAGCAGCTCCAACCCCGCGAGCGCGAAGAGGCCCAGCGTCTTGCCATCATCGCCCAGTTCGGGCAGCGGGCATCGCCGCCAGGCACGCAGTGCCCAGGCGCTTCCCGTCAGCCGGTGATAGCGTGCCAGCGCCCACAGCGCTCGCCCTGTCCACCACGGGCCGCCGGGAGCCGACGTGACGCCGTCGAGATTGCGCCGCCCCGACGCATCCAGCACGAAGTTGGCGAACCGCCCGTCGCGGAGCTGCATGTACCGCACGAACGCGAGCCAGCGGCGTCCCCAGAGGAGCGCCTGCGCTCCATCCGATCTATCGCCAGCGCCGCCTGCGAACGCCCCCGAACGCTCCGCGATACTCAGCGCGAGCAAGGCAGCGCGTGCACAGTCATCCACACAGCTGATGCCCTCGTCGCCGCTCTCGGCGGCCCGGCGCGGACGATACTCCACTGTGCCGTCCGGGCGCGGCGCCGGCTCGGCGTACGGCGCCAACCCCCATACCACGCAGCCGTTCACGACCATGCGCCAGCTGAGCTGCCGCAGATGATTCAGCATGGCCGCCTCCTTCCATGCGCGGCCGGCCGCGCCGCTGGGCTCTCCTTGCTGGCTCTCTTCCTCGTCCGCACAGAGCGTGTTGTGGGAAAGGACACTAGCGTCCGAGCGCCGCTGCAAGGTCCTGTGAGCCGATGCGGCCCTCGACCGCCTCCTTGCCATCCACCGTCACCACGGGGATACGATAGCGGTAACGCTCGAAAAGCGCTGGATCGCTGCGGATATCCACCTCCCGCAGCTCGAAGTCCGTTTCCGCCGCCAGCTCTTCTAGCAGGGCACGCGCGTCGTCGCAGAGACAACAGCCGGCTTTGGCATACAGGGTGACGACCATACCGCCTCCTCGCGCACGTAGCCCAGCGCGCGCACTCCAGTCACGCCCAGCTCGCTGGCGGCCGGAGCACGATACTTCAGTTCGGCATTGTAGCACGCGAGCATTACACGCACCAACGCTCAGGTACCAGTCACCACGCGACGCACGCGCTAGCCCACCTGGGCCATTTGCGGCTGGCCGCTCCTGAGCGCGTCCGGCCGGAATGGTACACTGGTGCGGGTACCGTTGATTTCTCCCCCGCCGGAGCACAGGACACGCACGGCGCACGGCGCATGGGATAGCGAGAGGTGACGCGCGGTGTATCTCAAACGGCTCGAGCTGCAAGGATTCAAGAGCTTTGCGCCGCGCACGGTACTGGAGTTCAGCTCAGGCATCACCGCGATCGTTGGCCCGAATGGCTCAGGCAAGAGTAACCTGGCAGACGCAATTCGTTGGGTACTGGGCGAGCAGAGCATGCGCCAGCTGCGCGGCAAGAAGAGTGACGACATCATTTTCGCAGGCGGCCAGAGCCGCGCCCCGATGCAAATGTCCGAGGTTGGCCTGGTGCTGGATAACAGCGCCGGATGGCTGCCCAACGAGCATACCGAAGTCACCGCGGCCCGGCGCAGCTTTCGCTCGGGGGAAAGCGAATACCTCATCAACGGCCAGCGCGTGCGGCTGCGCGACCTGCTCTTGCTATTGGCGCAGGCGCGCATCGGCCACGATTCGTATACGGTCATCGGGCAAGGTCTGGTGGACCAGGCGCTGAGTCTGCGGGCGGAAGAGCGCCGTGGGCTGTTTGAGGATGCCGCGGGTATCCGCCAGTTTCAGGCGCAGCGCACCGATGCCGAGCAGAAGCTTACGCTCACGCAGACCAATCTGAGCCGCCTACGCGACATTCTCGGCGAGATCGAGCCGCGCCTCGGCCCGCTGGCCGAGCAGGCCAAGCGCGCCCGCGAGTACGCCGGCACACGCGAAGACCTCAAGCGCATGCTGCGCACGTGGTATGCCTGGCAGTGGCGCGAGACACACGCCGCGCGTGAGCGGGCCGACGCCGCTGAGACCGAGCTCGCCACGCGTATCGAGCAGATCCGCAGCGCGCTCGCGGCCGACGAAGAACGCGCCAAACAGACCCGCGAGGCTCGCGATGCCGCGGTGGCGCGGATCGCGGAGCTGCGCCGGGCAAGGGGCGAGACAACCGGACGCATTCAGAGCATTGAGCGCGATCAGGCCGTTGGGGAGGAGCGCCGGGCCAGCCTGGAGCGCCAGACCGCGGATCTTGAGGGCGAACAAGGCGCGCAAGAGGCCGCGCTCGAGGTGGCGCGAGCGCATGCCGAAGCGTTGGACGAGCAGGTCACCACCGCCGAAGCGCACGCGGATGCCCTGGCCACGCGTGTCGAAGTTCTGGAGCGCGCCCAGCATGCCGCACGCCAGGATCAGGAGCGAGAAGAAGCGCGACTGCGCGCGGCCCAGCGCGACGCCGTCCAGGTACAGGCGCGCCTGGGCGCCGCCCAGACCGAGCTTGGGCGCCTCCAGCGCCAATTGGGCGAGCGCAACCGTGCCCTGGCCGCCCGCCAGGATGCCGTTGCCGCGGCGCAGCGCAAGCTCGAAGTCGCGCGCGCCGCACTCGAAGAGCGCAAGACGGCGTTCGAGGCGGTCCGACGCGAGGTCGAGGGGTTGACGGGCCAGCGCGAGGAGCTGCAACGCGAGATCGCCGCCGGCCAGGCCGATGTGGAGCAAGTGCGTGGTGCTGTCGCGGATGCCCAGCGCGAGCGGCGTGGCGTCGCGGATCGCCTGGCATTGCTCGAAGAGTGGCACCGTGGCCTCGACGGCTACGCCGACGGCGTGCGTGCGATGTTGCAGACGCCGGAAGCGGAGCGCCCGCCAATTGTCGGCGTCATGGCCCGTCTGGTGCGGGCCTCCCCTGGCTATGAGGCCGCGATCGAAGGAGCGCTTGGGCCCTTTCTACAGGCCGTGGTCGTGGCGACCGCCGACGATGCAATGACATGCGCGCGCTGGCTGCGTGAACACCGGGCGGGTCACGCCGTGATCGCCTGGCCTCCAGCCGAGCGCGCCGCGTTCTCCGCGGCGAGCGTCACGCCTGCCGTAGCCCCGGAAGGCCAACACGTGCTCGGTCCGGCCGCGGACTACGTCCAGACTCAGCCGGAGCTGCGCCCACTGCTGGACCGTCTGCTCGCGGGCATCTACATCGTCCAAGACCTCGACGGCGCGCACCGTGCCCTGGCGCCCGCGAACGGCGCCGCGCAGCGGAGCGCCCAGCGAGCCCTGGCTGCGCTCTCCGGCGAGGTGCTGCATAGTGAGGGCTGGCTGCGCGGCGGCGGCGCTCGCATCGACCCCTCGGCGGGAACGCCTTCCCCGGCGCCGGGCACGGAGAGCACGCTGCTGGCGCGCGAGCGTGAGCTGCGCCAGCTTCCGGCCGAGCTGGAACGCCGGGATGCCGAGATCGCGGAGCTCGAGGCACGACAGGCACGCGCCGCGCACGCGCAGCAAGAGCGCCGCGAGCGCGCGGTGTCTCTGGAGCGTGAAGCACAGCGGGCCGAAGCGCGGGCGCAGGAGCTGGCGCGTGAGGTGGCCGGCTTGCAGCGAGACGCGGAGCGCGCGCAGAGCGACCAGCAGCTCAGCCAGGCCGTGGCGGACCAGCTCGCGGCGGAGACCGCCGGCGTAGAACAGGAGGTGGAGGCCACCGCCACCCGCGTCGCGGAGCAGGAAGCCGCCCAGCAAGAGGCGGCTGAGCAGGCGCGTGCCGTGCAGGAGGCGGTGGATGAGCTTGCCGCCGCGAACCGTGCGCAGCAAGAAGAGCTGGCGCGCGAGCGCACCGCGCTGGCCGTGCAACGGCAGGAGGCCAAGGCACTGGCGCAGCGCGCGGATCAATTGCGCGCGCAGGCCACCGAGCTGGCCACGCAGATCGAGCGGCGCGCCGAGCGTGTGCAGTCCATCGCGGCCCAGCGCGCCCAGCTCGAAGAGTCGACGGCCCAGCAACAGGCGGCGCTGGCGGAGTTGCGGACCCAGTTGCGCGACCTCAACACCCAGCTCCAGGAGCACGATGCGACTCTGGCGGCTGCAGAGCGCGATCTGGGCCAGATCGACCGCGATCAGGCCCTCGCGCGCCAGGAGCTGAGCAACGCCGAGGTGGACTACCGGCGCCGCGGTATCGAGGCGCAACGTGCCCGCGATGCCGTGGAAGCGCTGGCCTCTCAGGTCCGCGAGGAGCTGGCGGAGTTGGGCGACGCTGACGAAGACGGCGTGCAGTCCACTGTGGAGCGGCTGCTCGGCGCGGACACCGCTGGGGCAGCCGCGGACGCGAGCCACCAGCTCTCGCCAGAGGAGGCCGCCAAAATGCGCCGGAGCATCGATCAGCTGCGCAACCGGCTGCGCCACCTTGGCGGCTACGATCCTGAGGCGCCGCAGGCGTACGAAGAGCTCAAGACCCGCTATGACTTTCTCACCAGCCAGGTCAAAGACATGGAACAGGCGTCCACCAATCTGCGCTCGATCATCGCCGAGCTGGACGCCACCATGCGCCGCCAGTTCGCCGAAACGTTCGAGGCGGTCAATCTCCGCTTCCAGCGTCACTTCACCACCCTGTTCAACGGCGGAGCCGCGCGGCTGGAGCTGACGGCCCCGCGGCGCCAGCCTGTCGAAGAGGACGATGAAGACGCCGAGCCGCCTGCAGGCGTGCCCAGGCCGGTTGGCCTTGGAGGTGTCGAAGTCTTCGTGCAGATTCCGGGCAAGCGCGTGCAGGATCTCTCCCTGCTGTCGGGAGGCGAGCGCGCCATGGTCTCGGCGGCCCTCCTCTTCGCCCTGCTGGAGACGAATCCTCCGCCGTTCTGTCTCCTCGACGAGGTGGACGCGGCCCTGGACGAAGCCAATGTGGTGCGCTTCTGTGACATCCTCAAGGTCCTCGCCGAAGAGACCCAGTTCGTCGTCATCACCCACAACCGTGTGACCATGACCCACGCTGGCGCCATCTACGGCGTCTCCATGGGCGCCGACAGCGTCTCTCGCGTCCTCTCCATGCGCCTGGCAGACGTGCGCACGGCACGCTGACTGCTGCCGCTACAGCTGCTGTTAACGGCGACGTATGCACATGAGCTATACTGGATGACAGGCAGGCGCGTGGACGGCACAACGGCACCAGGGGGAGGACTGGAATGGCGAAGCCTCGATCGGCGCATTCCAGGAGCGGGGCAGATTCACCGCTGCGGTGGGCACTACGGTTCCCACGCTTGCTGCCAACGCTGGTGGTGCTGCTTGCACTCGTTCCCGTGCCGAGTGGCGGCGCGCAGGCGGCTGCCAATTCGCTGGTCTATGCACAGCATTCTTGCACCGCGGCCTACGACGCACCCTCTACCTCCGCCCATCTGATCACCCAGCTGCTCGGGGGCACCGAGGTCACGCTGACCGGCACGCAACGCACGGCTGACGGCGCCGTCTGGGACCACGTCAAGCTGTGGAGCGGGTTGGATGCTGTCATAGCCGCCTCCGATCTCAGGACGACGCCCCCCACCTACGCCGAAGAAGGGGTATGCACCTTCCCTGGCCTGCCCGACGCTCTGACCGATCTGTTGACGCCCAGCACCGGCCCGTGGCCGTTGGCGGCGCGCGGCACGGCCGCCGCGCCGACGGCGCTGGTGTCAGCGCCGAGCGCGGGCGCCTTCCCGATGTCCGAGGTCGCGCTTGGCACCTCCCTCGACCTTACCGGCTGGGCCAGCGACCGCGCCGGTCAGCCGTGGTATCGCGTCGTGACGTCCACTGGCGCTGGCGGGTGGATACCAGTGACCAGCGTGCGCCTCAGCCAACCCGATCCCGCCACGTACAGCATTGGCGGTATCCCCGTCTGGCACGCCGTGGCGGGCAAGGGCATGTGGTTCACCAATTACCTGCCGCACCACTCGGACGTGGGAGCGCTCGTGCGGGCGGCGAAGCTCGCGGGCCTGACACACGTGTACGCCGAAGTGGCGATCTCACAATACGGCTTCTACGCTCGCAGCACACTGGACCGGCTGCTCCCCGCCGCACATGCGGCCGGTCTGAAGGTGATCGGCTGGGTGTATCCCACATTGACCGATGTCGCCGCCGACGTGCGGCTCACGCAGGCAGTGGCAGCGTACAGGACGCCGAGCGGCGATCAGGTCGACGGTATCGCGACCGACGTCGAGGAGGTCATCAGCGAGCCGGCCGTCTACGCCTACGGCCAGCTGCTCCGAGCGCTGCTGGGTCCGAATATTCCCATGGTTGCCGCCGTTCTGCACCCACTCAGCCATGCGGAGTATCCGTATGGCGCCATCGCCGCCAGCTGGAACGTGCTGGCGCCTATGAACTACTGGCACGGGCGCTCTGGTCACGTCTACGCGCCTGCCGACGTAGAGCGCTTCGTTGCGACTTCCCTCACCACGCTGCGTGCCGCTGTCGGTGCAGGTTACCCGATCGAGGAACTTGGCCAGATGTACGACATGTATACCGACGACGGTGCGGGCGGCGTGGACGCCCCAACCGCTGACGAGATCGCCGCGGACCTGGAGGCCGCACAGCGGCTGGGCTGCGTTGGCGCGTCGTATTTCGAGTGGCAGACGGCCACGCAGGCCGAATGGCGCGTGTTGTCGTCGGCGCTGTGGTAACTGGGCCGGGAGGCTGCTGGATGGACGCGACGGGTCGGCTGAGAGGGCTTCCACGAGCATTCTGCCCATGCTACACTGACGTCACCACAGACAGGAAGAGCTTGCGCACGATCGGCCGACCATGGGCCGTGCGGGCGATCACGAAAGGATGTGGGCATGCCACCCGGATACCCACCGCAGGAGCCAACGCGCGATCCCAGCGGGAGACACCCGGGTCCACCGCCATTCAGATCGCCCCGTGATCCCATGGCAGGTAGGGGCATCGGTCCTGGAGGCTCGGATCAGTGGCGCCGGCCGCCAGACCAGAGCGCCCCAGGAACGTACGGGCCGCCTCCAGGGCGGCGCGGCTCAGCAGACATGGGCCAACCACCGCGGTACGCGCCCGGTGGAGGCCCACCTCCTGGTGGCGGGCCACTGGCCAATCGCGGCGGCATGGAGCCGCACCCACGCGCGGGGCGCGCTGACACAGGTGGACGTCCATCCAGGCGGATGCCCGCCACGCGCGCCACGCGCACGGATCCCACCCTGTACGAGTGGGACCGGCTCACGCCAGCGCAGCAGCAAGCCGTGCTCGACACCATCGGCGGCGCGGCGGGCAGCGGCCGGCAGCTGCTGCGGCGCACACTCGTGCTGGCGGCAGTGGTCATCGTCCTACTGGCCGCGTTCGTCATCGTACTCTTGCTCATGCGCGGCCAGCACTAACGCTGTACCACGGATGCGGATAAGCATCATGACAGACCGCTCTGAGCGCGCGCCGGCCTGCCAGGGCCCGACCGTGAACGCAGTCCAGCAATGGGCCCGCGGAACCCAGATCCGACGCAATGATGCAGTGCAATGGGGGGGATAGGTGGACGCAACCCGACATGCTTTAGAGCTCGCGCCCGAGCAGTTGCGGCGCGTATGCGATCCGCGCACGTTCACATTCACGACCACGGTGGACCTGCCTGGTCCAGCGCGCATGGTCGGGCAGGCTCGCGCGCTGGAGGCCATCGCCTTCGCGCTGGAGATGACCGAGGACCGCTACAACCTCTTCGTCGCCGGCGCAGCGGGCACCGGCAGGCACACCGCGGTCATGCGCGAAGTGGAGCGTGTCGCCCGCGAACGCCCGGCGGCGCAAGATTGGTGCTACGTTCACAATTTCGACACCCCCGATGAGCCGCGGGCCATTGCCCTGCCCGCGGGTCGCGCCAAACTCTTCGCGCACGACACCGACGCCTTTGTGCTCGCCTGCCGGCGCGAGCTGCGCCACGCCTTTGAGGCGGATTCGTATGCCAGCCGGCGCGACGCGTTGCTGCGTGATGTGGTGGCCCAGCGCGAGGCGCTGCTGCATCAGCTCGAGGCCGACGCGCTTGCGCTCGGCTTTATGTTACAGGGTTCGGCCTCCGGCATTGCCATCGTGCCGGTCAAGGTCCGTCCGGCGGCACTTGCGCCCCAGCCACCTGCGGCCGAGCAGACCGCGACCGACTCAACCCAGCCCACTGATGCGGCGGCTGAGCCGGAACCGCTCTCCCGCGAAGAGTTCGAAGCGCTTCCCGCAACCGTGCGTGATCAGCTGGCAGCCAACCACGATCGCGTGCAGGAGGCCGTCGCGCGCGTGTTGCCGCAGGTGCGGACACTCGAAGAGCAGGCGCGACAGCGCGTGCGCCAGTTGGATCACGATGTGGCGGAGTATGCGGTCGGCCACCTCGCCGACGATTTCGTGGCCCACTACCGCACCTTCGCCGACGTCGTGGAGTACGTTCGCCACCTCCGTACTGACATCGTCGCCCACGCGGATGTGCTGCGGGGCGAGCGGGACGACGGTGATCGTCCCGACGATGGCACTGACGACTCTCACGATGACGAGCACGATGACGAGCACGACGCATCTGCCTCCCCTGACCCGAGCCCGGACCTGCCTATGGACGAGGGATTGCGAGAACGGCCCGCCGTGGCCGCCCTGCTGCGCCGCTACCGGATAAATGTGTTCGTAGCGCGTGTCGCTATCCCCAGCGCGCCGTACGTGCAGGAAGTCAATCCCACCTCCTTCAACTTGCTCGGCCACGTCGAGTACGGGCTGCGCGACGGACTGCCGTTCACCGACCATATGCTGATCAAGCCGGGTGCGCTGCATCGCGCCAACGGCGGGTTCCTGATCCTCCAGGCCAACGACCTGCTCAGCCGTCCGCGCGCCTGGGAAGCCATCAAGCGCACGCTGCGCTTCCGCAGCATCACCATCGAGAACCTGAGCGAGACGCAAGGCGCCCCAGCCAGCGCGGCGCTGCGGCCAGAGCCAATCGCGTGCTCGGTCAGGGTCGTGCTGCTGGGCGAGCCGGAGGTATATGCCGCCCTGATGGAGGCGGACCCCGACTTTCGCACGCTCTTTAAGGTCCGCGCCGACTTCGATACCGACATGCCCCGCACCCGTGAGGCGGAAGTCGCGTACGCGCAATATGTTGGCGCTGTGGCACGGGTCTCCGTCAGCCCGCCGTTCACGCCCGAGGCCGTGGCCATGGTCGTCGAGGAAGGCTCGCGTCATGCCGAGGATCAAGAGCGCTTGACCGCACTGCTGGGCCATATCCGCGATATTTGTGTCGAAGCCGGCTATTGGAGTCGCAAAGAGTCGGCCGCCACCACCACACGTGCCCACGTGGAAAAGGCGATAGCCGCGCGCTGGCGCCGCGAAAGCCTGGCATCGGACAAGCTGAATGATCTCATTCGGCAGGGAACAGTGCTCCTCGACACCGATGGCGAGGTCGTCGGGCAGGTCAATGGCCTCACCGTGTTGACGTCGAGCACTATCGCGTTTGGCAAGCCGATTCGCATCACCGCTCGCACCTCGGCTGGTGTGGTGGGGGTCGTGGACGTGCAGCGCGAGATCCAGCTCAGCGGGCCGTCCCACTCGAAGGGCGTGTTGATTCTGGCAGGCTATCTACTCGGCCGCTATGCCCATGACATGCCGCTCAGCCTTTCCGCCAGTATCGCGTTCGAACAGGTCTACGACGAGGTGGACGGCGACAGCGCCTCGTCGAGCGAGCTCTATGCCCTGCTCTCCAGCCTGGCCGGCCTGCCCATTCGCCAGTCGCTGGCCGTCACGGGCTCCGTCAACCAACGCGGCGAGGTGCAGGCCATCGGCGGCGCCACACAGAAGATCGAAGGCTTCTTCACCATCTGTCGCGATCGTGGTCTTACGGGCCACCAGGGCGTCATCATCCCGCGCGCCAACATCCGCAACCTGATGCTGCGTACGGAGGTGGTGGATGCCGTGCGCAGCGGCCTGTTCCATATCTACGCCGTCAGTACTATCGACGAAGGCATCAGCCTGCTCACCGGCATTCCCGCCGGGCAGCCAGGGCCCGACGGCCGCTATCTCGAAGGCACCATCAACGCCCGCGTGCAGCAGGCGCTTCGCGATCACAGCGAGCGCATGCGCGCTTTCGGCCTCGCGGGCCTGCTGCAGGGCCCGGCTGGAACGCGCGCCGGCCACTGAGCAGCAGGCCATGAGCGCGTACCGCCATGACGACCGGGCGGTGAGTCGACATGGTATACTTGAGTTCGCCTGGCCACGTGGCGAGGTGCCACCGGCCGGTGGCCGTCTTTTTGTCTATGGTGGAGCGCGTGGATACATCCAGCACCCTGCGCAGCCTCATGTCCGAGGCGCCTGACCTCCCCATTCGTCGTCTTCCTCCCAGGCTCGACCTCGGCAACATCGCCGCTCAGGCGGTCGCCGGGTCTTCCGATACGCCTCAACCGCCAGCACCCGGCCCGGCGGATAGCCGAGTACCGCCAGGCTTCTGGTACGTACTGAGTCTGCGCGCCCACTCCTTGCGGCTCGCCAGCGCCCCGGACCAGCTGATCGCGCCACACGTCCTCGCGGATCGCATTCAGCCGCACGCGTATCAGCTGCGCGTCGTGCGCCAGGTCCTGCGTGAGAAGATGCCCGCGGCCATCCTGGCAGATGAGGTTGGCCTGGGCAAAACCATCGAGGCCGGCCTCGTATTGAAAGAGCTCATCTTGCGCGACGTCGCGCGCACGGTGCTCATCGTCGCCCCCAAAGCCCTGCTGCCTCAATGGCAGGAAGAACTGCGCGAGCGTTTCGACGAGGACTTCGTGCTAACGGACGAGCGTCGCTTCCGCGGCTTCGAGCACGAGGAGCGCGTGATTTGCTCCTTTCAGCAGTTCGTCTCGGCGTTCGAGCGTATCCGCAACCGCCAATGGGACTGCCTGATCGTCGACGAAGCCCATCTGCTCGCCAACCCTGACTCCAAGCGGCGTCGCTGCATGTCCGAGCTGCGAGCGCGCTGGCGCCTGCTCTTGACCGCCACGCCCGTGCAGAACAAGATCACCGATCTCTACAGTCTGGTGGATCTCGCCGTGCCAGGACGGCTCGGTACGCTCAGACAGTTCGTCGCCGAGTATGTGACGGATCCCGCGACGTGCCGCGCCGTGGTGCCGGCGAAGGTGCCAGAGCTGCGTGCCCTGGCCCGCGAGGTGATGTGCCGCACGCGCCGCGCCGAGACCGACATCGCCTTCGCCCCGCGTCGCGTCGAGACGTACCTGGTGCAGCCCGGTCCTGACGAGAGTGCCCTGGTGCGGGACGTGACCGCATACCTGCGCGCGCTCTATCGGCGTGGTGTGGAAGCGCAGGTGCAACACCAGGCGCAACAGAAAGCGCACACTCCCCCTCGCGGACGCCGCAAAGCCACGTCCGACGCGTCAGACGCCGCGTTGCCTGCGCCCAGCGACACGCCGCCGCGGACGCTGCCGCTCAGCCGAGGTGCCCTCATCCGCGAGATCGTCGCCCTCCAGCAATCGCTGAGCAGTAGCCCACAGGCCATTGGCGTCGCGCTGCGCTCCCGCGCCGAGAAGCACCCCGACGAGCGCGACGCCCTGCACGCATTGGCCCACCGCTGCGAGGGGCTGGCCAGCTCCAAGGAGCGGCTCTTGCTCGAAGCCCTTGAGCGGCTCGGCCGCGAGCCTGCGCTTATCTTCACGCTGCGGCTGGAGACCGCCCGGCGTTTGCGTGAGGTCATCCGCAAGACGAAGCACAGCGCCGAATGCTACACGGGCGCACTCGATGGCGCGGAGCGCCGTGCCTTGGTCGAGCGCTTCAATCGCGGTGATCTCCATGCTCTCATTGCCACGGATGCCGGGGCGGAGGGCCTCAATCTCCAGGAGCGCTGCCATGTGGTCTTCAATTATGACCTCCATTGGAACCCCATGAAGATGGAGCAGCGCATCGGGCGCGTGCACCGGCTGGGCCAGACCCGCGAGGTCCTGGTCGCCAATTTCGCCCTCAAGGACAGTATTGACGAGTATGTGCTGCGATTGCTCTACCAGAAGATCAACCTTTTCACGATGACCATCGGCGCACTCGAAACCGTGCTGGCCGATGTCCAGGAGGGAGAGCTGGACGTTGAAGAGCGCATACTCGACGCGCTGCTGCAGCACGAGACACCGGAGGAAGTGGAGGCCGCGATCGAAGCGCTCGGCGATCGGATGGACACCGCGCGCCAGCATCAGGGCGAATCGGAGTCACTGACGATGGAGGTCCTCGGGTGATGCAAGAGCAGGCGCAACGCTTTGGTTGGCTGCCCTGGCGCCGGCCGTCACGGCGCCCTCCATCGGCGGACACTCCCTCGGCTGTGCCACCCCAGCGCCGCGGATGGCTCCAGCTGGGTAGAAAGCCGGCACATTCCAGCGGCGAGGCGGGGTCCTCAGATGAGGTTCTCGACTTCGCGCGCGAGTGGCTGCTCGCTCTCGGCGGGCGGCTGCTCGCCACTGATGGTGATGTTCTCGCCGGAACCCTGCACGACGGCACCGACGTCCGCTATACGCGCTCGGCGGCGCGTGCGCGCCGCGAGCCCAACGCCGAGCTGCTGGCGCCCGGCACGCCCGCCTTCGACGCGCTGCTCGCGGACGTCACCCGACGTGGCACGGCGCTGTTCCTGCGCGCGCCGGCCGTGGACCGGCTCCCGGAAGCGTTGGCTCGCGAGGCGTTCGCCTCGCCCGCCCCGACATGCCCCGCCTGTGTGGCGAGCGATCCCGATGCCGCACACCATGCCGTGTCGCCAGAGTGTCCGCTGAACGCAGGCCGCTTTGTCGTGCTGGGAGCCTCGAAGGGTGTACGCGACGCCGCGATCGAGCGGCGATGGGAACCGTTGACGGCGGAGCATACGTTTTGGATGGCCATCACAGCGCCGCAGGGCCGGCATGAGGAGGTGGTGCGCATCGCCGTGGACGCGGCCACCGGTGAGCCGCGCCAGCCACTCAGCACAGCTATCCTGCGGCGAGCGTCCGCCGCTCCACAGGATGCCGCCCAGGCCGATGTCGCGGACGTGATCCGTCAAACGCAGTCGTGGGCCGAAGCCCGCCTGGAGCCCGCCGCGCTGGCGGCCGCTCGCCTGGCACGCCTGCGCAATCTGGCGGAGTTTCAACGGCGGCAGGAGCACATCACCGGTACCTACGCGCAGTTGCTCGTCGAAACGCCGGATCTCGCGCAGGATCTCCTGTCGGCGCGTGAGCGCGAGCTGGCACGCCTGTCGGAGGCATATGCGATCGAGCTGGAGACCCGGCCCGTCAACGCAGCTGTCATCGCAACTCCCATGGCGCACGTCCGCGTGCGCTTCGCGGGTGGCGGTGAAGCCGAGCTCGACGTAGACCTGGCCTGCGGCACGGTAGCGCAGCCGCGTTGCGTGACGTGCGGGTCCGCATGGCGCCTTGGCGCACGCTGCGCCGAGGGACATGTCACCTGCCTCGCCTGCCAGCAGGTCTGCGCGCATTGTGGCATGCGTCGCTGCGCTCGGTGCGCTGCCGCTCCCATGCAGGAGTGCCCCACCTGTAGCGCCATGACATGTGCATCGTGCGCGAAGGCGACGGCACGTGGGCGCCATCGCGTCCAAGCAATTACCGCTGTCGCCCCGGCTCCTGCGCTGCCCGCAGTTGAGAGCACGGCGCATCGCGCCGTCCCAACTGCCGCGCCAGACGCGTGGGACCTGACCGTGGCCGATCTTGACGCCATGACGCCAGTCAGCTGGCAGTCTGCCGTCGCCTGGCTGCTGGAGTGTCTGGGCCACACCGTGGAGCGCACGCTTGAGAGCGACGAGACGGTGCTCGCCGTCGCATGCCGTCCCAGCGAGCAAGCCGGCTCCAATGCGCGCGCGGGCGAGCTTGAGTCGCGCGGGACCATGCTGGCGCTGGCTCACCGCCCTGACGAGGGGTTCAGGACTGGGGACGACCTGTTCGCCCGTGTCGGCGCCCTGGCGGCTGAGCTGCCCACGACACGCGGGCTCGTAGTCACCACCGTTCCCGCCGCCGCGCTGCCCGAGCGCCGGCCACAGGGTATGGAGCTCGAGATCGTGGACCGCGCGGGGCTGGAGCGCCTTCTCGCGATCCAGGCCTCGGCGTACCTGCGCGCGCGCGCTTCCGCGGACTCCGAGACTGACGCTCGGGCGCGGGCTGCCAGCGCCGTGCGCGCGGGGCTCCTAACAGGCACCACCGCTGCGGCGGACCTCCTCCTCGGCGCCGTCGGCGGGCCGACCAGTCACGACGGCGCGGAGGCGGCGGGCAGTCTGGACCGAGAGCAATTGCCAGCGCGCCTCGAGCGCGTCATAGCGCAGGCGCTGGTCGTACGACGCGCGCTGGCGGCCATCGAGACGCTGCTGGCGGAGTGGGAGGCCACCTTCGCGCAGGCACCCACCCGTGATGGCACGCTTGCCATCTCCGCCGACGTCGCGACGTTGGAAAGCCAGAAGGACCGCGCCGGGCATCTCACCGCCGCGCTCCACGAGGTGTGCACGGCGCTCATCGCGACACCCGCCAGCGGCGGGCGGCACCTGGACGAATGGTTTGGCTCCGTGCTCGACGAGCTGGCGCACCACTGCCGTTCTCTTGCCGCCCGGTGCGCCGCGCTCGACCCTACTGAGTGGCGGTCGTTTGACCGCGTGCGTGACGATGATGCGGTGCGTGCCAGTGCCGAGGCGCTGGCGGCTAGCAAGCGCAGCGCCATGCGCGCGCGCCGGTTGCGTGACGAGATCGATGCGCTGGTCGACGGCACAGTAGAGTCGCACGCCCACACGTCTGGCTCTTGACGCGCGTCGAGTGTAGCGCATCTTGCCATCAGCGCACAGGCATGTTACCATCCACCTCGCGGCTTGCGGATGAGGTGTCACGCACCGTCCGCGCGAGTCGCGGCTTTCCGGCGTTTGTGTAGGTTGGCCCTATTCAGAGCGAGACGATCACGCGACGACGGATACAGAAGAGGAGCGCACCACCCATGTCCAATCAGGACCTGTCCAACCTGTCCCCGGAAGAAGTGTACGCGCGGCTGACCCCGGAGCAGCGCGCCGCGCTTGCGCAGCAGTTCCAGCAGGGGTTGCAGCAGTCTGACCATCCTGAGGCCCAACAACTCGCTCAGGTGGACCCGCAGGACGCGACTCCCGAACACCTGGCCAAGTTGCACGCCCACGCCGCCGAGCACAACAAGGGGGTGCTTGGTCTGGTGCTCAATCATCCGGTGGCCACGGCCGCGCTCGGCGCCTTCGCTATCTATGAGCTCGACCGCCACCTCGGCGAAAAGAAGTAACCCGGCGCGGGGCGACAGCACGGTGGGCGGTACGAGCCGGCGCGGCTCCGCCGCCCACTTCGTGTGCTCTGCATCCTGTCAAATGCAGGAGAATCTGCGCCTCTGCGCTCTTGACGGCGCTTGCATAGATCGGCTCGGTAAGGGGTGTTCATTCCTAGACGGGAAGCGGACACCTGTGTCCCGTGCGGGTCGGGGTACTCCCCTTGATCCCCTTTGACCGACGTCAGTCGTTGACCTGGCTAGCGCCTCTCTGTATACTAGCCAGGTTGGGCCGGACTGGCCCCGCACAGTGCGGGACATACGGCGGCACGCACCGCTTCCAGGTGGAAGACGGAGACATGGCACTGGCGACGGCTCGCTCCCGCGTGTGTATGGGGCCACGCGATCTCTACTTAGATCGCCTAACAAAACCTGTGATAGACTCGCGGCATGAGCAAGCAATTTCTCGGTGACGGCGTGCAGGTGACGGTCCCGCTGGCGCTACTTGGGCAGCCGACGGAACCCTGAGATGGTCAGCCGTGGGTCGCTGGTCGCGCGATGTTGAACCCCACTATACTATGTTCGCCGGTGTGTGGCGTCAGCGGAGCACGAGCAGTCTCCTGGCCTGGTCGTCGGTCGCGCGTCATGTGTCGAGTAGTCGCGAAGGGGATCAACATGAGCAACTCAGCCAACAAAACCGAAGCCGTCGATGCCTACATGGCCAGGCTGGAGTATCCGATGAAGGCCGAGGTGGAGGCGATCCGCGAGACCATTAAAGGTATCGACCGAGATATCACCGAAGAGGTGAAGTGGAACGCGCCGAGTTTCAGCTACAAGGGCGCCTATTTGGTGACATTCAACCTGCGCAATCCCCACCGCATCCTGCTCGTATTTCACCATCCGGCCATCGCGCGCATTGCCAGCGACTGGCTCGAGGGCGATTACCCCGCCCGACGCCTGGCCTATCTTGCCGACATGGACGAGCTGCAAGCGCGGAAGGGCGAACTCATCAGCATCATCCAGCGGCTCATACAAATCGACAGCGACAAGTGAGTGCGAGCACCATGGCGATCGAGGGGCGACTGCCGCGCAGAACTCAGCACTGACAAGAGCCTCCAGTCTACCAGCGGTTTTGTTAGGCGTTCTTAGGCGGGGGGCACCGGCTCCTAGCCCCTCACGTCCCCGGGATGATGCACCCGTCCGCCTCCGCCGCGATACCAGCACGACCGGTATTGAGGAGAACATGCATGGCATCACGCATCACGCGCCCACATCT
>CAYQFU010000059.1:0-24507 GCA_964416775.1 uncultured Ktedonobacterales bacterium
CCAGCGCATGCTGCCCGATGCCCAGTTGCTGGCCGATAAACTGCAGGCAGACATCTCGGGCGCGCGCAAGGTCATGGTAGCCGATGCGTCGGAACTGATGCATTTGGAACAGCCAGACGATTTCAATCACATCGTACTGGAGTTCCTCTCCAACCTATAGGGGCTACTGGGCATGATGGGTTGGTAGAGGCTCTGCGGTCGCAGTAAGTCTATGTCAGCCGCTTGCTAGCAATAGTGGATCGCAGAACCAGGCAATACCGGCTCAGAAGGTATCTATAGGATCGCCGCCGAGGGCTGGGCGTGATAATGCGCCGCCCGGTGCAAGAGCACTTGCTGGCAAAATCTGTCCAGTAAGGGAGTCTTGGAGCAGTGTAGCATCACAGGATGCACAAAAACGCCCTGAACCCACCTGGGTTCAGGGTTTGGAGCGGGAGACGGGACTCGAACCCGCGACGCCCTGCTTGGAAGGCAGGTACTCTACCAACTGAGCTACTCCCGCAAGCCGGTGCGCGATACCGCACCGGTCAGTGCCATTGTAGCATTAGAGCAGGACGCTGTCAATGGCGATGCTCGCTCGCTACGAGCTACATGGATGTGGCGCGTCATTCGTCCAGGGGATGGAGGATCAGGTCAAGGGCCACCCAGAGGCTGCGTGAGAACGGCCAACCGAGCATCGGCAGGGCCACAGGGAGCAACACACCCAGCGTGATGGTGAGCGCCAGGGGCGTCCCGTTGACGAGCAAGGCGATGACGGCGATCAGAATCAGTAGCTCGGTGACGACAAGATTGATGGCCATAGCGCCGGTGAAGTAGCCTTCCTCGCGTTCATAGCGATGCCCACAGCGCGAGCAGCGCTCCCGCATGCTGAACCAGTTGCGGAACATGGGGTCGCCACCGCACACGGGGCAACGCAGGCGCAGGGCGCGTCCGAAGAGTAATCCAATATCGCCTAACGTCATCCGTCACCTCCTATCCGTTGCGCGCCGTTGCGCGCCGGTGCCCCAGGGCGCTTCGTCTCCGTGGCGCCCGTAGTCTGGGCCCGGCCGGCTTGACCGGCCGGCCGCGCGCCATTCGCGGAGGGCGCGGGCGTAGCGCCATTGGTGGCGGGCTGCGCGGGAGGCGTGCTCGCGGCAGCCTTGCCCACGATCACGGGCAGCAAATCATGTAATGCCGCCAGCCAGGCCTGGGTCTGCTCGGGGAACAGTCGGCGCGGTATGCGAATCTCGCCCAGCTGGACGCGCACGTCGTTGCGGAAGCGCTTGTAGAGCGCGACGCGGTCGGCGGAGACCGTGCGGCGCAGCTTGAGGATCACCTCGCCCTCACGCGCGGCGACTGACTCGAACCCGAGCACAGCGGCCTCCGTCTTCAGCCGGACGAGTGCCAGCAGGTTGGCGACCGACTCCGGCAGCGGACCAAAGCGGTCGGTCAGCTCCGCCACCATCGCCTCCACGTGCTCCGGGCGCTCCAGGTTGGCCAGGCGCTGGTAGAAGTTCATCTTGAGGGCGCGGTCGCCAATGTATTCGTCGGGAATGTACGCGTCCACGGCCAGCTCGATCGTGACGGGCGCCGGGCGCTGTGCCGCGCCGCGCTCGCCGCGCAGGTCGCGCACGGCCTCTTCGAGCAGGCGGGTGTAGAGGTCGAAGCCGACGGCGTTCATAAAGCCGGACTGCTCGGCGCCGAGGAGATTGCCCGCGCCGCGAATCTCCAGGTCCTTCATGGCGATGCGGAAGCCGGCGCCCAGCTCGGTGGCCTCGAAGATAGCGCGCAGCCGTTTCTCCTGCACGGGCGTCAGTTTGGTGTCCTTGTTGTAGAGGAAGTACGCATAGGCTTGGTGCGAGGCGCGGCCCACACGCCCGCGCAATTGATAGAGCTGGGCCAGGCCGAAGTGGGACGAGTTGTTGACGACGATGGTGTTGGCATTGGGGATGTCCAGGCCATTCTCGATGATCGTGGTGCAAATCAGCACGTCATACCCGCCCGCGCTGAAATCGAGCATCACGTGCTCGAGCTGATCCTCCGGCATCTGGCCGTGCGCCACGACGAAGCGCGCCTCGGGCACGAGCTTCTGCAGCCGGTGCGCGATGGCCTGGATGCCCTGCACGCGGTTGTGGACGTAGAAGACCTGTCCGCCGCGGTCGATCTCGCGGAGGATGGCTTCGCGAACGAGGGCGTCATCAGTCTCGCGGATGAAGGTGCGGATGGGGAGTCGCTCGTGCGGTGGCGTCTCGATGACACTCATGTCGCGCACCTCGATGAGCGCCATGTGCAGCGTGCGCGGAATGGGGGTCGCCGTAAGGGTGAGGACGTCCACCTCGGTGCGCAGCTGCTTGAGCCGTTCTTTATGACCGACGCCGAAGCGCTGCTCTTCATCGATGACGAGCAGACCCAGGTTGTTGAAGACGACATCCTTCTGCAGCAGGCGATGGGTGCCAATGACGATATCCACCCGGCCAAGCGCAAGATCCGTGAGCACTTCCTTCTGCTCTTTCTCGGAGCGGAAGCGGCTCAGCAGCTCGACGCGCACGGGGTACGGCTTGAGGCGCTGGCTGAACGTGTTGAAGTGCTGCAGAGCGAGGACGGTGGTGGGCACGAGCACAGCCACCTGGCGCTGATCGAGCACGGCCTTGAAGGCCGCGCGCAGGGCGACCTCGGTCTTGCCGTAACCGACGTCGCCGCACACCAGGCGGTCCATAGGTCGCGCCCGCTCCATGTCGGCCTTGACCTCCGCGATGGCGCGCCCCTGGTCCGGGGTCTCCTCGTACGGGAAGCTCTCCTCCAGCTCCTGGAGCCAGGGCTGATCCTCGTCGGACGGGAAGGGGTGACCTTCGGCCATCTCGCGCACGCTGTACAGCCGGAGGAGATCGGCGGCGATGAGAGTGGCGCTTTCTTTGGCCTTTTGCTTGGCGCGCACCCACTCGGTGCCCCCGAGCTTGCTCAGGGCAGGCGCGGCGTCGCCCATGCCGATGTAGCGCGTGATGCGGTCGAGCTGGTCGGTCGGGATGTAGAGCTTGTCGGTGCCCGCATAGGCAATGTGCAGGTACTCGCGCTCGACGCCGCCGTTGTTGAGCTTGATGAGGCCGTCAAAGCGGCCGATGCCGTGGTCCTGGTGGACGACGAAGTCGCCAGGGCGCAGCTCGGCCAGGAACGAGGCGGGTGTCACACTGGCGCGCCGCTGGTCGCCATGCCTCCGCGACCATCCAAAGACTTCGGAGTCGGTGTACACGGAGAGGGCTAGCGACCGGCTGTGCCATCCCTCTGGGAAGCGGCCGTGGACCAGCGCGAGCGTGCCAGGCTCAGGGACATCAGGCAGGTCGGTAATGGGAGCGGTATGCACCGTCCCGGCCTTGCCAAGCAGCGACTCGTCGGCGAACACTTCAGCCAGCCGCCGGGCCTGCGCGCTGACCACCACGACACGCTGACGCGCGCCCAGCAGCTTGCGCACGTCCTGCGCGAAGGCGCGCACCCGGCCGCCGTAGGACGTGGCGGGGACCAGATCGGGCGCGAGAGCGCTTCCCTGGTGATCTGGGTCAACGGCTTCATCGGCGCTCAGGCCGGCGAAACGCAGCTGCGGGAGCGCCTCGATGAGGTGCTGGAGGGCCGTCCACGGAAGGAATGCGGGCAGCAGGCCGGGCGGGTTTTCGCCATCGCGCTCCAGCCGGTCGCGCACTTCCTCGGCTTGCTCGGCCAGCTCGCGCGCGGTGCGCTCGACACCATCGCGGTCGTGGAGAACCAGCAGACCGTTCTCCGGGAGGTAGGCCAGGGGCGAGGCTAGCTCGTGCAGGTAGGGTAGGTAGAGGGCGATGTCCTCGAAGGATTGGCCCGCACGCAGCAGGTCCAGATCGGATTCCCAGCGCGCGCGAGCGTCAGGGTTCATGCCGATGATGCTGAGCTGCCGCAGACGCTCGGCAGCCGCAAGGCCGCGGATACCCAGGGCTTCGCGGGCGGGACCGACGAGCACGCTGTCGATCGGGTTGAGCGAGCGCTGGGTCTCGTGGTCGAAGGTGCGGATGGACTCGATCTCGTCGCCGAAGAACTCGACGCGCACGGGTCGCACCAGCGCCGGCGGGAAGAGGTCCACAATGCCCCCGCGATGGCTCACCTGACCCGGCGCCTCCACCTCCGCCACTGGCTCATAGCCCAGGGCGGCCAGGCGCTCGATGAGGGCGCGCGGCTCGATCTGGAGGCCGGGCCGTAGCGCCTGCAGCACGTCGGCGAACTCCTGTGAGGGCAGCACGGGTTGGGTGAGGGCGCGGGCTGAAGACACGACCACCAGCGGCCCCTGCGGGCGTACCAGCGCGGTGAGCGCGTTCATGCGTCCCTGGACAGCCACGGCATCGGGCATGAGGCGCTCGTATGGCAGGGCGTCGCGATCGGGATAGACGTACACGGATATGTCGCGCCCAAGTAGTGCGCGCAGCGCCTCGGCCGCGGGCTCGGCCGCGCCTTCGTCGCGCACGACGTACCAGACGGGACGGGTCAGCGCGGCGGCCAGGGTGGCCACGAGGTAGGGCTTGGCGGCTTCGGTGACGCCGGCCACCACAGGGGCTTGTGCGCCCGGCGCGATGTGCTCGCGTAGACGGCGTAGCTCTGGGCGATCGGTGAGAAGCGGTAAGAGTCCGCTAAGGGTCAAGTTGGACCTCCAACGGCATGCCAGGGATGCAAGGAAAGAAGGCCGCGCACGCGGGTGTCGGACTCACGAGGAGGCGCCGTTGCCGTTGCCATTGAATCGATTCATGGCGGCTTCTATGCCTTCGGTGAGGTAGGTGACGATGGCATCGGTGGCCCGCTCGCTGGCGAGATCCAGCTCGATGCGCTCGTCGCGTGTGGGTCTGCTCAAGAGGAAATCTACATTCTCGTCGCGGCCCTGCGCTGGCCGGCCGACGCCTATGCGCAAACGTGGGAACGTGGTCTTGCCTCCCAGGTGCTGGATGATACTCTCCAGACCATGCTGGCCGCCGGCCGCACCGCGCGAGCGCAGGCGCACTTTGCCAAGGGGCAGGTCGAGGTCGTCGCACACCACGAGAAGGTCGGCCAGGTCGAGCTTGTAGAAGCGCACCAGGTCGCTCACGGCGAGACCGCTATCGTTCATGTAAGTCTGGGGCTTGGCCAGGAGGACCTTCTCTCCGCCGATCTGGCCTTCCGCCAGGACGGCGTGGTGACGACGTCCGCTCCACGACAGCCCTTCGCGCTGGGCCAGGACGTCGACGGTGTCGAAGCCGATGTTGTGCCGCGTGTGGGCGTACCGCATGCCAGGGTTGCCCAGTCCGACGATGATCTTCACGAACGATCCACTATCTCCACAGTACGAGCGGCGCACGCACGACAATGGGCGGCCACCAGCGTGGCCCCCCTGGGTGCGGCGTCGCGGCGCGTCCACATGCTTCAAACGCCTCTGTCATTGTACCACGCGGAGGGCGTTCGCTGCCTGGTTTTCCGCCACCCAGCGTCCCACGCGCGCCACCGCACGGTCGGCACGCGGATAGCTGGCGGGCGACCACTGGCGTAATTGCAACCAGACGCCTATGATTAGGCGTGTGGCGGAACCGTGAGGCCAGGCGAGCGCAATGCCCCAGCCGTGCGCTCAAATCGCATCTTAGCCAGGCGGCTCACGAGACGGAACGGAAGGAGCGTCCGCGATGACCGACGATGCGACTTCAGAGCTAGCTCCGCGCCACACGCGTCGCGGCAAGATCGGGCGCGGGCTGCTGGCGGGCGCGACCCTGGCGCTGGGATTGGCAGTGCTGTTGACGGCGGACGGCGGCGCGCTGGCGCGGCGGGCCTGGGCGCCGCTGGCAGGTTTGTTCGTTCGTGGCCCGACGCCACTCACCGTTACGGTGCATCCGCCGGTGCACCTGGCGGCGAGCGCATGGCAACGTATCGCGCTGCCATTCGCGGGCGGCACGTTGCGCTCGTACGCCGCCGCCCCTGGGGACCCCGCGACCGTGTTCGCCTGTTCAAATGGGGCGGTGCCGGATCCGACGTTCAATGCGCCGGCGTTCGGGCCGGTGGCGTTGTGGCGCACGCGCGACAGCGGTGCGCACTGGACGCGGCTGGTGCTGCCCGGAACGCTGGCGAGCGGCGCGACGACCTGCGAGGTCCACATCGCACGCGACGATCCGCGGCGCGTAGCCGTGCTCGAGCAGCCCACCGGCAATGGCGGGAGAGCATGTGGCGACGCGGCGCTCTATCTGAGCGTGGACGGAGGCGATGACTGGACGGCGGTGCCCCACACGTCAGTTACACCAGCAGGATCGGTCGAAGTCGGATGCGATGTGCTGCTCACATCGCGGCACCTCTTCTTCTGGTACTTGGTCAACGACGGCCCACAGACGAGCGCTCTACAACACGACCTGCTGGAGCGTAGCGACGACGACGGCCGGACGTGGGTGCGGGCGGACAATGGGCTGGGCGATAGAGCGCTGTTCTTTCCCACGCTGCTGGGGGCCGATGCACTGGTGACGGAACTGGCGCATCTGACGGTCGCAGGTGCAGTGCGCACGACCGAGCTGTGGATCATGCGCGACGCGGGCGCGCAGTGGCAGCGGATGAGCGCCGTGCCGGACTTCTGGCTCACGCCGCTGGCCGCGCAGGTGCCCGGCGTAGACCGTCTGACCGCGGAGCACCCGCTCTATAGCCTGGTCGCGGCACAAATACCATCCGATTTGCTGCGCCTGCGCGTTGTGTCGACTTCGGACGGACGGCGCTGGTCGGAGCTGCCGCCGCTGCCAGTGACGGGAAGCAGCAGCGAGCAGACGGGCCTGACCAACGCACTGGGGGTGGATGCGGCAGGAAGGCTGCTAGCCTTTGGTGTCTCCCCAACCCAAGTATTGCCGCCGAGCGACCCGCCGGTCGCGTTGGACGCCGGGGAGCAGCTGTGGGTATGGGATCCGGCGAAAGGGCGCTGGGAGACCGCGGGGACGCCGCTATCCGTGGCCCGGAGGAACCTGTGTGGCTCGCCGTGCTGGATCGCGCAGATCGCCAGTGGCATGGGGCCAAATGGAAGTGGTCACGGAACCTATGTCTGGGTGCAGAGCGGGATGAACGTGGACACCGGCCTGTACCGCCTCTTCCAGCCGTCGGCTTGACTCACGCAGCGCGGTTTCCTTGGCGTCGGACTGGCCGTGTGGAGTAAGATGGAACGGCCGGTGTTGGCGAGGTTCGCGCCACACCGTGGCTGGCTCATGGAGGAGAACACACGCATGGTATCAGCACGGCATGACGAGCGCCTGGCGCGTGCCCGCTGCGCGCTGGAAGGGCTCGCGCTCGGCGATGCGTTCGGCCAGCGGCTGATGACCACCGCGCATATACGGTCGCTCTCATTCATCATGCGCACTCTGCCCCTTGGGCGCTGGGAATATACCGACGACACCCAGATGGCGCTGTCCATCGTCGCCGTGCTGGCGCGCCACGCCGGCATCGACCAGGACGCATTGGCGCAGAGTTTCGCGGATCACTTCGAGCCGTGGCGCGGCTATGGGCCGGCGATGCGCTCGCTGCTCCCGAGCATCGCCAGCGGACAACCCTGGCGGCAGGCGGCCCGGCAGCTGTTTGGCGGGGCGGGATCGTTCGGCAATGGCGCGGCGATGCGTGTGGCACCGCTGGGGGCGTTCTTCGCCGACGATCCCGAACTGGCCGCGGACCATGCGCGCCTGTCGGCTGAGGTCACGCATGTGCACCCGGAGGCGGCGGCTGGAGCCATCGCGGTGGCCGTGGCGGCGGCCTGGGCATGGCGGCTGCGCGAGGCGGGCAGCCACCCTGAGCGTCGGGAGTTCTGTGAGCTGATACTGGCTCATGTGCCGGAGACCGAGGTACGAGCGGGCATCGAGCGGGCGCGCGATCTGCCGGAGACCGTGTCGCTCGACGAGGTGGTCGGCGCGCTGGGCAATGGGTCGCGGATCAGCGCGCAAGACACGGTGCCGTTCGTGGTGTGGTGCGCGGCGAAGCGACTGAACGGCTTCGAAGAGGCCGTGTGGCTAACCGCGAGCGGGTTGGGCGACATGGATACAACGTGCGCCATGGTCGGCGGTATCGTAGCAGGTTACGCGGGAATAGACGGTTTGCCCACGGAGTGGCTGCTGCGGCGCGAGGAGCTGCCCACCTGGCCCTTTGACGACATCATGTCGACTGACGGTACGATTATGGGACACGCCGGGCCATCTGGCGCGTCGGACTTGGAAGAGGAGTAGGTTCATGCCCCTGGATCCTGCGTTGGTCGGCCACGAGACGGCTAAGCAGACGTATACGATCACGCCAGAAGACATCGACCAGTTCGCCAGCGCCATCGGCGATCCCAACCCTGGTTTCCATCGATCTGAGCAGCCGGGTGGCGAGCGACGACCCATCGCGCCGCCCACGTTCGTGACGCGCTTCCGCGTGCCGTTCGCCGAGGTGGGGCTCGACCCCATGCGCGCGCAGGTGCTCCACCTGGAGCAGCTCTACGAGTACTCGCGTCCGCTCCGCGCCGGGGATATGGTTGTCGGTTGGCACCGGCTGGCCACGCTGCGCCAGTCCGTCCGCGGCTCCATCATGACGTTGGAGACCATCGGCCAGCATCCCGACGGCTCCCCGATCTTCACGGGCATGGCGACCGTTATGGTGCGCGAGGGAGCGCCGGAAGCCGGCATCGGTGGACGCGCGGTGAAACAGCCGGCCGCGCCTGAGGGCGAGCCGGTGGCTCCGCTGGTCAAGCACGTGACGCAGGCGCAGATCGACGCCTACGCGGATGCCAGCGGCGACCACAACCCGATTCACGTCAATCCTGAGGCGGCGAAAGCGGTGGGGCTAGACGGCACCATCGCGCACGGGATGCTGAGCATGGCGTTTCTGGGCCAGGTCGCGACTGACTGGCTGGCAAGTCATGGCCATCCCGGTGGCTGGCTGAACAGGCTGCGCGTACGCTTTCAGGCGATGGTGCGGCCAGAGGACACGCTGACGTGCCGGGGGGTGCTGGTGGCGGGGTCGGAGGCCGGCCACCAGAGCATGCAGCTGTGGGCGGACAACCAGCACGGCGAGCGCGTGACGACGGGCGAGGCCGAGGTCGCGTTGGAGCCCCTGTAGGGTGTCGAGTCCGCCGCCGGCGGGACAGGGGGACAGGTGATGGCCCGGCAAACACTCCCGCGTGTTGCCGGGCCATCTCCATAGGGCAGAGGGGCTTGGGATTCGAATCGCCAGACAGCAACTCCAGCGGTTCGACGGGGTTCTGCGCAAGCAGCATGCCAACCTACATGAGTCTGTGCCAGCCTGGGCCGACCGCGCGATCAGCGAGCGCGCTCACATGGGTGCATTCTGGCCACGGAGAGTCCAGCGAATCCACTGGCGCAGCCCGTGGCGAGACAGCGACGCATCCCACGCGCGCAGCGTCGCGCCGTCGAGCAACACGATGCCCTCGGCGGCCGCGAGACGGCGGGCGCCCTCAGTGAGCCGGCCCGTGGTGGCGAGCCAGGCTGCGTCCACGTGCTCGTGGGTGCGGACGCCGACCAGCTCACGCACCGCGGCGGGGCCGACGGGTAGATCGGGGCGATAGCGCTTGCATTGCACGATGCCGCGCCGGCCATCTCTCCAGACGCGGACGTCCACGCCTCCATCGCCGCTGGCACCGACCAGACGCGCCTGGAAGCCCGCCCGGGTGAACATCTCGGCCACACGGCGCTCGAACTCCGCCGGGCTCAGCGCATGGAGCGACGCCGCGGAAGCCGCGCGGCTGCGTGCATGAGGCCAGGGCGACACCATGAGCAGGACGCATCCGGTCGCCAGTGCAACCACGGCGCCCAGCGCGAGCGCGTGTGGCACGGGCAGGGCCATCTCGGCCAGCAGCACAGCACCGAGTGCGATGGCGAGCATGCTCACCGGCCAGATGGGCACCGGAGCCGGCCGGGAACCTGGCTGGCGTCTGGTGTGCGCGGGCGCGCGATGACGTGTCGGTGCGATCACATCAACCCTCCTCGCTCGCCGTGCGCTCCTTATCGCAAGGATTGGGCCGTACACGCCGCGCTGGTGCTACAATTCCTGGCTGTGAGGAGACGGAGTACGGTCGCGAGGAGGATCTATGCGCGCGGAAATTCTGTCAGTGGGGACTGAGTTGCTGCTCGGGCAGATCACCGATACGAACGCCACGTATCTGGCGCAGCAGCTAGCGGCGCTGGGTATCGACCTCTTCTTCGTATCACAGGTGGGCGACAATCTTGACCGGCTCAGCGAGACGCTGCGACGCGCGCGCGACCGATCTGACCTGGTGGTAATGACGGGCGGGCTGGGACCGACCGAGGATGACCTGAGCCGCGAGGCGATCTCAACCGTGCTGGGCGAAGAGCCGCGTGTGGATCCCACTTTGGAGGCTGAGCTGCGCGGCTTTTTCGCGGGGCGGGGCATCGAGATGCCCGAGCGCAACGTGAAACAAGCCTGGGTGATCCCGTCCGTCACACCACTGCGCAATCCTGTGGGCACCGCGCCCGGGTGGTGGGCCGAGCGCGATGGCAAAGTGATTGTGGCGATGCCAGGTGTGCCGCACGAGATGAACCGCATGTGGGAGAACGAAGTCGTGCCCCGGCTGCGTCCACGCACCGGCGCGATCATTTATACGCGGACGCTGCGCGTGGCGGGGCTGGGTGAGTCCACGGTAGAGGAGCGGCTGGACGCTTTCCTCCACAGCGACAACCCAACTGTGGCCACCTACGCGAAGCGAGACGCGGTGGATGTGCGGCTCACGGCCAAGGCGCCCACGCTAGAACAGGCTCGCGAGTACGTGGAAGCCTTGGAGGCGCGCGTACGCGAGGTGTTGGGGGCGCACGTGTTCGGCGTGGATGCCGACACGCCGCAGAGCGTCGTGCTGCGCATGCTGGTGGAGCGACAACTCACGCTGGCGACGATGGAAAGCTGCACCGGCGGCCTGCTTGCTAGCCTGATCACCGACGTGCCGGGCAGCTCGTTGGCCTTCCGTGGCGGACTGGTGCCCTATGCGACGGAGCTGAAGGCGGAGTGGGGTGTGCCACGCGAGACGCTCGAAGAGCACGGCGCGGTGAGCGAGGCCACCGCGCGCGCCATGGCACGCGTGGCGCGAGAACGACTGCATGCTGATGTCGGCGTGGGAATCACCGGTGTGGCGGGACCAGACGAGCAGGAAGGGAAGCCCGTCGGCACGGTGTATCTGGCCGTAGCGGTACCAGGTCAGGAGCGGCTCAGCGAGCAGCACTTCCGCGGCGCCCGCGCCGAGATCAAATGGCGCGCCGCGGTTGCGGCGCTGCAGCTGACGCGGCTGGCGCTGCTGCGCGCGGAGTGACGCCAGCGGCAGCGACGCCGCGCGTGACAAGCAGCCTCAACCCAGCTTGACGAGGGGCACCGGGCTGCCGGCCAGCGAGAATGACACGCCGACCCTGTCGTGCGGCGCACCGCCCGTGGTCGAACAGTACACATGCCACCAGCCCGAGGAGCCGGCGTCTCCCGCATATCGAGGGCAGTGTGACCGTGCACGCACCTCCGCACGTGTACGGGACGTGACCACGTACACGTACTTGAATCCAGTTGCGGCGATTTGACCGCGCGCAGCGTAATCGCCGGACCGACGCTCAGTACGTCACGATGAACCTGGCATCTGTGCCGCCTGTGGTCCGTACCAGGATCGTGGCACTGCGGGAGCGCGCACAGGATTGAGCGTACGAGATGGTGAGCACGGCGCTCGCGCCGGGTGCGAGGGTTTCCGAGGTTGGACTGATCGTCAATCCGGGCACGTCCGCGACGATGCTCCAGGTGGCCGCTACCGCGCCGTGATTCGTGACGATCTGTGTGCCATGAGCGTGGCACGGCGGAATGTCGTGCGTGCGCCCATCGCCATAGAGCGCGAGGCTCGTGAGGGCGACGCTGATCGTCGGACTCGCTTGAGCCGGATGCGGAGTCAACGTGGGGGAGGAGACCACGCCTGCGCCGGTGGACTGAGCGGCGTGCTGCGACGCGCCGGCGGCAGCGGTGCCGCGCGCCACGGTCGTCGTGGCCGCCCCGGACGTGGCTGGCGCAGTCTCGAAGTCGGAGTTGATGGGGGCGGCGAGCAATGCGGCGCCGCTGCCGACGAGGAGTCCCGCCAGCACGATCGCCGTCAGTGGCAGGATGTAGCGCAAGCGGCCGTGCGCTGGATGGCGTGCCACTGCTCTACACCTCCACTCGTCTCACACCGCGCCGCTCGCGGACGCCATCGCCGCCATGCCGCGCAGCGAGGCCACCCGCCGCCCCAGGGCCGTGCACCGTGCCCAGGGCCAGGGCATGTGCTCACGCGTGCGCCATTCTAGTGGCGGAATGAACGCCTGTCAAGGAGCGCCAGGTCCTTCGCCTCCTGTGTTGGCCTCGCAAGCGCTCTGTCTGATGCGGCACCGTGCGGCATCGCGTCGGCGCGCGGCGCGCACGTGCATCCAGAGCGGCGCGAGGAGGCTGAGCGCTCAGGACGCGAGGCGCAGAACTGGGGACACAGCATGGCACGAAAAGCGGCAGCCCGGCGAGACCGCACGACCACGGCATGGGCGCAGGAGACCGCGGATACGCCCGAGCGGCCACCCGCAGAGCGGTCGCCGCGGGAGGGATGGTGGGGTCTGCCTGAGCATCATCGGGCGGGATATGTCGGCCTGGCCGTTGTCCTGGGCGCGGCGATCATGGCGATCGGCCTCTTGGATCGCGGGCAGCCACACGCGCTCATGGGCGCGGTGGGCAACGCACTGTATGCCCTCTGTGGCTGGGGGGCATATCCGCTCGTTGCGGCCCTCTTACTGGGTGGCGTGGCGCGTGTGGGCGAATGGGCCGCCCGGCGGCCGCTGATGCGGCGCACGCTGCCGCTTCAGGTGCTGGCGTTCTGGCTCTTGACGCTGGGTGCGAGCCATATACTCTTGGGTGGATCGATAGGCGGCGCGCTTGGTGGGTTGATGGCCAACGGCCTGGAACGGCTGCCCTGGGCACTGGGCCGGGTGCTGGCGCCCGTAGGCATTGTGGTGCTGGCGTTCGCGATTCTTGGCGTGACCTGGGGGCAGGTGTTCGGGGCGCTGGGTCTGACGGGACGGCTGCTCGTAGCGTCGACAGCACGACGGATGGGCCGTGCGGAGCAGCCAACGGTCGCGGATGAGCGCAAAGGCTCGGCGCCTGGAGAGACTGGGCGGGAGCGCACAGACGTCGAGGCGGATGCCCAGCCGGCCGAGCCGGCGTCCGCGGCCGGTCGAGCGGCCGCCGCGAAAGCGGCGAGCCCAACCATACGGCCCGTTCCCACACCGGCCGTGGACGAGGTGGCGAGCGCGACCTCACTCGCCTGGAGCGGCAATGCCGGCATCAGTTGGGTGCTGCCGCCGCTCCAAACCTTTGAGCCGGCGGTTCCGATAGCCACCGCTGACCTGGAGACGCAGGTCGAGCGGCTGGCGCGGGCGCTGGAGCGCGCCCTGCGCAGCTTGGGGGTGGAGGCCGAGGTGCGCCGCGAGGACATCGCCACCGGTCCGACGGTGATCCGCCTTGGCGTACGTCCGTTGGAGAGCCCCAAGCGCGACGACCGCGGGCGGATGGTGCTGGACGAGCGCGGCCAGCCGGTGCTGGTGCGCACGCGCGTGAGCCGCATCCTGAGCCTCCAGCCGGATCTCGCGCTGGCGTTGCGCGTGCCCAGCTTGCGCATGGAGGCGCCGGTGCCGGGTCAGCCCTACGTCGGCATTGAGGTGCCCCACCCGTCTGGACATCCCGTCAGCCTGCGCGAGGTGCTGGCGAGCGGGACATTCCGGCAGATCGCGTCTCACTCGCCGCTGGCGGTGGCGCTCGGGCGCGACGTGGAAGGGCGGGTGCGCGCGGCTGATCTGGCGCGCTTCCCACATGTGCTGATCGCCGGGGCGACGGGCAGTGGCAAGAGCGCCTGCCTCCATAGCTTCATCTGCTCCATCCTGGCCAGCGTCACGCCGGACGACGTGCGCCTGATGATGATTGATCCAAAGCTGGTGGAGCTGTCGGTCTACAACGAGGTGCCCCACCTGCTGGCGCCGGTCGTCACGCGAATGGACCACGTGGCGGACGTGCTGCAGGCGGCGCTGGACGATATGGAGCGGCGCTATCGCCTGTTTGCGCAGCTTGGGGTGCGCAGTCTCGAAGGATATCGCCGGCTACGCGAGCACCGGCCGGAGCTGGAGCATCTGCCGGCGGTGGTGATCGTCGTGGATGAGCTTGCGGACGTGCTCGCTGTGGCGCCACGCGACGCCGAGGAGCTGATCAGCCGGCTGGCGAAGCTGGCGCGAGCGGCCGGGCTGCACCTGGTGGTGGCTACCCAGCGGCCGACGGTGGATGTCGTGACGGGGTCGGTCAAGGCGAACTTCGCGACACGCATCGCCTTCGCCGTCGCCTCCGCGGTAGACTCGCGTACCATCCTGGACACGAGTGGAGCCGAGCATCTGATGGGGCGTGGTGACATGTTGTTCCTGGGCACAGAGAGCGGCCGAGCGGAGCGGATTCAGGGCGCGTACGTCGCCGACGAGGAGATCGAGCGGGTGGTAGCCCACTGGTCAGCCCAAGCGAAACCGCGATTGGGCGCTATGCGTATGTCATACAGGGAGCGATCTGATGACGCGCCTTACCACGTCAGCCCTGACGGGTGGGTGGGCCTGGACAGAGATGCTACAATCCGTTCAGGCGAACCTGGCAGACAGAAAAGTCCAGGGTGGTCAGCCTGGTCATCTCCGGCCAGACCTGACGAGCGGAGGTAGCAGAATGGCTCACGCAAACCCCAACGCCACCACGTACAGTGCGCCCAATCCGGTGGCCATGTTCTTTCATGCGTTCAAGACGTTGACGCTTACGGGCTCCGTCCTCGGCGATTCGCGTGTCCACCCGGTGCGCAAGGCGGCTTTCGTCACGGTCTTGGGCACGCTCATCCTGGCAGCGCTCGGCATCGAGGGTGCGGGCGAGCTCGTGACGCAGGTGCTCAACGTGATTCCCGGCCTGGGACTGGTGATTGGGGCCGGTGAGCTGCCCGCGGATCTCGTGGTGGATTGGGCGCTCGTCACCGTAGCGGCGTTCAATTTGCTGCGCCTGTTTCCCGCCGAGATCGTAGGTGAACACTACGACCGGCTCTTCCGCTCGCGACGCCACCCGTGATCTGGCGCTGCGCTAGCCAGCTTGTCTGAAGAAGCCTCCACGCGAGAGAAGTGCGCACTACTCGCTCTGCGACAGGAGGTCTCGACGCGGCTGGAGGACAATGCCGCGTTCGTCCGTTCCGGGGTGTCGGGCCGGTGTCTGGCCACTGCCATCAGTCCTGCGCACCTGCTGCGCGACGCTGCCACGCGGATGGCGACGGTGCGCGCGGGTAGGTGCGGGTGAATGCGGGTGCGTCCGCTGGAACGGAGATTCCCCATCATGCACTGTGACCTCGGAGATGTCACGATCTACTACGAAACCTACGGCACTGGCCGTCCTATCGTGATGTTGCCGGGGCGGCCGAGCGATCACCGCGTCATGACGCGGTTCATGGAACCCCTCTTCGCGCAGCGGGACGGCTGGCTGCGCCTCTATCCTGACTTGCCCGGCACGGGGCGCACCCCAGCCGTGGACCGTTTGGCCACGCACGATCAGATGCTCGACGCGGTGTTGGCGTTCATCGACGCGGTCATCCCCGGTCAACGTTTCGTGCTCGCTGGCCTGTCCTATGGGGGATACCTGGCCCGTGGCGTGGTCTACCGCAGGGCTGCGTCCATCGATGGCGTGCTGCTCTGTGCTCCCCAGGTGAAGGCGGACCCCGCGCAGGCCCAGCTCCCTCCCAGGACTACGTTGGTGGAAGACCCGCAGCTGGTGGCTGAGCTCGGGCCAGGCGCGAGCCTTGTCGTGGTGCAGACCCCTCCGGTGGCCAAGGCGGTACGCGAGCTGTTCTCGGAGGTCGCGATCGCCGACCACCCCTTCAACGATCGGCTCGAGGCGGCCGGCCCCTTTTCGTTTGACGCGGACACCCTGCCCGCTCCCTTTGGTGGCCCTACGCTCATCCTGACCGCACGCCAGGACCACCTCTGTGGCTACCGCGACGCCTGGGAACTGCTGGACAACTACCCTAGAGCGACCTTCGCGGTGCTCGATCGGGCCGGCCACTTTGTGAATATCGAACAGGATGTGCTGTGCCAGGCGCTCATGCGCGAGTGGCTGGATCGGGTGGAGGAATGGCCCACCGCCTGATCGCCCAGGGACATCGTGACTCCTCGTATGCATCAGAGGAGCTTGCGAGCGCCTGCTATGTCGGAGAGCTCGTGTTCATGCAGGGCAGTCTAGCGAGCTAGGTCACCTCGCCGCTGTGCCACACACGCTCTGAGACGACCAGCGCGGCCGTCTCACACACCCGGCTGTGGTGGTGCGCCATGGCCATGCGCCGCCGTCAGCAGCGGATAGTGCCCTGAGGCGACAGCCTTCTGGGCCATCGTGTATTCCCGCGCGGACTGTGCCTGCGTGATCGTGCCGGCGCTGACGGCCTGATTGAGCTGCGTCTGCACAGCGTTCAGATAGACGGCATTCACGCCATTGGTGCCCGTCAGTGGGACGCTCTTGGCCTGAGCGATGGTTGGAATCGTCTGGCCGGAGGCGAGGTCGGACTGCAGCGTGGCGGCTGGGATGCCCAGCCGGCCGGCTACGGCGCTGAGGATGGCCTGGCGCGCGCCCGAGAGCTGCCGACCAGAGCCGCCGCCTCGGTGTCGTCCGAAGGGCAGGGCCGCGCAGGGATGAGCGGCAATCGCGCTGGCGTGATTGAGAAGGTTGGTTTCCTGGGCCTGGGTGATCTTGCCGTCCTTATACGCTTGCTGGATCACGGCTTTGATCGCGTCCTGGTTGGCGGATTCCAGTGCGCTCTGGCTAACGTGCAGCTCGCTCGCCAGTGTCTGCTCGTACAATTGGCAATACGCACCCTTGCCGGCCGCGGTGGGACTACCTGTCGAAGGCGTGGCGCCGGCGCCAAAGGCCCACGCCGGGAAACCGCCGCTCAACAGCGCGCCCGTGACCAGGCCAACCAGGAGGATCCCGCCGCCGGCCAGCGCCAGGAACAGTCTATTGCGTCTCATCTGTGCGCTCCTATCATGTGCACGCCGGGCCATACGTTCGCGCCCGGCACGAGGAGGTTGCGATTGGGTGGCCTCGGCCACTCCCTACGGCTGCATTGCCGACGCACACATACTATGCCAGTAGGCCCGTGCAGGTGCGATTTGCATGTAAAGAACGTGCAAAGTCGTAGTGGCTCAGCCAGTGACCAACTCCGTGTCTAGTGCGACCAGCTCGGCCAGCGTCTCGCGGCGCCGCACGAGCTGCGCCTGGCCGCCCGCGACGAAGACGACGGCCGGACGCGGCACGAGATTGTAGTTGCTGGACATGGACAGGTGATAGGCACCTGATACCGGCACGGCGACGATCTCGCCGGGCGCGACACATGGCAGATCCACCGCGGGCACCAGTGTGTCGCCAGACTCGCAATAGCGCCCGACAACGCAGACCGTTTCTTCGGCGGGAGTGGTCATACGTTCGGCGAGTGCGGCGTGGTACCGCGCGGTATAAAGGGCCGGGCGGATGTTGTCGCCCATGCCGCCATCCACCGCGAGAAAGGTTCGTCCACCAGGCACGACTTTGCGCGGGCCGGCAGTGTACAGCGCCACGCCCGCGCGTGCGACGATGGCCCGGCCCGGCTCCACGATCAGCCGCGGGGGGCGCAGGCGGTGGCGGGCGATGCCGGCGCGTAGCGCGGCGGCAATGGCGTCGGCCTGGCGAGCGATGGGCTGGTCCGCATCACCAGGGCGATACGCCACCCCCCACCCACCCCCTGGGCTCAGCTCGCTAATGTCGATGCCAGAGCGCTCGCGCAGCCGGGCCGCGAACTCGATCAGCACTGTCGTAACGGCGGCCGCGGGAGCGGTGTCGAGCAGCTGTGAGCCGGCGTGCGCATGCAGGCCCACCAGCGCGAGCGCGGGCGAAGCGGCAATGAGCCGGACGGCCTCCTCGGCCGCGCCGCTGGAGATGTCCAGCCCGAACTTGGAATCCGCGTGGCCGGTCTGATCGTGGGGATGTGTATCGGCGTGCACGTCGGGGCACACACGCAGCCAGACGTCCTGACGCACGCCCGCAGCCGCGGCAAGTGTGCTTAGCCGCTCGATCTCGTGAAGGCTATCCACGACGACACGGCCTACGCGCGCTGCTACGGCTGCGGCCAGCTCGGCTTCCGGCTTGAAATTGCCGTGCAGATGTATGCGCTCGGGTGGAAACCCACCAGCCTGGGCAACGGCGATCTCGCCCGCGGAGACAGCATCCAGCTCCATGCCCTCCTCGATCAGGATGCGGCAGAGTGCCGGTGAGAGATACGCCTTGCCGGCGTAGGCGACGGTCGTGTCGGGATAGCGTGTGGCGAACGCATCACAACATGCCTGGCATTGCGCGCGGATGGTGGCCTCGTCGTAGACGTAGAGCGGGGTGCCATACGTTTGGGCCAGCGCGGACACATCGCATCCGCCAATGTGGAGGCGGCCGGAGGCGTCCACGACGGAGGAGTCTGGCCAGAGATGGGCGTGCGGGGGTGCGGTCATGGCAACCCGCGCGTCACGTGCCTCGGTCATCGGCGTCGCCTTCCAGCCGGGAACGCGCGCGGGCTCATGCCCGCGCGTCTCAGCCTATCACACTGCACGTGCTGAGCACGAGGCGGCCGCGCCCTCAGACAGGACAGGCAACGTCCGGCAGGGGCTTGAAGGGATCCACGCTGCCCTGATCGCTCGTGATGGTGGCCTGGCCACCGGCGGCGACCGAGACCACCCAGGTTCGCGAGCCTGTCTCCTCACCTTTGGGCCCGCGCACGGTCAGTCCAATATGCACGAGCGTCGAGCCATCACGCTCTGCGGTAGCCGCTGTGCTGGTGGTGACGCTGCCAGGCGAGTCGGGGTGGGTCTCGCCGAAGCAATACGTGAACGCCGCCCGGCCGGGCGCCACGAGGAAGTCGGGCAGAACAGGCAGGGAGTCGGAGCTGGTGAAGCGAGTGGGTGCGACAGTGAGGGCGACGGCGCGCTCGGCAAGCACGGTCGCCCAGAGCGACCCCGTCTGGCCGGCAAGTGTCGCGGGCGCGGCGTCCTGGAGAATGGCCACCTGCCCTCCGATGCCGGCCAGATAGAGCCGTCCGGTCGGAGAACCGTCGGACGACACCTCGACGAAGAAGGGTCGGCCGATGCCGCTCACGTTGAACGGCAGCTCCTCAACCGTGAATGGACCCTCCTTGGAGCCGAGCGTCTGCACACGCAGACCCACGGCGGTCACCGCGTACAGGTGACCGAGTATGCCGTGAGCTGGGACCGATGGGTCGGTGATCGCGGGAGGCGGCACCAGCGACGTGCTCCGCGCGGCGAAATCCACCCGCACGCCCACGTTTTGAGCCTGCGCGTTCGCCGTGGTGTGGCACAGGAAGACAGCGCGACCCTGAGCATCGAGCGACGGAGCCTGCGCGGGCGCCGGATACGTGACGCAGTCCACGCCCGATGGCACCGGCACGGTGGCGACGATGGAGCCAGTGGCGGCATCGAGCGCGTCGAAGCTCGGTCCGTAGCTGAGGAAGATCTGGTGGGTGACCGGATTGGCCACGATGCCGCTGAGATGATGCTGGTGGTCGGAGAAAACCCCGCCGGCCGTGCCGAAATGCCAAACGGCTGCGCCGGTGTCGCGGTCCACGGCGACGAGACTGTCCGCCCAGGGAGCGCTGACGACCGGCCCATAGATCTGGTGGCCCGCGAGGAGGTACGCGCGGCCGGCACCCGGATCGGCGGCGATCTGAACCACCTGGCTGAGGCTCGCGCGACCCGCATCGGCAATGGCAAGTAGGCGTGGGGCGGGCAGGGTGGGCGGCGGCACGCTCGTCCCCGACGGGCTCGACACGCCACACGCGGCGACCAGGGCGGCCACGAGCACCAGCACCAGCGCCGGAGCCAAGCGCGGGGCAATATGCTCGCGGTTCCTGCGGCGCGGGCCAGATGGTGGGCGATTGGTGGCGTATGGTACGTGCATGTCTGACTCCTGCCGGTCGGCTCGGTGACGCGCGCCAGGTCGCCCGAGCGCCATCGCTCCGTCTCGCACGATGTGTTCGTTGTGTTTGTGATGAGACGTCTCACAGACGACCAATGTTCCCCCAAGCCCCTTCGCCACACGCATGGCGCCTGCCAGTTTCACCGTGCGCGGATGCACGAGTTGGTCCGCGAATGCGCTGCTATCACGTGGTTGGCGCGGGATGTGCTGCTTTTCACGGACACACCTCATCGTGTGCGCAGAGCCAGAAGGAGGGGAACGCGATGGCGGCCACGCGACCAGTGCCAGCGCTGATCGAGGAGAAGCTGGCGGCATTTTCGAGCATTGAGTCGGCCTTCGAGGCCAGTTTTCAGTTCGTCCAGGAGGTGCAGGGGCAGCGACGTTTCACCGCGTTCCCCATCGCGTATACAGTGGGTTACCTGCATGCGCTCTGCGTTTGCGATCGCAAAGATCGTCTGCTCAGCATACCGCGGATGGGCGACCGTTACGAGGGTGAGCGCTGCCTGAATCTGTTGCGCGATTGGCAGAGCGGCCGCTCGGCGGAGCTCGTCGACTTCCTGCAGCGCAAGCTGAATGGGTTGCCCTACGCTGAGGTGTCGCGCCAGCTCGAGACCGCCCGCATGGGAAGCGAGCTGAGCGCTGTCGCGCTGCATCTCGAGCGCGGCCGGCTCGTATTGCTGCACCGCGGCATCAATCTGCACCTGGCGCTAGAGCCCATCTTCACCTTGCGCGAGCATGAGGTCATCCAGCAGGTGCGTGAGGCGTGCGCGCATTACGGCCATACGCCCGAGCAGATTGACGAGCAGCTGCGCGAGCTCCAGGGCCCGGTGTACACGTTCGTGCGGCATCCGGCACTGGCGCAGCGCAACATGGTGCTGATGGATCGCGTGGGCGTGCGCACAGCTAGTGGTGTAGGTGTGGTCAGCAACAGGGAGGGCGAGCCCGTGTACAGCCCGCCTACGGCGGAGGGTGCGTTCGCCGAGCATATGATCGAAGGCTATGTGGTGCTGACGGCACCCGATCACAATAATCCGGCGGGCGTACGCTTCGTAGACCGCCCGGAGCTCAGCCAGTCGGAGATGCATCCTAGAGCGTGAGGCCCGCGAACCAGCATGTGAGCGCTGCGCAGAGAGCACGGGGACTGCCGCATGGCCGGGCAGTGGCGCGCCAGTGCGCCGTCTGAGCGTGCGAGCGCCTGAGCATGCGAGCGCGCAACCTTGCGGGTGCGCTGGATCTCTGCCATACTATGCACGCACGGCGAACGCACATGAGTGCGGGAGGAGCGCCGTGTCCGCGAGGAAGCGAGGCGAGACGCAATGAGGGGATACGGCATGCGTGGACGCTGGCGCCTGGTAATTGGCGTATGGTTGCTGTTCGGGTTGGGGGTGGCCGCATGCGCGCCGGTGCCGCTGCCGCAGGCCACGGCCACCGCGACGAGCACGCCCGTGCCACAGCCCCCGCTCGCCGACTTCGCGGCCGTGGACCCGAACTACGTCTACGATCAGCTCTTCTATATGGCGACACATTTCCTGCGACGTGAGGCAGGATACGATACGAATCTGCCGCCCAACGTCAATGGCCATGACGAATTCGCGGCCTATTGGACACAGGCGATGACGAGCAACCTGCAAGGCTTCGGTCCAACCGTGCGGCGCGACTCGTTTCCAATCGCGGGATGGCGCAATCGTCCGGCACAGGTCCCGGCATTCAATGTCGAGGTGAGCGTGCCGGGGGTTACGCACCCGGAACAGGTCGTGGTGATTGGCTGCCATTATGACGCCGAGGCGATCTCCACACAGTCCGCGAACGACGACGCGAGCGGCTGCGCCATCGAGTTGGGTGTGGCAAAGGCGCTCGGTGAGTATTGGCGCAGCCATCGCGTCTATCCCGCGCGCACGCTGCGCTTCGTCATCTTCGACGCGGAGGAGCAGGGCCTGTTCGGCTCGTTTCACTACCTGGAGAACACCGTCAACGGGGACGTGAATAACCTCGTGGCCATGTTCAATGAGGAGCAGAGCGGCATTGCGTACCCGCTGCGCTTTCTCGGACGCGCCGCGAATCCGCTGCTGCCGCTCTATATCGACATGTCGCCGCTACAGAGCAATCAGACGTATCCCGCGCAGAACCAGCTGTCGCCAGCGCAAATTACGAACATCACCCAGTTTCGCACGCTCATGGGGCAGGCGGTGCCTGCCGCCTTCCAGCAGTTTCGCGCGTTGGGCTTCGGTGCGCTGCTCTACCAGGGCGCCAACCAGCAGCATGTCTCGCTGCCGGTCTTCGCGAACGACCAGCAGACGAACATCACATTAGAGGACGACGCGCTGGGAGCCAGCGATGAGGTGCCGTTCACATTGGCAGGGCTGCCGGCCGCCACGTTCGTCGGCAATTCCACGTACTATCCTCAGTTCGGTGGGGGCACTCCGCCTCCGTGGTCGTATCCCTTCGATCAGCCACAGGACACCATCCAGCTCATGAACACGTACGCCAGCAATAGCTCGCGCAAATCGGATGCGCTGGCACTCGCCCTCGCTCTGCCGGGCATGTTGACGACCTGGATGCTAAATCAGCCGAGCATATTGGGGACTGCACCAGGCGACGGCAATCCGATTGCTGCCATCAGCGATGTCGGGCCGACGCCGGTTGGTGGCAGCGTGATGCTGGACGCCAGAGCCTCGTACGACCCGACCAATGGAGCGGGGCTGAGCTACAGTTGGAGCTTCGGTGACGGCGCCAGCGCGAGCGGGGTGGCTGTGACGCATACGTACACCACGGCTGGCACCTACCAATTGAAGCTGACGGTGCGCTCACCCAGCGGGACGCGTGTCATCTCCAAGACCCTGAATGTGCAGCCTCAGCCTCCGACGTATCCCAATCCCTACGGCAGCGTTCAGTTGAGCGGGAGCCCGCCATCCAATCCGGCCATCGCTATCCCTACGCCGGCCGGCTGACTTCACCGAGGTTCCACGTGAGCGCTGCACCGTCGTGCGGATGTGGCAGGACGTGTACGACATGGGTGGCATTTGCCTGAGCGGAAAGGGGCGCGACCATGGCCGATCTGCAGGGACATGTGGCGATCGTCACAGGCGGCGGGCGAGGCGTAGGGCGCGTGACCGCGCTGGCGTTGGCGGAGCGCGGAGCGCGCGTAGTCGTGGGCGCGCGCACCGCCGAGGATGTGGAGCGCGTGGCGAGCGAGATTCGCGCGCGTGGCGGCGAGGCGCGGGCGGTGGCGGCGGATGTGCGCGACCCACAGGGCGCGCGTGCGCTGGCAGACCGGGCGCTGGACGTGTGGGGGCGGATTGACACGCTGATCAACAATGCCGGGGTCGGTGGCAGCGGATCGGTCGAGCAACTGCCGTTGGATGTGTGGAACCGCTGCCTGGATACCAACCTGACGGGGGCGTTTCTCTGCTCGCAGGCCGTGCTGCCGGCGATGCGGCGGCAGGGCGCTGGGCACATCGTGATGATCTCGTCTGGCGCCGGCAAGCAGGGGTACGCGAACATGGCGGCGTACTGCGCCTCCAAGTTCGGGCTCATGGGGTTCGCGCAGTCTCTGGCCGCGGAGGTGAGCGATGCGGGCATCAAAGTGTGCTCCATCACGCCGGGCAGTATCCTCACCGAGTTTGGTGATTCCAGCCGTGCGCCGCGACCAGGCGCCAAGTATCTCACAGCGGAAGATGTCGCGCAGGCCATACTCTATCTGCTCAGCCAATCCGACCGCGCCTGGACACAGGAGATGAGCCTGTGGCCATTCACCGTGTTTACGCCGGCAGTAGGATGAGCAGCGCGTTCACGCCACGGTGAAGGTATTCGAATAGCTGACGTTCGGCGCGCTGGGATTGGTCGTGCCACCGGAAGCCACTGGAGCGAGCGAGTAGAAGAGGGCGGCCCGATAGGTGCCGGCCGGCCAGAGGTTGCTCGCGAACTGGCTGCCGCTGGACGCGAGCGTCACGTCGAGTTGGTGGCCCGCGCGGATCGGCACCATGATCGTCATGACCCCTTCAGCGCATCGCGCGAAAGGCTGCCAGGAGCCGCCGATGTTCCGCTCCAGTGTGACGATGGTGCAGGCGGTCCGGTGGTTGGCGGCGTAGATGGTGGTCGGTGCACCATTGTCGATGTGCACGACGATGCTGCCGCCCGGCGCGAAATGGGTCTGATTCACGGCGAGTGTCACACTGCCAGTGGTGCCAGGAACACTCCCGGGGATGGTCGGCGTTGGGGCGGGTGTGACAACCGCAGTGGCGTCTGCCGTGGTGCCGCGCTGGGTCGGCGTGGCCCCCGAGCTCCCGCTGATCACTGCGCCGCCGCCAGACACACCGCATCCGCCTACGCCGAGCAGGACCACAGTCGCCAAAACCAGGCACGTCATGCGTGTCCAGGTGAACATCCCTTGACACCTCCCCTCCCCCGAGATGTCGCACCTCTCGGTGTTATACCGGATTCTGGTGATTGCTTCCGCTTTGCGTAGGGGCGTCCGGTGGACGCCCGCCTGGCGCG
>CAYQFU010000060.1:0-5514 GCA_964416775.1 uncultured Ktedonobacterales bacterium
TCAGTCTGTCTCATCCTAAGGTAGCAGGCGTGTCAATCCCAGTCCAGATGGGACGTCCGTCTCGGCGTTTTGCGGAGAGCGATTGGCCGTCGCGACGCCACGGCGGAGGCGAAGTGGGCAGGTGCGCGCTGGGTGTACAGACAGCGAGCGATGCTGCGCTGGGCCTGGCGCCGTGTGCCAGACGCCGTGTGCCGCGGGTGGGGAGCGGCCCGGCTCCAGCCAGCTATAGCAGGCCGCGCTGCGCTGCCACCGCCACCGCCTGGGCGTGGGTGTTGACGCCCAGCTTGTGGAAGACCGAGGTCAGGTGTTGGTTGACGGTGCTGGGGGAGAGGAAGAGCTGGCGTCCCATGGCCTTGTTGGAGAGGCCCTGCGCCACCAGCCGCAGCACTTCCCCCTCGCGCTCGCTGAGCGGGCTCTTTGACGTGATCTGTGGAAGTTCGGAGGGTTGGGAGGGTTCGGGAGGGGCCTGCGTCTGGGTGATGTCCTGCAGCATGGTCAAAGCCAGGCTGGCCACCTCGCCGAAGGGCAGCGCTTGTCCCTCCCGATACGCCGCTCCCCACTCCCCCCGCTCGATCTGGTCGCGCAGCCCTGCCACACCCTGACCCGCCGTCACCTGCTCCCAAACACCCGGGGGAGCGCCCGTGGCCTGGCTCAGGGCGTCCGCCGCCCCCAGCAGCCGCGCGCGAAGGGCGGGACCGGCGTGCTGGTCCATGATCGCCAACGCCGCCCGCGCGCCAGTACTGAGGAGCCAGCGATCCTGCAGGGCCACGCCGAGTTGCAGTGCCGCACGAGCATGCCGCACGGCGGCGGGCAGATCGCGCTGCTTCCGCGCGATCAAGGCGAGCTGAGCGTGAGCATTGCCTGCGAGGCGCGTCTCCCCCACCGCAGCGAACTGGTCCAGTGCGTCCGATTCGAACGAGGCGGCTGCCGCGTCGTCCCCCTGCGCGAAGGCAGCGATGCCGAGGAATAAAAGCGTAGTGCCGACGCGAAAGGGATCGTCCAGGCCCTGCCAGCGGGCTAGCGCCTCCTGCAGCACTCGAACACTCTCCGCTGGGTCGCTGGCGAGGAAGGCGCGATCCCCGAGGTAGGTGAGGGCCCGCGCGGCGGCGGCGAGGTCGTTTCGCCGCTGGGCCAGCGCCAGCCCTTCCTCCAGCACCGCCCGCGACTGATCGAAGTCGCCCTGCTGCGCCAGGAGCGGTCCGGCGGCGAGGAGTGCTCGGGTGCGCACGGCCGGATCGGCTGCCTCCGATACGGGCGCGCGGGCGAGCGCCTCCTTCAGCCAGCGCACGCCCTCCGTATGGTAGCCGCGCAGCCACCAGAAGTAGCCCAGGGCACTGGCCAGCCGCAGTGAAATAACGAGGGGCAGGCCGCTTCTCGACCCGCCCCTCGCCGTCGCAGATGCATGCTTACGTGACGCCGTTACCGGCCGCCACCCTGCGCGTAGCGTTGCGCGATTTCGTCCCAGTTCACCACGTTCCACCACGCGTTCAGATAGTCGGCACGCCGGTTCTGGTACTTGAGGTAGTAGGCGTGCTCCCACACGTCGTTGCCCATGACCGGGAACTGGCCGTCCATGAGGGGGCTGTCCTGGTTGGCCGACGAGATGACCTGCAGCTTGCCGCCCTGATCCAGCACGAGCCAGGCCCAGCCCGAGCCGAAGCGCTTGACGCCGGCGTCGTTGAATTGCGTTTTGAAATTGTCGAACGAGCCAAACGTGCTGTTGATCGCCTGCGCCAGGGCTCCCGTTGGCTGCCCGCCGCCGTTCGGCTTCATGATGCGCCAGAACATGCTGTGGTTGACGTGCCCGCCACCATTGTTGCGCACCGCCGTGCGGATGTTCTCCGGTACCTCGTTGATCCGCCGCATCAGATCTTCGACCGTCAGGTTGGCGAGCTGCGGTTGGCCCTCGATCGCCGCGTTCAGGTTGGTGACGTAGGCGCCATGGTGCTTGTCATGGTGCAGACGCATCGTCTGCTCGTCAATGTACGGCTCCAGCGCATTGTAGTCGTACGGCAGGGGTGGAACCTCAAAGGCCATGGGTCACATTCCTCCTTAGGCACCAGAAGACGTGCAGTGAGCCCGCACGTGGGACTCACGCGGCCGCAGTGCCCTACGCCGCACAGCGCGGACCATCGCATCCAGCGGCCCATTATACAGGCCCATCCCCCAGATGCGCGGACTGGGCGCCGGCAAGGCGCGGGGCATCCGGAAAAGGACGCGAGTGCCGCGTCCGCGTTCAACATTATAGTCCGCAAGTGCACATCGTCGCCCAGCGTTTCTCAGCGTGCCTCAACCCGTCCAGCTGTGCTTGCATCGCCTCACGATATCGCCTTCTCGCACGTCTGCCGGCGAGCCCGTGCCAGCCTGTGCGTTACCGCCGTTGAACCCCGGCCGTTCCATTGGTGAGGCACGACAGGCGAGCAGGCGGGGGCTGGCGCCGGAGGAGCGCGCTGGCCGTCTCACCATACCTGGGTGAACGACGTCGTGAAGGACCTGCGGTGGAAGGCTCCACGTTCGCATCCCTCACTCTCCTCGCTCATCTGAACGTTGCGCACACTCTACTCGAACGCTACAAGGAGTGGTAGGCATGCGAGTGCTACAACACGGCCGGGCCATCGTGCGACGTCTGCCGCCACGTATGGAGCAGCGCACGTACCGGCCTGGTGATTTCTTGCTCACCCACAGTGAGGGCGGCATCGCACGCCTGCTCGGCGCGGCTACCGGCGGCACGCTCAATCATGCGGCACTCATCGTGGATGCCTCCGGCAGCCTGATGGAGGCCAACCCACAGATCACCACCGGCAGCGGGCCGTTGCGGCGCACCCACATCGGCGACTACCTCGACGCCGGCCAGCCCTGCTGGGTCGGCTATGTGGAGCTGCAAGAGGGCACGCGCCAGGCGGTCGTGGACTTCGCCGAGCGCCTCTACGCCACTCAGACGACGATGAGCGAGATCGGCATCCTCGCGCTCGCCTTGCAGGCCCTTGTGTGCATCGCCCCCCGCGCCCGCACCGCGCGCCACGTCTGGCTGCGCCCGCTGCACCCGCTCTTCGATCGCCATGCCCTCGTGTTGCGCGAGGAACATACCTACCTCTCCGGCGAATTCGTCGCCCGCGCGCTGGAACGCGGCGGCTTCCTGTGGGACGTCGATCCCGCCCATGTCACCCCCGCCGAGCTCTTCTCGCGCTTCTATCTGCATGATGAAAGCGACGGCGGCGTGGTCGTTCCCTTGGCAAAGGTGCGCCATCCTCGTCGTGCGGGGGACGCCTCCCAGCCCAACCGCGGTCCGGCACGCGTCAGCCCGTTCATCCCCCGCGGCCAGCGCCAGGGCGCGGCCGCGGGGACGGCGGGCGCCGCCGCGTTCGCGGAGATGCCGCAGCTGGTCGAGGAGTCCACCCCCGATGGGGTGCGCACGCTGGTGCAGGTGGCGCTGCTCACCTTCGGTGGTCTCGCCGTCCTCCACTGCCTGGAGCTGATGGCTCGCGCCTTGAGCCAGGAGTCATAGCGCCAGGAGTCATGGCCCGCATTGCGCGTCGGCGGCCGGGGCGCTATACTGAGGCTGCGTGCGCGGGCAGTGGAGGCGCATGCGGGAGGTAAGACGATGACGTGCGAGCACTGCGGCGCGGACGCGCTGGACCCCAATGGCGTCTGCCGCGAATGTGGATGGCATGCCCAGGACGATGGCGGCTCGCCGTCGCTGGCCGAGACGCGTGCGGCTGATGTCCCCGCCGTCGCGCGTGCGCCGCTGATCGCGCGCCGCTCCAACCCGGATCCGATCTTCCAGAGCGACGACCGCACGATGGCCCCACCCCCCGCCGGCCCGATGAGCCGGCCCGGTACCCGCGCCCCTGGCGGCACGGGCACCGGCCGCTACTGTGGCACCTGCGGCGCCCGCATCGAGCCAGGCGAGCAGTTCTGTGGGCAGTGCGGCACGCCCCTCTTCTCCGGCTCGGGCGTGGACCTGGGCACCGCCTACCGACCCACGCAGTTCGCTCCCTCTTCCTACGGCGCCGCCAGCGCCCCCGACTGGACCCCCGCTGACCACGACGCGCCGACCGTGGAGTATCCAGAGATGCTTGGTGGCATGGGGTCGGGCTATCCCGGCCGCATGGGCTCCAGCTACGCCCCGGCTTCACCCGACCGCAGCGGCAATCGCGAGCTGCGCATCGTGCTCGGGATCCTCTGCATCCTGGGCGGGCTGGTGAGTGGCGCTGGAGCAATCTTCCTCGCCATTGCCCCGCACTAGGAACCTGGAGCTCAACCCCCTGGACGTTCGCCTGTACGGCATGCCACAATATCTCTTAGTTCCTTCGCAGCGTGACCTCTCGACGCCGGGCGGATGATCCGCCCAGCCCATGGACAGACGTAGACAGACGTAGACAGACGTAGACACCCCCCTCACGCAGGATCACTTCGCGGCGGGGGCTAACGGGATACTGTGAACAGGAGAGCCCGCGCACCCCTGCTGGTCTCCCGCATAGGCGGCGAGCCACGCCCTGGACACTGGGCGGCGGGGACGGGTTGATATGAGGGTGGGCCAGGATATGAATCAACAGCCACAACAATCGCGTGCGGGCCTGCGTACCGATGAGTATGCCTCCAGCGCGCGCACCGATACGCCGAGCCCCATCAGCAAGGCGGAGTTCGAGTCCATCGCGGCCTTCCGCTATACGATGCGCAAGTTCCTGCGCTTCAGCGAGCAGGCCGCACGTCAAGAGCGCATCACCCCTCAGCAGCACCAGCTGTTGCTGCAGATCAAAGGGTTCCCCGCTCGCGATTACGCCTCGGTCTCCGAGCTGGCTGAGCGTCTTCAAATGCGCCAGCACAGTATGGTCGGCCTGATCGACCGCACCGAGGCGCAGGGGCTGGTGAGGCGCGAGCCGGGGACGGCGGACCGGCGCCAGGTGTTCGTGCACCTGACGCCTGCTGGCGAGCAGACGCTTCATCGCCTCGCCATGCAGCACCGGCGCGAGCTCGTCACCATGCGCGACACCCTGCGCTTGCCAGTCTGAGGCGTCTCCCCGCATGTGTCGGGTGTCCTACAACCGCTGGCTGGTCTCGCGATCGGCGCTGGCGTTCTGGCCGCGTGTCACGTCGGCCGTGCCACCGCTCTGGCTGCTCGGGCGGGCATACTCGCGGTAGAAGCGCCTGCCCAGCACCCAGCCGGTGCGGCCCAGCGCGAACAGCGTGGCCACGAAGATGCCGAGAATCAGTATGATGCGCACGGCCGGCACGCTCACGATCATCCCGAGCGGGCTGACGGAGACCAGCCCCACCACGAGGCTCCCGAGGAAGCCGCCGAGAATACAGGCCGCCATCAGGCCCAATAAGCAGCCCAGGTAACCGCCGTGAGTCGGCCAGTCGTAGCCGGGCGGCACCGCCCCCTCATAAGGATCGGGCGCGGCCGCTAACGGATCGCCGCTCATCTCCCCGGCAGCGCCTTCCGGCGCCGCATACGGGTCGCTCACCAGGCTCGTGCCGTCCACGCCCGCCGCGTCGCCCGCCGCGTCGCCC
>CAYQFU010000060.1:5614-24151 GCA_964416775.1 uncultured Ktedonobacterales bacterium
CCGTCGCCCTCCGTCGCCTCATCCACGCGTGCGCCGCCCGGCTCGGCGCCGGCTGCCGCGTCGCTGGCGCGCGTCTGCTCTGGCTCAGCCTCGCGCTCGTCCGCGCGCGGAGTGTCGGGCTGATCGTTGCCGGGGTGGAACGTCTCGTCTGCCAAGGAGGATTCCTGTACTGGTGGTCGCCTCGCGTCGTCGTGGCGAGCCGCGCTAGAGGGTGCCAAATTGCCGGTCGCCGGCGTCGCCCAGGCCCGGGCAGATGAACCCGCGGTCGTCCAGCCGCTCGTCCACCGCGCTGACGTAAATCGGCACGTCGGGGTGGGCCTCGCGCAGCTTGAGCAGCCCGTATGGCGCCGCGATGAGCCCGACATAGCGCAGGTGCGGCACGCCGTAGCGCTTCAGCGTGTCCAGCGCGTCGATGGCCGAGCCACCCGTCGCGAGCATCGGGTCCACAGAGAAACATACCTGGAGGTTCACGGCCCGTGCCAGTTGATTGTAGTATTCGATCGGCTCCAGCGTGCGCTCGTCGCGACGCAGTCCCAGGTGCCACACCTGCGCATCCGGCAGCACCTGGCGGAAGCCTTCGGCCAGCCCCAGCCCGGCGCGCAAGATCGGGACGATCCCTACTCCGCCCGCAAGCCGCTCGCCCTGCATCGGCTCCAGCGGTGTCTCGATGGGCGCGGCCTCCAGCGCCAGGTCCGCGGTCGCCTCGTACGCCAGCAGCGTGCCCAGCTCACGGACCAGCCGGTAGAACTCGGGCGGTGGCGTGCGCCGGTCGCGCAGCGCCGTCAGCTTGTGGATGACCACCGGGTGACGAGAGATGTGTACGCCGGGCAGATTGAGCACATCCTCCCGGTTTGGCTGCGCCACACCGCGCATCGGCAACGCGCGCGCGGTCGCCGTTTCATCCGCCATCGTGCTGATGTCCCCTCCTGCCTGGGTCCGCGCGGCGCGCCAACGCGCCACGTTCGGCCGTTCGGATGCCGTATCCGCGGGCAGTTTCGCACATGCCACACCCACGGTCAAGCCACACGCCACACACATCCGCCCTCACCAACAACGCAACCGTTCACCCGAACGTATGCTGAGTGACATGTACCAGAGCCTCGGTTTGACACCAGCTACGCCAGGCGCTACCGTGTAGGCGAGGTATAGCAGCCCCCACTTGGGCCGGCTAAGGAGAGGCAACCATGACGAATACGGCACAGCAAGCGCCCAGTGCCAGGTCAGGCGGCGCATCTGAAGCGAGCGACGACGCCTCCAGCGCGTCTCCGCCCGCCGCGCCAGACGCCGAGGCCGCCGCGCGCGCTGCCTATGATCCCAGCCGCTACGAGCGGCCATCGGTGACGGTGGACGTGGTCATCCTCACCGTGCGCGACGGTCGCCTCGAAGTGCTGCTCATTAAGCGCAAGCGCTGGCCCTTCGATGGCATGTGGGCCATCCCCGGCGGCTTCGTCAACCCCGACGAATCGCTGGAGGATGCCGCCAAGCGCGAGCTGGAGGAAGAAACCGGCGTCCGCCACGTCTATCTCGAACAGCTCTATACGTTCGGCGATCCGGGTCGCGATCCACGCACCCGCGTGATCACCGTGGTGTACTACGCCCTCATCCGCACCGAACAGCTGACCATCCGAGCCGCCGACGACGCCGCGGATGCCCGTTGGTTTTCCATGTACGATCTGCCCGACCTGGCGTTCGATCACCGCAAGATTCTGGAGTATACCCTCCAGCGACTGCGCGGCAAGCTCGAATACACCACCATCGGCTTTCAGCTCCTCGCCGAGGAATTCACCCTCAGCGAGCTGCAGGAGGTCTACGAAGCGATTCTGAACCGGCCTCTGGATAAGCGCAACTTCCGCAAGAAGGTGCTCCAGACGGGCATCCTCGAAACGGGCATCCTCGAACCCACCGACGGCATGAAACGCGTTGGACAGCATCGCCCCGCCCGCCTCTATCGCTTCAGCCCACGGGCGGAACCCTGAGTCACCGCCCAAGGAGAGCCACCATGTCAGACGCCTTGATCGTCGTGGACGTCCAGAATGACTTCTGCCCCGGCGGCGCCCTCCCCGTGCCCCAAGGTGACCGCGTGGTGCCCATCATCAACGACTACGTGGCCGCTTCCTCCGCCGCGGGCGTCCCCATTTTTGCGTCGCGAGACTGGCACCCCGCCAACACGCGCCATTTCAAGCCATACGGCGGCCCCTGGCCGGTGCACTGCGTACAGGGATCGTGGGGCGCCCAGTTTCACCCCGACCTCAGGCTCCCAGACTCGACGCGCATCGTGACCAAAGGCACCAGCGACCGCGACGACGGCTACTCCGCCTTCGATGGCCTGCTGGATGACGGGAGCGACCTCGCCACCGCTCTGCATGCGGCGGGCGTGACGCGCGTCTTCGTGGGCGGCCTGGCTACGGACTACTGCGTGAAGCAAACTGTGCTGGACGCCCGCAAGCACCACTTCGACGCGGTCTGGCTGGGCGACGCCTCCCGTCCAGTGGAGGTGCAGCCGGGAGACGGCGAGCGCGCCGAGCGCGACATGCTGGCCGCTGGCGCCCGCGAAACCACGCGAGAGGATTTCCATCCCGTGCGCTGAGCCTGTCGGGCGCTCTGCCTGCCACTTTACAAGACCTTTACGAATCGGCGTCGTGACATGTGCGACCGCACACGGCGACGCCGCTATACTGTACTGCGGTGTGCAGAAGTCGCTCCCTCATGCGTTGATCTCTATGGAGAGCCCCGTGCCGCGTGTCCCGTGCGGCGAATGTTGTTCGCGGCGAGGCGAGGACACGTGAGCCAATGGATGTCGCCACGCGTGCGCTCGCGATCGCGGCATTTGCCGCGCCGGGTGATGGCGATGGCGGCGACGCTGGTGGTGGTGGGGAAGCAGGGGCGCGCGTGGCACTTGAGCGCGCGCGGCCCGTGAGGAGGGTGCGTTCGCATGCTGGAATCGCGGAATGAGCCACGGCCGGACCTGCTCGATCTGCCTGGCTTCGACGATGGCGCGGAGACCGAAGTGCGGGTGGAGGCGATCCCAGGCACGCCATCTGGCTCGTGGTGGCGCCGCCGTTGGATCGTAGTGGTCGTGGCCGTGCTGGTCGTCGCGCTCACTGTAGGCGGTATCGGCGTAGCCGCTCGCCTGCGAACTGGGAAAGTCACCTACCAGTATGGCAAGGTGGCCCGCGGTAACCTCGCGCTGACGGTTGGCGCCACTGGGCCGGTCCAGACCGCCGTCTACAACGTCAATTTTTCTGGCACGGGCAAGATTGCCTCGGTTGACGTCGCGGTGGGCCAGCAGGTGGCCGCGGGCCAGAAGCTCGCCACCCTCGACACCACGTCGCTCCGGGATGCCGTGAACCAGGCTCAGGTGGCCGTGAGCACCGCCCAGACCGGCCTCGACAACGCCCAAACCAATCAGAGTAAGGTGAACACGCAGACCCAGGCGCAGCTCAATGCCGCCTATGACCAGGAGCAAAACGCCATCTACGCTTGCCAGCATCCACCTGCTCAGCAGCCGACCCCCGCCCCCGACTGCCAGCAGCTCGCCCAGGACCAGTACGCGTCGGCCCAGGCGCAGGCCAACGTGCAAAACGCCCAGGCCCAGGCGCAGGTGAATGCCGCGCAGGCGCAGCTCAGCACGGCCCAGGCGCAGCTCCAGACCGCCCAGCACAACCTCGACAACGCCACGCTCACCGCGCCCCATGCCGGCACCATCGCCGCCATCAACGGTACCGTCGGTGGCACACCTGGCAGCGGCTCGGCGGCCAGCGGCGGCAACGTGTTCATCAGCATCGTGGACCTCTCGGCATTACAGGTGCAGACCAACGTCAACGAAGCCGATATCGGCGGCATCGCCGTCGGCAACGCCGCCCAGTTTACCGTCAGCGCGTATACCAACCATGTCTTCCGCGGCACGGTGCGGACCATCTCGCCCCTCGGCCAGACGGTTTCCAACGTCGTGACCTACCCCGTGACCATCGATGTGGACATGCAGAGCCTGGCGAACGCCAGCCTGCTGCCCGGCATGACCGCCACGGTGACCATCACCACGGCTCAGCGCTTCAACGTGCTCCTCGTGCCTGCCGCCGCTGTCACGTTCGCGCGCACCGCCGCCAACTCCAGCGCCTCCGGATTCGTGACCCGCACTCAGCTGCGCGATGCCTTTCAACAGGCGCGCCAGCTGCTCACCCAGGTCCAAAACGGCAGCGCGGACGTCTCGGCGGACAACCCCACTCCGGCATTCGTCGTGGAGCGCGTCAATGCCAAGTGGATCGTCAAGCCCGTCGTCCTCGGCCTGACCGACGGCAACGCGTATGAAGTGCTCGCCGGCCTCGCGGACGGCGAATCCGTCGTCACCAGCATGCAGAACGGCTCCGGCTCTGCCGCGAACGGAACGTCGACCTCCGGCAATGGCACAGGGGGAGGCGGACGCTTCTTCGGCAGCGGTGGAGCGTCGGGCCGCTAGCGGACCCGCGGCAGGCGCTCGTACCGCCGCGCGGAGCGGATCAGGCAGTCGCAAGCTCATCGAGAGAGCGAAAAGAGAGAGGACGCACGTGGCCGATCAGTTCATACAGCCGCCGTCCAGTAGCGACTTTTCCAGCGGAGCGTCGCCCGACAGGCGTGACACCGCGACCACCGCGGCCGCCGCTGAGCGCCCGGACGCGCCTCGGCGGCGTGCGCCGGCCATCGTCGTGCGTGACCTGACCAAGACGTATCTGCTCGGCCAGACCCGCGTGCGCGCGCTGCGTGGCGTCTCACTGGAGATCAACTACGGCGAGTTCGTGGCCATCATGGGCCCTTCCGGATCGGGCAAGTCGACGTTCATGAACCTGGTCGGTTGTCTGGACCGGCCCACCTCCGGCGACTACTTGCTGGCGGGCACATCCGTCAGCAAGATGAGCGCCGACCAGCTCGCGGACATACGCAACCGCCGCATCGGCTTCGTCTTCCAGGGCTTTAACCTGCTTTCGCGCGCCACCGCCCTCAAGAATGTCGCCCTGCCGCTCGTATACGCCGGCTACGAGCGCGAAGAACAGGAGTTTCGCGCTCTCAAGATGCTGGGGCTCGTCGGCCTGCGCTCGCGCGCCCACCACCGTCCCCTTCAGCTCTCCGGCGGCCAGCAGCAGCGCGTGGCCATCGCCCGCGCGTTGGTCAACGGACCAGCCCTGCTGCTGGCCGACGAGCCGACCGGCAATCTGGACAGCCGCACCAGCGTCGAAATCATGGCCGTGCTCCAGGCGCTGAATGAGCAGGGCCTGACCATCGTGCTCGTCACGCACGAGCCTGACATCGCGCACTACACGCGCCGCCAGGTGACGTTCCGCGACGGCCGCATCGTGCGCGACGAGGCGATCGACGCGGCTCGCTCCGCGCGTGCCGAGCTGGCCGCGCTCGCATCCACCGCCGGATCGGGCGAGTAGTGCATCTGCTAGAGGACACCCTTCCATGACCCCGAATTCGACGATCAAGCCCTCCGCTGCCACCACCAGGGCACCCGGCGCTCCCGGCGCTCCCGGCGCTCCCGGCGCTCCCCAAGCCGCGCGGCGCAAGCGCCCTCCCCGCCGCGGTGCCATGATCGGCCCGAGCTTCATGAGCGCCGTCGAGGCGTTGTGGGCCAACCGCATGCGCTCTCTGCTCACGACGCTTGGCGTGATCGTCGGCGTCTCCGCTGTCATCGCCGTCGTCACCCTTACGCAAGGGACCAGCGCGCTCATCAATTCACGCATTGCCACCCTGGGCACCAACACCATCATCATCACGCCGGGCGCAGCCGCCAGCGGCGGAGCGTTCGGCGCCAGCGGCACCCAGCAATCGCTCACCCAGCAGGACGCCGATGCCCTTGCTTCCATTGGGCACGTGGTGGGCGTCAGCCCGGTCCTTGGCATCAACGCACAGTTGATCGCGGGGGCCCAGAACTGGAATACGCGCGTGCAGGGCGTCTATCCCGATTTCCAGACCATCCAGACTTGGCAGATGTCCGAAGGGCAGTGGTTTACGGCGGCGGATGAGACCGAAGGGCTGCCCGTCGTCGTCATCGGACAGACCGTCGTGGATAACCTGTTTACGCCTTCAGGCACCGACCCACTGGGCCAGACTATTCTGATCAAGAGCCAGGCGTTCCGTGTCGTCGGCGTGCTGCAGGCCAAAGGCGCCAGCGGCTTCTCCAACCAGGACGACGTCGCCTACGTGCCTTTCAGCACCGCTGACTCCCGGCTCAACAACACCACGTACGTCAGTCAAGTCCAGGTCCAGGCCGACGGCCCCGACTCCGTAGCTCCCGTGCAGCAGGCGATCACGACGATTCTGGAGCAGCGGCACCACATCAGCGGCGGCGCCCCGGACGACTTCAGCGTGCGCAGTCCCACCCAGATCGTGCAGACCGCCCAGCAATTTGCCCAGACGCTCGCCCTCCTGCTCATCGGTGTCGCCGCCATCTCCCTCATCGTCGGTGGGATCGGCATCATGAACATCATGCTCGTCTCCGTCACCGAGCGCACCCGCGAGATTGGCGTGCGCATGGCCGTAGGCGCGCGGCGCAGCGACGTGCGCAACCAGTTCCTGATCGAGGCGTTTACCCTTAGCTCGGCGGGTGGGTTGGTCGGCATCCTGCTAGGCCTCCTCTTCGGGCTTGGCTTTACGCTGGCGTTCCACCTCCCGTTTGTGCTCAACTTTGTCTGGATTCTCGTGGCCTTTGGGGTATCGGCGCTGGTGGGTGTCGTCTTCGGCTTGTATCCGGCCGTGCGCGCTTCCCAGCTCGACCCAATCGTGGCCCTGAGATCCGAGTGACGCGAAGCAGGCAATCAGACCATGACCAATAACATCCTCCCGCCCGGCGCCCGGCGCGCCGACGCTGGCGAGCCAGCCGCACCCGGAGCGACTGTGCTGGTGATCGAGGACGAAGCGAGCATTATGTGGCTCGTGCGGCTCTACCTGGAGCGTGCGGGCTACAACGTGCTCGCGGCCGCCGACGGCCAGACCGGCCTGGAGATCCACGACCGCGAGCGCCCCGATCTGGTAGTGCTCGATCTGATGCTGCCGGTAATGGACGGCTGGGAGGTTTGCCGCCGCATCCGCGAATCCGCGCGCACCCCCATCCTCATGCTGACAGCGCGCCGCACCGAAGACGACCGCGTGCACGGCCTGGACCTGGGCGCTGACGACTACCTCGCCAAGCCTTTCAGCCCGCGCGAGCTGGCCAGCCGCGTGCGCGCCATCCTCCGGCGCGCGCCGCCGCCTAGCCCCGAGCCCATTCCCCTGGAACCAGAGAGGCTCACCTTCCCCGGCCTCGTCATCATACCCACGGCCCACCGTGTCGAAATGGATGGCCGGCCGGTGGAGCTGACGGCCAAGGAGTTCGATCTGCTCGTGACGTTCGCCCGCGCCCCCGACTACGTGTTCTCGCGCGAGGTGCTCCTCAACCGCGTCTGGGGTTTCGACTATCTGGGAGATAGTCGCACCGTAGACGTGCACATCGGGACGCTGCGCAAGAAAGTGGAGCGCGACCCAGCCCATCCCCGTTTCATCAAGACCGTCTGGCGGGTGGGCTACAAGTTCGATCCCACCGGGGCTGCCGCGGACGTCGAGACCGCGTAATGCCGTCGCCGCGCGCCCACGACAGCTCCAACCCATCCCCGCCCACCGGCCACACTCGGAACGCAGGATCGCATGGCAATATCCACCGACGACTCGAAGACAATGCCCCTCAAGCGCGCGAGGGATAATCGCCGGCCCTTTCACTGGACGCTCAACCCGCGCAGTCTGCGCGTGCAAATGACCGTGGGGTCAGCGGTAGTCGCCCTGTGCGCCGTGCTGATCGTCGCGGCCATCGCGCTCGTTGCCTTCGCGGTGACGTTCAATCTATATCAGCGCAACCAGCTCAGCACGGAGGCCACCCGGCTGGCGACCGCGCTCGGCCAGGCGCACGGCTTCCCTGGCGGTGGCGTGGGGCAAGGCCCGTCGGGCGCGCTCGACCCCTTCGCCAGCGGCGGCGGCGCTCCCATCGTCTGGGTCATGGACACCTCCGGTCGTATCTACGTCAACCTTCCCCCACGCGTCTTGAGTGACCGCACGCTCACGCAGGACGAGTCCACGGTTGGGGCCGCTTTGCAGCGCGGGCTGCAGGGGCAATCCACCGATGGCGTGCTGCCGGGCCGCGGGTTTCCCGGCCTCACCGAGCGCCTGTACGCCGCCGTGCCGATCCACGCCAATGGCGACAGCAATGGCAAGATCATCGGCGCGGTTGCGCTTTCCACGTCCCTGCGCACCGATCGCGGCGCCATGTTCGCGGCGGCCGTCAGCCGTATCATTATGCTGGTCGCCCTGGGTGTAGCCATCGTCGCCGCCGTTGCCGCCGCGTTCTTCTCACGCCGCGTCACCCGGCCGCTTGCCAATCTCGCCACTGCCACGGCGCAGATGGCGCTCGGCGATTACGGCGCCCGCGTGGGCGTGGAGGCACCCGACGAGCTGCGCTCGCTGGCCACCTCCTTCAACGAGATGGCCGCCGCGCTCGAGCGCGACGTGGGCGAGCTGCGCCGCCAGGAACAGCTGCGCCGCGAGCTGGTGGCCAATGTCTCACACGAGCTGGCCACGCCGCTCACGGCCATCCAGGGCTTCACCGAAGCGCTGCTCGACGATGTCGTGCAGGACCCGGCCGAGCGCACCGAAACCACACGTCTCATCGCCCGCGAGGCCGCGCGGCTGCGCCGGCTGGTGGATCAGCTGCGGCAGGTGGCACTGTTTGAAAGCGGCACCCAGGCACTGGATCGCTCGCCGGTGCAGCTGGCCGGGCTGGTCTCGGAAACCCTGGCTGTCCTGGCTCCAGAGATGGAGCGCAAGCGCATCACCATGGTCAACCACATGGCCGAGGATCTGCCCCCCGTCTTCGCCGACGCGGACCGCCTCACGGAGATTCTGCTGAATCTGCTCGACAACGCTCTGCGTCACACGCCCACCGGTGGCGAAGTGTCAATCCGCGGCGTCGCCGAGGGCCAGCTGGTGCGCGTCGACGTCGCGGATAGCGGTCCCGGCATCGCCGATGCGGATCGCGGGCGTATCTTCGACCGTTTCTACCGCCTCGATCCCTCGCGCAGCTCCGCCACCGGCGGGAGCGGGCTGGGGTTGGCCATTGTGCGCGCCCTGGTGGAGGCGCACGGCGGCACGATCCGCGTCAGCGAGCGCCCCGGCGGCGGCGCGCAGTTCTCGTTCACGTTGCCGGTGTATGCGCCGGCGTAATCGCTGCCCCGTGCGTCATACAGGATCTGGATGATCGCTTGCCCATTGTAGGGGCGTCCGGTGGACGCCCGCCGCGTCCGGCGGACGCCCGCGTCCGGCGGACGCCCGCCGGTCGCAGGCGCCACGGTTCAGCCAGATTCCCTGTCATGTCGAGTGTGTGTCGCAGGCAAGCAATCCCGCCACGCGCAGGGCTGGCTCCATTCCATGCGGCCTTGTGCTTCGGCGACACGTACAGCGCCCTGCATTCGGATGGCCCGTCGTGAGGCATACCAGCACACTACGAAGAACTCCCCCCGTGGAGTGGCCCCGTCAGACGGGGCGGCACTCTACGACGTAGCGACCCGAAGGCTGTCGTCCGGCCCCGCTCACCTCCAAGCCGGCCGCGCGAGCCATGTCACGGAACTGCGTCAGGCTGCGCTCTTTGCCCCCCACCAGCACCATCATCAGCAGGGCTGGGTCCTGGCCGTTGCCCTCGACGGTGGGCGAGATCCCGCCGAGAATGACCACCCGGCCTTTGGGGTGAGCCGCCTCAGCGCAGCGTGTCAGCAATGCCTTTGCCTCAGCATCAGGCCAATCGGCCAGCACATTCTTGATCACGTAGAGATCCGCGCCTGCCGGCAGCGGATCGAAGAAGCTCTGTCCAACTACCGTAACGCGCCCCGCCACTCCGGCGGCCCGGAAGGTCTCGCCGGACCGCGCCACCGTCCTGGGCAGGTCCACGAGCGTCCCGTGCACATCTGGCCGGGCGCGCAGAATCTCCGCGAGCAGCGTTCCGGTCCCGCCGCCGACGTCCACTACCGTCCGCACCGACTCCCAGTCGCCCGCGAGCAAGACGTCCGGGTCAGGCGTCCTGTGCCCAGCCGTCCCCATCAGTGCGTCGAAGCTGGCGGCTATGTCTGGGTGTGCCTCCAGGTCATCCCAGAAGGAGAGCCCGAAGACCTCGGCGTAGGCCGGCTTACCACTCCGCACGGCCTGGGGCAAGCTGCCCCACACGTAGGCCAAGCGGTTGCCGATGCCTTCCAGATCCAGGCCAATGCGCACCCGCGCGGGGTGGTCCTCCTGCAACTGCCGCGCCGCCTCATTGAGGGCGAACTGGCCCTCTGCCGGCTGCTCGAACACCCCTTTGCCAACCAGATGCCGCAGCACCCGCTGCAAGGAATCGGCGTCCACTCCTGCGTCACGGGCCAGATCTTCGACGCGGCTCGTCCCGTCCGCGATGCGGTCGGCAATCCGCAGCGTCGCCACCACGCGCAGGCACCACGGCGTGGCCAGATCGCTCAGCGACCACAAATCTACTGTGTCTCGCTCGGCCATCGCATGCCTCTCATCTCTCGTCCCGACATCGCAGCACACGTGGCCACATGATGCCAGGCACCGACCAGGCGTTTCTGGTCCGACGGCGACACCTCTGCAGAGAAGGCCCATGGCACCTGGCGTCGTGACAACACGGCCAAGATTCCAGGCGCTCCTGCGGGATACCGGCGGAATCTGCCGCGAGCACGATCGGACTGCGGCTCAGTGTCGCTGAAGCACCGGGGAAGACCCTGGCCTGGTATCAATAGCCACGCCGCGGCGGCCAGGGATCGGCGTCGTCGTCTCCGCTCTGCGGCCACGCCGGCGGATTCGCCGGGCCGGGCCGGCGGTACGGCGGCTGGGGCTGGGGCTGCCGCTGCCCAGGATCAGGCCAGGTTTGATCGCCGTAGCCCGGCTGCCCATACCCTGGCTGAGCAAACGGCGGGGGGCTCTGGCGAGGCGCGGGGCCGGGCGGTGGGCCAGCGGGGGGAGCGTTCCACCCCTGGGCCGGCGGCCACTGGCCTTCGCTTCCAGTCGCCGGTGGCCACCGGTCCGCACCCCCCGGATGGGGCTGCCAGGGCGACGTATCCGCGCTGGGCGGGTAGGGCCGCGTCGGCTCCGATGCCGGTCCGTAGCCGCGCTGCCCTTGCGGCTGCTGATTGCCGTACCCGGCGCCAGGCAGTGGTGGCCGCCGGAACTCGGGCTCGCCGTAGCCGGGCGCCCCGGCATCCCAGCCGTCACGCTGGCCCGCTCGCACGGCGGCACGCGATGGCGCCGCCTGCCCGCGACTCGCGGCCTTGAGGATCAGATCGCCCGCGAACGCCACAATCAGGCCGGCCACGCCCGCTCCCAGCGCTCCGCCATACACCGGCACCACGGCGCCACCAATGAGATGGAGCAGTGTGGCAAACGGCTGGAACGGCGCGGGATCGCGCTGCCAGAAGAACCAGATGACGGCGATGACCAGCGCGCCTGGCACTGCCCCCGAGATGAGACTCCAGCACACATTGGAGAGCCGGCGCCAGCGCGGACTAATCAGCGCCACCAGGAGCGCGAAGAGCAGCGCCGCACCTAGCAGCCACTCGTCGAGGGTGAGCGCCTGGGCATGGCCCTGGGCGGTGAAGAGCTGCGGCGTGAGGCCAATCGCCCCCAACGGCGGCAGCGGCACCTGCGGCAGCTGCGGCACGCCAAGCGCCTGCGCCCCCTGACTCGCCGCCGCCTGCGGCAGCAGCGCGAGCGCCCCGACGGCCTGTGTGAGCTGCGTCGGGATCGCGAACACATTGCCCGCCCCACCGTCGTAATAGACGTTCGCGACCTTCGCATAGATGACGCGCATGCCGTCGCTGAAGCTCTTGCCCGCGATGTCGCTGCCCACCACATGGACTTTGATCCCTGGAATCGAAATGGCCTGCGTGGGATGGGCCCTGGCGGTCTGTTGCAGGGAGGAGTAGAGCGTCTGACTCACGCCGAAGCTGTTGTTGACGAGCACGGGATTGATCAGCTCGACGCCCACCTCGGTCATGATGGCCGTGGCGGTGGACCGTGACGACAGGTTGACGAGCGAGGTCTCCCACAGTCCGACCACCAGCGCCAGGCCCAGCAGGACGGTGAACAGCCTGCGGAAGTTGCCAGTGGCAAGCATACCGAACAGGCTGAAGATGGATCCCATGACGACCTCCTCGCTCGGCGTACGAGCTGGACCGCTCCCATCGCCACGCGGCGATATGGCGCGGCTCTACCGCCAGTGTACTGGCAGCGAGGTCAACCGTCAATGAAGTGGGCCACAATTCCGGCGGCCACGGGGTGATGAGTCGGACCACGCTCTATCACGGGTATTTGGGCAACTGCCCCGCGATGATGCGGTCGCGCCAGCGATCGGGCAGGCGCGCCACGATGCGCGTGATCGTGCCGGCACGCTGCCCTACCAGATAGCGCGTGCGGGGCCGGCGCGCTGTCAAGGCATGGACCACCACATCGGCCACCGCCGCTGGCGACGTTCCGCGCTTGCCCGTGCTCATCGCAGTGCCGCGAACGGCTGGAATCACCGGCCCGTAATATGCTTGCGCTTGCTCCGGCATGCTGGCGATCAGGCGATCTGCCACGGCGATGGAGCGCTCCCAGATAGGCGTCGCGATGCCCCCCGGCTCCACGATGGCGACCTCGATGCCCCATGGCCGCAGCTCCACGCGCAGCGCGTCCGTCAGCGCTTCCAACGCGAATTTCGACGCGCTGTACGCGCCCACGAATGGCGTGGCCAGCCGCCCGCTGATGGACCCGATATTGACGATGCGGCCGCGTGCCGTGCGCAAGAGCGGCAGAAACGCCTGCGTGACCGCGATCTGCCCCACGACGTTGACGTCCAGCTGGCGGCGCAGCTCATCCACCGGCAGGAACTCCATTGGGCCTGCCACGGCGATGCCAGCGTTGTTGACCAGCCCTGCCAGCCCGGCGTCACCCACCGCGGCCGCCACCGTCCGCGCCGCCGCGGCGATGTCATCCGCGCTCGTCACGTCCAGCCGCACGGGCACCAGCCGGTCAGAGGATTTCTGCCGCAGCGTCGCGCCGTCTTCGTCGCGCCGCACGCCCGCGAAGACGCGAAAGCCCATGCCGTCCAGCCGCAGTGCGCACGCCTCGCCAATGCCGGTCGAAGCGCCCGTCACCACCACCGCCCGCGGCGGCGTTCCCTCTCGGTCTGCCATGCCTTTCTCCCCTCGAATCCTCACGCCCGCATCGGGCGCCGCGCATCGGACGCCCCTTTGCTCACGCGCCCTCTCGACGTCCTCTGTCCCCTTCTGTCCCCTTCTGCCCTCTCCGTCGCCCCCTCCATCTCCATCATGCTCTGCGTCCTCCGCGTCCCCTCCGCGCAGCTCCGTGTAACTCGTTCCCTCTCACACCGCCACGGCCACGCGCTCGCGCGTGAACGCCCCCAGCTCGTCAATGGCCCGCTGCGCCTCAGGCACGAACGGCGCGAAGGCATGCCACACGTGCCACATCCCCGGCCATACCGCCAGCCGCACCTCCACGCCCGCCTCACGCGCCCGCTCCGCCAGTCGCGTGGAATCGTCCAGCAGGATCTCATCGTCCCCCACCTGAAGCAGCAGCGGAGGCAGTCCGTGGAGGTCGGCGTATAGCGGCGACGCCAGTGGTGTGCGCAGATCGGCATCGCCCAGGTAGCAGCGTGCCTCCGGCGTGTTAGCCGACGGTGAGAGTATAGGATCTGCCTTCGCCCGCGTCGCCATCGACTCCCCGGTGCCAGCCAGATCGGTCCACGGCGAGATGCACGCCACCGCTGCCGGCAGCGGCTCGCCCGCGTCGCGCAGCGCCACGGCCAGGGCCAATGCCAGTCCACCGCCCGCCGAGTCGCCCGCCACCACGATGCGCTCTGGACGGATATCGTTCGCCAGCAACCAGCGATAGACCGCCGTCGCGTCCTCCACCGCCGCTGGGAAGCGATGTTCCGGGGCCAGCCGATAATCCGGCGTCAGCGCCCGCGCGCCCGTGGCGCGTGAGAGCCGTGCCACCAGCGCCCGATGTGTGCGTGGCGAGCCGGCGTTGTATGAGCCGCCGTGCAGGTAGAGTAACACGCGGTCTATCGCTGCCCCCGGCGTCGTCACCCACTCAGCCGGCACGCCGCCCGCCGCGACCTGTTCCGTGCGGGTGCCGCGCGGCAGCGGCGCTCGCGCGCTGGCGTGCTCCAGCGCTTTGCGCTGCTCAGCGATCGTCGCCCCCGGTTTCGCTATCTGCAACACTCGATACTTCAGCAGAAGCCAGACGATCCGGCCGCGCATACTTGGCATGTCTCACCTCATCTCGCCGCTCACTCGTTCATCCGCCTGGACCCTGCCATCCTGGTGCGGTCCAGATGGATGGCTCTGGCCACCCAAAGGAACACACCCACAGCGCCCCGCGGTTGCGCTTCCGCGGAGCAAGCGCGTTGTTCCCTGGATGCTACGCCCATTGGTGACACTCGGTCAAGCCCCGCGGATGGCAGCGCGTGTCCGATTGCGGCCGAGCGCGGTTCGATGCGACGAGCCTCCCTGTGACGACAGCGGCATCCTGCCATGCCTGCTCGTGCGCCTGTATGCCTGTATGCCTGTATGCCTGTGTACCAGCGCATTCACTAGCGCCTCGGTGGCGCCCGTGTATATAACGCAGGCATCGAACGGCGCAGTTCATCCCCGCCTCAGGAGGTCGCACCCACATGGCCGACTACACCGCTGACTACTCCACGCTGCTCTTCGATGTCCGCGAGAATGGTGTCGCGCGCATCACCCTCAACCGGCCGCAGGCTGCCAACACCATCGATGCCGAGATGGCGGTAGACCTGCATCGAGCCGCTATTCGCTGCTCCGAAGATCCCGCCATCCGCGCCGTGATCCTCACGGGCATGGGGCCGGCCTTCTGCGCGGGCGGCGACCTCAAGAGCTTCGCTGCCCAGGACGAGCATCTGCCTTTTCACCTCAAGGAGCTGCTGGTGCACCTCCATGGCGCCATTTCTCAGTTTGCCCGCATGCGGGCTCCCATCCTCGCCGCCGTCAACGGCGTCGCGGCCGGCGGCGGCATGAGCCTGGCCTGCGCCTGCGATCTCGCCATCGCCGCGGAGTCCGCGCGCTTCACCATGGCCTACACCCGCGCTGGTCTCGCGCCCGACGGCTCCAGCAGCTACTTTCTTCCCCGTCTGGTGGGTTTGCGTCGCGCCCTCGACCTCACCCTGACCAACCGCATCCTGACGGCGGCGGAAGCGCTGGACTGGGGCCTCGTCACGCGCGTCGTCCCGGACGCCGAGCTGCCTGATGCCGCGGATGCGCTCGCCGCGACGCTCGCCGCCGGCGCCCCGCGCGCGCTCGCCGCCGCCAAGCGGCTGGTGCGCGAGAGCTGGAACCAGACCCTGGAGACGCAGATGACGGACGAGATGCACGGCATCGCGGACATGGCCCGCACGGCAGACGCCCGCGAAGGCATCGCCGCCTTCGTCGAGAAGCGCACGCCCCATTTCGCTGGACAGTAGTGATCCGCCGCGGACGCGGCAAGGAGTGGTCTCGCATGTACGATTTCAGCCCATCACCCGAGCAACAAGACGTCCTCGATCGCACCCAGCGCATCATGGTCGAGCACATCTACCCTGCCGAGGCACAGTACGGCGAGGAGACGGGCTTTCCCGAGGAGCGCATGCGCGAGCTGCAGCGCCACGTCAAGGATGCCGGCCTCTGGGCGGCGCACCTGCCTCGCGCGGCCGGTGGCCTGGGCATGGGGATGGTCACCCTTGGCCTGATGAACGAGATCCTCGGCCGCAGCCCAATCGCGCCGCGTGCCTTCGGCACGAACGCTCCCGACAGCGGCAACCAGGAGATCCTCTGGCTGGCCGGCACCCCCGAGCAAAAGGAGAAATACCTCGCCCCCTCGGTCGCCGGCGACATCTACACCGCCTTCGCCATGACCGAGCCTGAGTTCTCCGGCTCCGACCCGACCATGCTCGGCACTACGGCGGTGCTGGACGGCGACCAGTGGGTCATCAACGGCCACAAGTGGTTCGCCACCTCCGGCAGCCGCGCCGCGTTTCTGATCGTGATGGCCATTACTGACCCCGACGCCGCGCCCCACGAGCGCGCCAGCATGATCATCGTCGAGCGCGGCACCCCCGGCCTGGAGATCGTACGCGATGTGCCCGTCATGGGGGACAGCCTCGGCGTCCATTCAGAGCTGCGCTTCCACGACTGCCGCGTGCCCGGCGATCATTTGCTTGGCCAGCGCGGCAAGGGCTTCCTGCTTGCCCAGGCGCGCCTGGGCCCCGGTCGCATCACCCACGCCATGCGCTGGATCGGCGTCATGCAGCGCAGCTTCGAGCTGATGCTCGACTACGTCCAGCGGCGCGAGACGCGCGGCCACAAGCTCGCCGAGCTCCAGACCATCCAAAACTACATCGCCGACTCCTACGCGGACATTCAGACCTCGCGCCTGCTCACCCTCCATGCCGCCTGGAAGCTCGACCGCGAGGAAGACGCCCGCACGGACATCTCGCTGATCAAATTCTATGGCGCCAACGCGCTGCAGCGCGTGATCGACCGCGCCATCCAGGCGCACGGCGCGCTCGGATTCTCCAAGGATACACCTCTCGAAGGCTACTACCGCGAAGCCCGCGCCGCCCGCATCTATGACGGCGTGGATGAGGTTCACCGTGTCGTGGTGGCTCGCCAACTGCTCAAGTTGTATCGGGCTGTCTCCGTGAAAGAACCGGTGGGGTGAGCGACACGCCTGAGCTTTTGCAGTCGCGCTCCGGCCCTTTCGGCCCACGCGCGGCACCAGAGGCGTCGCTGCATGCTTCGCCTTGACCTGGGCAGCCGGCCGGAAGGCCTGGCACGAGGACGACACGACGCAGCGCGCGGGCACGCCGCTGCGAATGGGCTGGAAAGGACAGGTACGCTATGCTCACACTCCGCGTCCTCGTCGTCCTCGTCTCTCTCGTCGTGATGGGTGTCGTGTTGTGGGACGCATTCGAGACGGTCGTCCTCCCCCGGCGGGTCTCCCACCGCTTCCGGTTGACACGGCTCTATAACCGCAGCACGTGGCGAGCCTGGTCGGCTCTGGCCCGCCGCGTGTCTTCGCTCGAGCGTCGTGAGACGGCGCTCGCCGTCTACGGACCGCTCGCTCTGCTGGCACTGCTCGTTCTCTGGGCTGGTCTGCTGATCCTTGCCTTTGCCCTGCTCCAGTGGGGCCTCGGCTCGCAGCTCTCGGCCCCTGAGGGTGCGGCCAGTTTCGGCACCGACCTCTACTTCAGTGGCACCACCTTCCTCACGCTCGGCCTGGGCGATGTGTCGCCGCGCACGCCTCCCGCGCGGTTGGCCACGGTCGTCGAGGTAGGCACCGGTTTCGGCATTTTCGCGCTCGTCATTGGCTACTTGCCGGTGCTCTATCAGGCGTTCTCGCGACGCGAGACGCGCATCTCGCTCCTCGACGCGCACGCCGGCTCGCCACCCACCGCCGGCACCCTGCTGCACCGCCATCCGCCCGTTCGCCGCGCGCGGCGGCTCACTGCCATCCTTGCCGACTGGGAGGGCTGGTCGGCGGAGCTGCTGGAGACCCACCTCTCCTACCCGATCCTCGCGTACTACCGCTCGCAGCACGAGAACCAGTCGTGGGTCGCCGCGCTCACCATGATTCTGGACGCCTGTGCGCTCGTGCTGGCCTGCGGTCGTGGTCTGGAGGGCGGCGCCGAGCTGGCAGAACAGGCGGCCTTCACCTTCGCCATGGCGCGCCATGCGGCTGTCGATCTGGCCCAAGTCTTCGACTCAACGGCGCCGAAGGGGCCCGATCCGGCGCGGCTGCCGCCGGCCGAGCGCACGCGGATGAGAAACCTTCTCGCGGAGGTGGGGGTAGCGTCCGGAGCGGAGCTCGGCGATGTCGAGGGCGCGCTGAACCAGCTGCGCAGTCTGTACGAGCCGTATGTGGCGGGGCTGGCAACCTATACATTGATGCCCCTGCCGCCGTGGGTCCCCCCGCCCGGCACACTCGACGACTGGCAGACCACCGCCGACGATGTGACCGCTCCAGCGATCGAGGCGCTCGTGTCGCTCGTGTCGCGCCGCCGGACCTGAGTGCCCGCTCCACGTCCTGCGCGCCCAGGCACTCGACCTTGGGGAAGACGCTGTCCTCGCGGCGGTCCACCATCTCCCACCACTGCCGGCAGCGGTCCCGCCGCGGCTCCGACCGCTCGGCGCGCTGGGTGTCGGCGCATAGCGCAGTGGCCGCCTCCAGCACCACAGGTCGCTTGTGCGGTATCATCACAAGCGGGCGCCGTGGGCAGAGCCATGGCCCACGGCGCGTGATGGAGGCCGCATGGACCACGACCAGCTCTTCAAGGCGGTGCTCACCGCCCAGTTCGCCCCCTTCCTCGAGCTCTTCTTTCCCCAGGAGGCCGCTCAGCTCGACCTCGCCCACGCCCACTTCGTCGACAAACAGCTCTTCGCCGATCCGCCCAGTGGCGTCACCCGCGAGGTGGACCTGCTCGCCGAAGTGCCCCTGCGC
>CAYQFU010000061.1:0-24113 GCA_964416775.1 uncultured Ktedonobacterales bacterium
GCGTGGTGGAACCGACCGGCAAGGTCCACCCAACATCGGGGGTTCGAGTCCGGACAGCGGACTTCGCGGCCGGCGGCCATGTACCCGCGATTTCAATCGCCGGCGTCTTGCCAGTCCCCGCTCTTTGGTGGAACCGTCCAACGGCACCTCGGCACCGAAGCCATTGACGAGCACGAGCGCCTGACGTACACTGGCTGGAAGCCCGAGCGGGCTGCGATGCGCCGTGTCACGTGCAGGCTCTGTTGTGGCACACAATCCGCTGCAAGCTCGGCAGCCGAGGCCGTGCTTGCCACGCACGGCCTCGCCAGTGGTGTTGTCGCGCACATGGGGAATCTGTAGAGAAAGGAGCAATCTCGGTGAAGAGATTGCCGCTACACTTCCTTGTTCCCGCGGCCGTCGCCGCCCTCGTCATCCCGCTCGTCGGCGTAGGCTTCCGTAATGCCACTCCCCCTGCACACGCATCCGGCTCGTCAAAGGGACAATCGCTGTGCATCGGGCATCATCCGCAGAATTTCGTCTGGTACACCGCGAGCTGCACCGGTCACGACGAGCCGGAGATCGATCCACTGTCCAATGCCGCGGGCTCCGCGCAGGACCTGACCTGGACCGTCGTGCTGCCGAGCAACGGCGCCACGCAGGTGGACGCGGTGGGGCCCACGTTCTGGATCGGCGGCGCAGTGACCGATCCCAACAGCCTGTATGGGCAGGCCTTCCTCGAGCTGCAATTCTATCCGAACAGCCTGATCAATAATTGCGCGTCTGGCGGCGGCTTCAACGTGTCGTACGTCGCGGGTGATTACACGGCGTGCTCGCCCGTGTGGGAAGTGTCGAAGAAGGGCAATAGCGAGTCGGCCGCGTTCAACGCGATGCTGACCGACGGCGCTACCGGCGGCCCGCTCGTGATGCACGAGGGCGACACCATCACCGACCACCAGTACATCACCTCAGCCGCCGACGGCATGCACATCACCGTCACCGACCTGAACTCAGGGCACAGCGGCACCATCGTGCTGAACAGCAAGGTGGACGGCCCGCTGATGCCGGCGTTTAGCGTGCAGAAGCTGGGTAATGCGCTGGGCTGGGGTCTGGTGGACGACGCGCCGAATAGCCTGGTGTGGGAGATCGGCCACACCAGCCCATTCACGAATCCCGGTGGGCAGTACTGCGCGCCTGGCAGCGCCACCAAGCCGCCATGCTACTCGTACGACGTGCCGACGTGGGTAGGCTTCTCGCCCTTGCAGATCAAGGGCGTGACGTTCGGCGACGGCAGCAGCCCAACCGGCTGGTCCGCGGTCAGCGACTTCGGCGGCGTCGCCGAGGTGAACCAATATTGCGGCGCGGCCAACTACGGCACGCCGTTCTGCTATTACCCATGGTACGCTTATAACGGGCCGGATAAGGCATTCACCTACGGTGGCGACTACCCAGGCACCACCAAGGACTTCGGTCAGGCGCTGGAGTTCCAGCAGACGACGCAGTGCCCCAGTCCGAGCGGCCCGAACACGACCTACTGCTCCACAGTGCTGAAGTAGCGGCCTCGCGTCCGCAGGTGTGACGTGGCGTCACACGTCTCATACGGCAACTGGTTGAACCGTTGCGCCTTCGCCCGACGGGGGTCACCCACCGGACGAGGGCGCATCTCTATGCACCCCGACCACGGGCGAGCGATCATCCAGACATGATATCAGCCGCCTCCCGCATGCGGGAGGCGGCCGTTTTCACCATGCGAGCTCCGTGGACGCGGGAGCGCCCTGGGGGAGCGGTTAGCGCACGTTCCTGTGCGGATGGAGCACGCATGTGCCACAGCTCACCTGGCCCGTGCTCGGACTGAAGAACCAGCGCAGCCCGTCCACGATCTGGCGCGACCAGACTTGCCATGAATGGCCGCCCGACGTGACTTCGAGGCTATAGCTCATGCCAAGCAGATGTAGTATGTGAGCGAACGCGACCGTATCGCTGACATAGGGAACGTCCTGCTTGGCCGCTGCCAGGAAGAAGCGCACGCGGGGCAATGTGGTCATGTGCTCGAGCTGCAGAATAGGGCTGTTGGCGGCGATGAGATCGGGGTGACCACGCACGGCGCCACCCTCGGGCACGAAGTACGCGCCCATCGCGATGACCCCGCCAAAGACGTCGGGATGCTTCACCGCCAGGTTCACCCCACCGTAGCCCCCCATCGAGAGACCGGAAAGGACACGGCCGGACGGCAAGGCAATCGTGCGGTAGTGGGCGTCAATGTATGGGACGACTTCCTGCACGAACGCGTCTTCCACACGCGCGTGGCCATTGGCGCTGTTCAGCCACTCAGACGGGAATGGCTCCGCGCTGTTGCCGTCCGGGGCCACGGCGATGACCGGGGTGATGTCGCGCCCCGCGATGAGGCGGTCGAGGTACTGGGGGGGAAGGAGCGCGGTGAACATGCCTGTATTGTGTCCAGGCGATCCGTGCAACAGGTATACAACGGGATACCGCACCCCGCTTTTGGCGGCCGACTCGTATCCTGGCGGCAAGTAGATCTCAATGGAACGCTGGGCGCCGCCGAATATGGCGCTTGCGTAGCTAACGGTGTCCACATGGCCGGCGATGGACGTATCGCCGCCGGCCACGACGACGGCGGATTGGGTCAGCACCTGGGGTCCGTAAAAGAGCATGTCGCTCGCGCGGCCGAGCGAGGAGATGCCGAGGGCCAGCGCGGCGATAACCACCGCAGCCTGCGCCAGCGGCTGGAGCCACACGAACTGGCGGCCACTGGATTGGAGTCCGCCCCCTACGCGCTGCCGCGCGACGCGAGCGAGATGCAGGGTCAGACGGACGAGCGGGCTGCCGACCCAGTCGCCCAGCTCTCCGCCAAAGCCGGACCCCAGCGCCGCCGCGAACAGGCCCATGCTGTAGAGCGCCAGCACGGCGCGGACCGTGCCCATGCCACTGACAGCCACCGCGGCGCCCAGCACATCGCGCCCCGGATGAAGCGCCTGCTGGATGAACGGTACGCCTTCTACAAGGGTGAACCCAAGCAGCGCGCCGCACAGCGCAGCCGCGCGCCGTCGCCAGAGGAAAGCGCCCGCACACGCCGAAGGAAGCGCGAGCAGCACGCTGCTCAGGATCTGCGCCCGATCGGAGTCAAAATTCAGGTACTCGAAGAACGCCGTGAGCGCGGTGGACACGAACCGTTGCAATACCATCGCCGTCACCAGCGCCAGCGCGCAGCTCAGCACGCCGCGGCTCAGCGCCACACGCCCGATGACGCGAGCCACAGTGCGCACACGCTCAACACGAGGCTCACGCCGCTCCAGGTGCACGCGTGAGCTCGGGTCATCCGCCTGCTCCATCGCGGCGGGTTCGGGCGCGACCAATGTATGCGCTACGCGCGGCGCGACGAGCGGCGGCAACAACCTATGCGTTTGGCTCACGAGCGCTGGCTGTTCGTGGTACGGCGAACGATTCGGACTGACATGTTGCTGCCGCCTTGTCTGCCGGCTCCCACGCTCCGGCTCAGAGGCCGGCTGGCCTGCCGCGGCCGGGGTCTTCCTGCGCGTGCGTTGAGATCGGTCCCCCCTGTTGCTCACCATCCACCGCCCCCACCAACGCCCACGTGTATGGGCCCAGACTAGATAAGCCAGCATCTCTGCAATTCTACGCGAGCCACGCGCGCGTAGGCGAGCCAAAAGACAGATGTACTCTCACACCACGGAGACGAACGCAACCCGACGACACAAACCGAGCCACGTGGGCGGGTGCCCGCATGGCCCGGTTGGCACGCGAGAGCGGCCGAGAGTGGCGAGCGCATCGCGGTGCACTCGCCAGGCGATCAAGGGAGCTCTTCTTCTTCCTCCTCGACGGTCGTGACCTCCTCGGCGATGACCACCTCCTTGCCTCGCGCGTCGCGTGCGACGATCTGGCGGTCGATGAGCGCAGTGCCGCCTCCGGCGCCGGAGCGGCCCGACCCGGCCGCATTCGGGCTCACGTAGACGCGGTCGCGCTCTTCGATGGTGACCGGTTCTTCCTTCTTGCGGCGGCGGAAGACCAGGAACAGGAGCAGGAGCAGCAAGAGCAGGAGCAGCAGAGGGATCAGGCAGTACTGCAGCCAGGGGAAGGGCGTCGGCTGTGCCTTGATCGTCGCCGCCGTCGCGGCCCGCAGCTGCGGCTGCGCGCACGCCCCTTGCGGCTCGACGGCCACGACGGCGATCGGCGTGTCACTGTTGACGCTGGGGACCTTGAACGTGACCGAGAAGCTGCCGTCGGGATTGACCGTTGCCGTCCCGGCTGTGGTGGCGCACTCGTTGGCCCCCTTGCCCAGACCGTAGTCTACCTCGACAATGCTGCCGGCCGGAAGAAAATGCTGTCCGGTGACGGTGGCCTGGCCACCGGAGGTTATCGGGTCGTTGACCTTGATGGTCGCCGCCGGGGAAACGGTGGCGTTCGCCCGGGCTTGCAGCAGCGGCCCGGGATTGGTCTGCCCGCAGGTACCCTGCGGCTGCACCGCGACAATGGTGATGGTCTTATTGGTATCCGTGTTGGGTGCATTGAACTTGAACGAGAACGATCCATCGGCGTTGACGGTGGCCGTGCCGACTGAATTGGCGCAGCCGTTAGTGCCGCCGTCGCCGTAGAGCACGTCGACACTGCCGCCGTTCTGCGAGCCAGTAGGTAGAAAATGCGCGCCGGTGACCGTCACCGATTGGCCCGAATAGACGGGTCCGCTAATCGTGATGGTCGGCTGCGGCAACACCTGGAATGATTGCTGGGATTGATGCGTGCTGTGCGTTTTCTGGTCGGTGGCGCAGATGACATACTCGCCGGCCGCCGATGCTGGCCAGGTGAACGTGACGGACACGCTGCCGGTAGAGTCTGTCGTGCCGGTAGCCCCGTTGATGGGCGTGACGGCGCCCGAGCAGCTCCCAGACGCGTAGCCGATCACGATGGGGTCACCTGGCGGCAGGCTGTCGCCCGTGACGGTGACGGATGTTCCGGTCGTGCCTTGGCCGGGATTCACACTGATGCTGGGCTTGCCTCCGCCATCGGCGAAGGCGGTGCCTACCAGGGCCAGCACGAGGGCCGGCGCGATGAGCGCCGACAACACACCGATGCGGGCGGCGCGCCCGCGCATCGTGCGCCTGGCCACGCAAATACCCGTGTCTGTGATTGTCTCGTTCTCCATGGGCCGACGTGCCTCCTTCAATCCAGCATACATACCTATTTAGTGCGTTTTCGCACCGCGAAAGCGCTCGAGCTCACCCGTGTCCTCGCGTGCGCCGACCGGCGCCGGCACCTGCAAGGCATGCCAGCGCGCATACGACGCAAGCAGCCCGCTTCAGACGAGTCTAGCAGTGGGACAAGGGCTTGTCAATCACCCGGTGTGCTCACGGAGCGGCATGGCCCATCGTGACGCACGTCGCTTCCCCGCGCTCGCAAGGATGCTCACGAAAACAGGGCAGTGAAGGGTGCGCACGCCCACCTGCTCTATTCAACGAGCGTATGGCCTCACGGTATTGCTGAGATAGGACTGATCCGTCGGCGTGAGAGGCGCGCGCGCTCTTGACCTCTACGTGCGAACCGGGTAGCATTCAGCAGGGCGCAATGAGATGTGGTGCCACGGCACGGACGGGTCTGAGTTGTTGAAGTTATGGCGCCTGGTGGCGCGTGCGCAGGGTAGGAATCACATGACGGCCAACGGGAAGCAAGGAGGGCAATCCGCCCCCAGCGCTGATGGCCATCGCGCGTCACATCCTGCCCGCTCGGGCAACCGGCGGACAGGGCATCACAAGCCCGACCCCGGCAGAGGCGATACGGCCCCCGAGGCAGGGCGGGAGGGATTCCGCGGGCAGACGCCGCCGCCGTTCCCTCCTCCGGGTCGCAGCAAGTGGACGTACATCGAGCAGCCCGAACAGGTGGCGCACGTGGCACAGCTGGCGAGCGCGGCCGACGTGGTGGCTATCGACGCCGAGTTCGTCCAGGTACGGACGCGCGGACCGAACGATCCGCCTCACCGGCTGGCTTTGCTGCAGCTGGCCACCATGCCCAGCAGCGAGGGCGCGTTTGTCGTGGACGCGCTGCGCATCGCGGACCTCCGCCCGCTCGAACAGTCCTTTGCCGACCCACGCATTCTCAAGCTGTTTCACGGCATCGGCGCGGATGCACGTGTGCTGGCGACGCGCGGGCTGGTGGCACGCCACACACTCGATTTGGAGGCCGTGAGCCGCTCGATCTTCGGTCAGAGTGAGTCCGGGCTGCAGAGCATGCTCCTGCGCGCATGCGGCGTGCGCCTCGACAAGACGCTCCAGCGGTCGGATTGGACGCGCCGGCCCCTGACCCCGGCCATGCTGGCTTATGCCGCGCGCGATGCCGAGATGACACTGGTGCTGTACAACTGGCTGGCGACACACTATCCCTGGGCCATCGAGCTGCACGAAGTGGCGGGTGACGAGGCAGAGCCGCTGGTGGCTGCCTGGGTGCAGCCGTTCCTGTCCGGCTCGCGCCCACAGCGGGCGGAATGGGCTGTCGCCGCTGCCGGGCTGGAAGGCGACAAGGCAACGCAGGCGGCGGACCTGCGCGCGGCCCTCGCCGCCGTGCGCCTGCCGCCGCAGCGCGCGCGGGTGATCCGCTTGACCTCCGATCTGGATCTGAGCGAGGTGGCTCCTGATCTGAAGCCACTGCTGAGCGCGCCAGCGGCGGAGGAGCGCTCTAGTGCGGCACGCGCGCTTGGCCGGCTGCACGATCGGTCCGCGGAGACGGCCTTGCGGGCGCTGCTGGACGATCCCGTGCGTGATGTGCGCGAGGCGGCCGAAGTGGCACTGGACCACGTTTCAGGCAAGGCACCCCCACGCCCGGTGAGCCGCGCGCGCCAATCTGCCGCCGGCACCTGGACGGTGGGCGACGGCGACGAGAGCCCCAACGCGCCGACTGGATGGCAGGCCGAGCTGCGTGCACGCTTCGGGAGCCATCAGCCGCCCGCGGAGCAGGACGATGCGGCCGGCGATGAATTCGACCAAGCATCCGTGGAAGGTGGCGTGGACTCTTCTGACGAGTAGGCCGGGCAGCAGGCCGCTGCCTCGGCCTGTGCGGCTGAAGCACTCGCACAGGACACGCCCGGCGCGACGCCTTCCGTAGTCGCGCCACACGCCATCACGCCGCTCTCACTCGAGCAGTGGTCAGTGGAATCGGATGCGACGGAACGCCATGGGGAGGAACGCACGGCAGCGCCGCAGGATTCGAGCCAGCCAGGCGGCGCTTGGCCGGCCGCGGGTGGCGATCCTGAAGCAGGCGAGACGCCAGCAGCAGGCGGCTGAGCGGCAGCGGTTGGTGAAACGCCTGATGCGCCATTCGGCGCGGACGTTGGATCCAGTGCGACTGTCTCGGCGGGCGGCGCGCTCGCGCTCGCCGTGCCTGACGACATAGCAGACGCTGATGTGACGGGCGGTGCCGAGCCACTGCCCTGTCCAGCGTCCGTGGTGGACAATGAGGTCGTCTGCGAGGGACCATTGGGTGCGCCGAGCGCGCCACTCCCATCGCCCGCTGCCCAGGCGTCGCGTGCGCCGCTCACGCAGAACGTTCGCGCGGCCGATGGATCGGATACGCTGGCTGGCGGCTGGGCACGGCTGAGTGGCGCGGCCAGTGCGACGGACGCCGAGCTTTGCACCAGTTGCGGCGCCGCGTCCTGGGTCGCGGGCGTCACGCCAGGATCCGCGGCGGGCGGCGTGCCGCCGGGATCAGTCGGAGACTGAGGTGCTGCGGTGGGGCTGGCGGGATCGGCGGGCGTGGACGGTGGCGTCGGAGGGCCGGGCGCCACGGTTGGCGTGTTGCCGGGAGCAGGCGGCGGCGTGGGCGTGCCGTCTGGGCCGGGCGTACCAGTCGGCGTCCCCGTCGGGTCGGGCGTGTCAGTCGGGTCAGGTGTGGCTGTGGCGGTCACCGGGGGTGTCGCCGTGGGGGATGGGGTCGGCGTACTGGTAGGCTGCGGGGTGGCGGTCGGCCGCGGCGTAGGTGTGGGTGGTGCGACGCGGATGGATTGCTTCACAGGCGGATTGGCGCGTGAGGGCGGGCCGCCAAGCTGGCTGGCCGCGCGTTGCGGCGCCGGCGTGGGCGCAACCTGTATGCCGCTGGAGAGCGAGGCGCCCGAGCGCGAACCGTCCGGCAGCGACGCGCCAGCGCCTGCTGATAGACTCAGAGCCAGCGCTAGCGCCATGGCCGCGGCAAACGCGAGCGTGGATACCGCGAGCGTCATCAGCGCGCGCCCTTGGCGTGCCGCTGCCGGCGCTTCCGCATGATCGGACCGAGCGGGTTGCGTCGGCGCGGCATACCGCGATGCACGATGGGCTCGGTACACCCCGTCGTCCTCAGGCGCACCGGCAACGTCAGTGCCTGCCTGTGGCTCGGCCCCCGATGCGTCCGCTGAGGGCGGGGCCTGAGGGGCGGGCTCTAATGCGGGAACGGAGGTCTTTGTTTCGGCCGCGGACAAGTGTCTGACGACGGAAGGTGTGGCACGGTGCACCGGCACGTAATGTCGAGCGGCAGCCTGTAGCGCGCGGCCCATGTCCTCGATGGTGGCGAAGCGTCGGGCAGGCGTCCAGCCCAGTGCGGTAGCGATCGCGACATCAAGCTCAGAGGAGGTACGCGGGTCCAATTCATGCGACGAATTGGGGTTGCCCGGATCCAGAGACGGGACCTCACCCGTCAGCAACTCATACAGCACAACACCCAGACCGAGCACATCGTCGCGGAAACCGACCTCCGTGCCGGCCAGTTCTCCACTTTCGTCCAACTGTGCGGCCAATGCTTCTGCTTGGCCGCGGTCTCGCGTGTCGCGGACGAACCGATAGGCCACACCTAGATTGACTAGCATCGCGCGTCTCTGACGCGTGACCACGATATCGGAGAGCGATAGCCCCCCCACGCACAGCGGCGGACGCTGCCGGTGTAGATACGCCAGCGCATCGCAGAGTTGCAATCCGTAGCTGAGCACTTCGCGTGGGGGCAATCGCTCCAGCCTGCGCGCGCGTGCCGTGAGTGACTCGCCCTCGATGAAATCCGTCACCAGAAAGCAGGCGTTGCCATGGCTGAAGTAGTCGTGCACGCGTGGCAGATTCGGATGGCTAAGCGCCGTCAGCGACCGGGCTTCACGGAAAAAGCGGTCACGCGCCGCCTCGCGGGTTGCGGCCGCCATCTGAGCCGGCAGCCGCAGCTCTTTGAGCGCCACGATGGCATCGAGCCCAACATGCTGTGCGCGATACACGCGTCCCAGGCTGCCGTATCCGACTACCCGAAGCAAGCGGTAGCGCCGATCGAGGAGGCCAGCCTGCTTCGGTTCGCGCGAGCTCATCCCTGTGCCTCCTTGACACGCCACTGGAGTGCGACCTGATATCAACACGTGCGTAGTGCATCTGGCGTGCCGATGCGCTCACGCCGGCCCCGTGCGCGGACACATCGGCAACAGCGCGTGGGGCAATACGACCCAAACGGACCACAAAGCTGGCTAGCGATAAAGTAGGTTGTTCGGGCTATGAGGCGCTTGCGGAGTATTGTTCCCGGCGCTCGGAGTCTGTTATGCTCCCGCAGGCGCCTGGATGAGGTGATGGGTGGGTACATCTCTCGTGCTTCACCAAGGCCCCGCTGATGCGACCGAGGAGGACGTGCCGTGACCAAGAAGGGAGCGGGTGACAGAGCCCGCGGCGACGATCAGCGAGCGCCGGGCGGACCACGCCGGCCGCGCACGCGAAAGAGCACGGAAGCTCCGTCTTCCGTCGAGCAGCCGGGGACGTCTCCCGAGCAGCCACCAATGGAGGGTGGAACACCGGCTCCGGGAGGGCGACCAGGCGCGGGACGAGGGCGCGGGCGGGCGCCAGCGAGCCCGCCACCCGAGGCCAGGGAACGGCCAGCGGCGGCTCCGTCCGCACCCGCGGAGGCAGCATTAGTGAGCGAGGCGGCACCACCGGCGGCAGCCGAGGCCGCGCCTGGGGCCGCGCCAGTGAGCGAGGCGGCGACGCCGGCAGGATCCGAAATCGAACCCACGGAAGCCGAAGCCACGCCGCCGCCGCGCGAAGTGCCAGCCCCGCCGCTCGCGGAGCCAGGCGCCGTGCCCGCCGACACAGAGCCACAGCCGCCAACGCGCGGTCGCAGGGGGCGCGAGCGCGCGGGCGGGGCGCGGAGCAACGCGCTGGGCATACTCATCGAGCGCCGGTTCGCTGACCCGCGCTCTCCCGTGCGCTCGTATTCCGAGCTGGAGCGGCGATCCGGCATCTCGCGCGAGGCCCTGAGCCGCTACGTCACCCCGCGGGCGGATCGCCGGCGGTCGCCGACGATTGACACGCTGGCGGCCATCGCGGACGCCATGCACTTGAGCTTGGAGCAGGTGTCCCGCGCGGCGGTGGCCAGCGCGCACGGCGCCTCGCTGCCATCAGAGAGCGTGCAGCAGGCGCGCGATGAGGTAGTAGCACCGTTGATGGCCACGCTAACGGCGGACCAATTTTCGGCAATAGTGGAGCTGCTGCGCCAGATGCAGCCAAGCACGCGCGAAACCGCCTGAGCACAGGAGGCGCATGATGGGGGAGAGTCACGGACCCGGGAGCGCACCACCGAACCACGCCGAGGAGCGCCCCGAAGCCACACACGTCGTCACCTGTTTCGTCTCGCGGCGCGATCGCGGGCGCGACGAGCTGCTGCTCGTGCGGCGCAGCGACCGCGTGCGGACCTACCGCGGGCATTGGGCGGGGATCAGCGGGTACGTAGAGCCGGGAGTGACCTCGCATGAACAGGCATACGTCGAGCTGCGCGAGGAAACCGGATTGGGCCGCGAGGACGTGACGCTGCTGCGCACCGGTACGCCGCTCCCCGTGCGCGACGCCGCGGAAGGGCTCTCGTGGGTGGTGCACCCGTTTCTCTTTCTGGTCACAAATCCCGAGCGCATCAAGACGGACTGGGAGGCAAGCGAAATGCGTTGGGTGGCGCCCAGCGAGATCGCGTCGCTCGAGACGGTGCCTGGACTGCGTGAGGCGCTGGCACGCGTCTACCCGCCCGAGGGCAGCCCACCGGAAACGACCGCACATGCGCCAGCCGGCTGATTCCAACGACGCCATCGCGCTCGTGCGTGCGACGGTGGAGCGTGTGCGCGCGGACCGCGAGCACGGCGCCAGCTGGCTTGCGCGCGAGGCGGCGCAGGCGCTGGCGCAAGCGATCTCACGGCTGCGTATGGACGTGGCGTCCGCGGCGGACGGCGAGACGCGTGAGGCCGTGGCGTCGCTGCGCGCGCAGGCGCGCGCGCTGGCTCACGCGCGCCCCAGCATGGCCGCGCTGGCCACGACGGTCGCCCGCATCTGGTCGGCCGGCTGGCCTCCCCTGGCGCCAGCGGACACGAGCGACACAGCGGACACTCTGCGCGACGCGCTCGCCGGCGCACAGGAAGCGGCGGAGCGATTGGCCGGCGCCTGGGACTCGGCAGCCGGCGCGATTGCCGACTTTGCCCAGCCGTTCCTGCACGGCACGGTGTTCACGCACAGCCGTTCGGGAACGGTGGAGCGCGTGCTGGCGACATTGGCCCAGGAGCCAGACAGGTTGGCACGTGCGCTGGTGACGGAGTCGCGGCCGGGAGGCGAAGGGGTGGCGACGGCGCGCGCGCTGGCCGCGGCTGGACTGCGCGTTACGCTGGTGGCGGATGCCGCTGTGGGGCTGATGGCGAGCGAGGCGACATGTGTGGTGCTCGGCGCCGATAGCATCCGTGCGGACGGCTCGCTCGTGAACAAGATCGGCTCCTATCCGCTGGCTCTCGCCGCTCGCGCCGCGGGCGTCCCCGTGTACGCGCTCTGTGAGACGCTCAAAGTAGCCCCAGAGGACTGGCCGCTGACGCTGGAGGAGATGGAAACAGCCGAGCTGCTGCCCCAGCCGGTCGCGGGCATCCACGTACGCAACGTGTACTTCGACCGCACACCGGCTGAATACGTCACCGCCATCATCACCGAGCAGGGGGCGATGCGGCCAGGCGCTGTGCTGCCTCTGGCGCGGCAAGCGGCACACGAGCTGGCCGCGCTGGACGCCGGCTAGCGTTTCCCGCCCGCGTCATCCTCCGGCTGGTGGAAGCGTCGCGCCCGCGTCCTCCAGACGCCAGTCTTGCAGACGAAGCTGACGCGCGATCATCGCTCGGCGATCAGTGGCATTACGCGTGGCGGGCGTGTAGCAAGGAGCGGCTGCGACACAAATGCCACGTTCTGCAGGTCTGCGTACGCCAGTGCGACTGCCTCGGTTGTCTCCCTTCGGCTGACGCCCTTAGGTATCCGCAGCCTCGTCGCGACCCCAAGCGGCGAGGACGCGCGGGGTGTCGCTCGTGATCACGTCCGCGCCCGCAGTGAGCGCGAGGGCCAGGCGCTCTTGCCAGCGCGGCATACCTGCGTTCAGCGTCCAGACGTCCAGCCGCAGCCCATGACGGTGGACGAGGTCGGCGACCGCGACGCCATCCTCGAGCATTCGCTCGAACAGCGCCAACCGGACGTGTAGCTCGTGGGCTGCGGGAACCAGCCGCGCCAGGACGCCCAACCGGTCGGCCAGGTACTCGGCCGCGGGTTGACGCCGCTCGCGCGCGAGCGGATGCGCGTCCAGGTAGCCGTAGACGCCGCGCGGTAGGCCCCACCCAGCTTCCTCCTCGTCGCCCTCAGGCACCCAATCCAAGTGGGGCAGCAGATCATACGCCGCGACGAGGGCCGGGTCAGCCTCCAGCACCCGGCGCACGTTCCAGTCGTAGCCGTTGAGCAAGACACGCCCCTTCACCGGCTCGAGCAGGCGAGCCAACTCCTCAGCGCGGGGCTGAGCCAGCGGCCGGGGGGTGACGAGGTCAAGCTCCAGCACGGTCGGTGAGGGCAGGGTGCGGATGAGGGCCACCACCTCGCTGAGCAGCGGCGGACGCTCGGAGGAGGGACCCCCGGCGGACCGCAGCCGGAGCGTCCCCGCCTCGCGCCGCGTGAGGTCAACCACCGGACCGGCTCCCGTCGTCGACCCCTCAAGCTCCGTGTCGTGAACGACCAGGAAATCGGCGTCGCGCAGGGGGTGCAGGTCGATCTCCGCGCGCGCGACCGCCTCGCGATAACACTCGGCGATGGCGGGGAGCGAGTTCTCGGGATGCGCGCCGCTCCACAGACAGCGGTGGACCTTGAGCGGAACCACACGCCCGTCGCCCGCCCGAATGATGGAGTCAGGATGCGCGAAACCCTGCGCCCCGTTCGCACCTTCCGACATGCTTGTCACGTGGCCCTCCGTCACGCGTCGGACGCGGACGACGCAAGCAACGCACGGGCGTAGGCTTCCGAAGCGGTCTGCCCGTCGTAGTAGGCGTCGCCGGCCATCAGGCGATAGCGGGTCTTCCAGCGGCGGGCGGCGGCCGGCATGAGCCGATACAGGCAGTAGCCCGGCAGGCGCGCCTCCAGCGCGCGGCGCAGCGCTACCTCGCCCTCCACGGGCAGCCCGCGCGCGCTCAGCGCCTCGACGAGATCAGGCGGCAGAGGAGGGTCGGCGGCCAGTGGCTCATCCAACGTGCGGCTCCCTCGGGCATGCGGTGGGCGCGAACCCACTCAACGTTCGTCAGCGCTCCCTGGTGCGTGCAGCGGCAGGCTCGGGCCTCCAGCGTCGCGATCGTGTAAGCGCTCGAAGGGCGTGCGGCAAGCGCGGCAGTACCACTGCTCGGTCAGCAGCTGCGAGCCGAACAGGGAGAACAGCTCGACCTCGGCCGAGCCGCAGAACGGACAGCGCGGGCCGGCCCCTGGCTCCTGGGGGATCGAGAGTGGCTCGCTCATGGCTCGCTCCCGCTCGCGCTGGCAAGCGCGGCAGGTGCGCCCGCGGTCCGGCTACCATTCAGCCGATAGGTTGCCGGATCCCACGCATCCCAGGCCAATGGCTCGGTGAGCGACCACTCCGGCTCGGTCTCGCCCCGCCGCACGGGCAGACCGAGGCCGGTTGCCACGATAGTTGGGCCGACGATGCCCAGAAAGCGCGCGCGCAGGGCGTCTGGCGCGGCGTCCAACACACCACGCTCGGCGAGTGGGCCAGTAGCGCTCGGCGGCCCAAACCAGCAGAGGACCTCATCCCATATCCGCAGTAGCGACGTCTCGATCGCCTCGCGCACGGCGGGCACATCACGCGCCAGACGGCGCACCCAGGCCTCCCCATGCAGCGCATGGACCCGCTCCTCCTGGAGCACCTTGCGGCTGCGTGCGGCCAATGGCTCGAACGTCGACTCCTTCGCCGCCTCGAAGACGACCGCAAGCGCGGTATCGAGGAGGAAGTTGGCGGCCACGAAATCGGGCCAGCCAGCGAACGTGTCGTCGAGTGCGACCGTGTTGACGAACCGCGTGCGCGTGTCGGGGTCCACCTGCACCAGATCCGCGTCGGCGGGGGCCAGGTCACGCAGCAGCGGGTAGATCGCGCGGGCGTGGCCCAGCTCATCCTGCGCCATCGCGGCGGCGGCCACTCCAGACTCGAGCGCGGGGGCGCCGCTACACCACTCGGCGTAGCGCCGGCCCAGGAAGTACTTGTTGTCCGCCAGCCGCGCGATCAGGTCGAACAGCGCCTGGTCCGCGGCATGCTCGCGACGCTCCATGCCGATGCCTCCTGGGTGCGCGCCTCAGGCCTCGATGACCGAAATCATGGCGTCGCGCGGGACTACCACCATCTCGATCCACGCAAACTCATCGTAAATGGTCCGGGCGTAGACGCGGGCCAGATCGGCATCGTCGGCGGTGATGGTGCCGACCTGACGCAGCGGCTCCTCATAGCCGCGCCGCGCGAGCACGAGCCAGACGCGGTCGGCCACGACATGCGCGTGCCCCCCACCCCCACCGCGCCCCTCGCGCGTGGCCGCTCGCGCCGGGGATGCGCCCTGCTTCCGGCCAGTACGCGGCGCCACACGCTTCACCTGCGGCTCGCTCATACCGACACCCCCACCGCCAGCAGCGCATCGCGCCCGTCCTCCGTCAGCCGCGCCTTGGTCCAGACGGGATCCCACACCACCTCGATCTCCACGCGCTCGATGCCGGGTAGTCGCAGCAGGCGCTCGCGGATATCCTCCTCGATCATGTCCGTCGCGGGGCAGCCCATGGCCGTGTACGTGATGCGCAGACGCACCATGTCCGCGACGCGCCGCACATCCACCACCAGGCCCATGTCCACAACGCTGATGCCCAGCTCAGGATCGAACACCTCGCGCAGGGCATCCCAGAGGACGTCGCGCGGGTAGTCGGTGACGGCGCCCAGAGATCTGGTCGGCGACGACATCACGCCACCTCCTCACCCATCAGCCGCGCCAGACCCTTGTTGCCGCGCTGCACCTGCTCCACAAACTCCGCGTTCTTGGGGCCGCGGCGCTTCCACCGGACCAGCACGTCGTCCCACGAGATGGGGCCGTCTTCGAGCAGCCAGCGCTTGCGCTGCTCGTCGAAGGCCGCCGGAAAGGCGCAGTCCACCACCCACTTCTGCGTGGCGTCGTCGAAGTGGGCGGGCACGTCGAAGCCATGCTGTTTGCAGAAGGGGACGGCGGTGCTCATCCACTGCTGGCGCAGCTGGTCGTTGCTCTTGCCCTTGAAGCCGTAGTCCAGCTGCTCGCCATGCTTCTTGAGGTCGTCGGGCAGGCCGAACCACTCCACCGTCAACAGGAACATCCAGTCCATCGCCTGCTGAAGACGCTCGTGCTCGGCGGGGTCGGAGGCGAGCTTGCGGATCCATTGCTCGCCGTGGCGCAGATGGAACGTCTCCTCCTTATCCACCTTGACGAGCGCGCGCTTCCATGGGCCGAAGGTCGTGCTCTGGAAGACGTCGCTCAGGAGGATGTAGCCCGCGCGATCGTAGAAGGCGTTGGCGACGATCAGCTCATACCAGCTGTCGAGCGGCACGTCGAAGGCGTAGGGATATTTCCAGCGGACGGGCTCGCGGCGATAGACCAGCTCTTCGGTGTCCACGCCGAGATCGCGTAGCAGCCGGTAGGCGATATGCGCGTGGCCCAGCTCATCCTGAATGATGGCGATGGCCGAGCCAAACGTGTTGAGGTTGGGCGCGTGGCGGGCCGCGTGGAAGTAGGCCGGCGCGCTGATGAGCTCAGTGTCGGCCGAGACGGTGAGAATACGCGTCATGCCCTCCAGATAGGAAGGGCTCATGTGCTCGACCGCCTCCACGAGCTGCTGATTCTTGATCCGCTCCAATACAGCCGCATCGCTGAGTGGGGCCGTCATGCGCATCACCTCCGCTGGCTGGCACCTTCGCCAAAGCATCGGATACCGATATCTCCAAATGGAGATATCTAGTTGGATTGTACTGCGGCCAGTCCAACGGGTCAAGCGCAGCATTGACTGGACCACGACTGGCAGCGGGCCTCGTGGCTGGAGCGCGGTTCGGGGTATAGTGGCATGTGGGGTGGGCAGCGTGCCAGGCAGCGGACACGCACCGGCCGTCCGGACCCGATACTCACTGGGAGCGGTGGTATGCTGAGCAGCGCGATGGGCCAGGGTTCACCAGACGAGGCGGGCGGCTACATCGGGCGCGACGACCCGGCGGAGGCGCTGCGGCTGGCGGCGCAGCGCGCCGGCGGGCTGGAGGAGCTGCGCGGGGCGCTGGCCCTGTGCGCGCTGCCAGAGCGGCCGCGCGTGCTGGAGGTCGGCTGCGGCGCGGGCGCATTTACCCAGGCGCTGCTGGCGGCGCTCCCCACCGCCGACATCACGGCGACCGACGTGAGCGAGCGCCTGCTGGCAGCCGCGCGGGCGGCGCTCGGCCCGGCGGCCGGTCCGGGCGGGCGCGTCCAGCTGCGGCGCGCCGACGTGGCGGCGTTGCCGTATCCCGCGCGCAGCTTCGATCTCGTGGCGTGTCGCTGCGTCCTGATGCACCAGGCAGACCCGACCGTGGCGGCGGCGGAGATGCACCGCGTCTGCGAGGTCGGCGGCTACGCACTGGCGATCGAGCCGGACTGGGGCGCCCGAGCGTTGTATCCTGACTCCGAGGCGCTGGCGGAGCTGCTGGAGCTCGCCCAACGCGGCCGGCCGTATGGCTTCCCCGACCTGCTCTTCGGCCGCAAGCTCTTCGCCGTGCTGCGAGCCGTTGGCTTCGCGCCGGTCAACGTGCGTGTCACCGCGTTTGCGGCCACGGCCGACGATCTGGCCGCATCCGCCACCGACGCGGCAGATACTGGCGGCGACGCGGCGGTGGCCGCGCAAGAAGGCACCGTGCCCGCGGGGCCGGAGCGGCTGCTGGAGCAAGGGCGCCGCCTGCTGCGCGCGGCGGGGCTGGCCAGCGACGCCGAGCTGGACGCGCTCATCGCCAGGCTCGCGGCCATTCCGCGGTCGCAGGACTTCTGCTCCGCGGGGCTCGACATCGCCGCCGTCGGGCACAAGCCGGCGCCCGGCGCGCTGCCGTGAGCCGCGCCGTGGCGCCCAGGCCCGCTACGCCTCGGCGCTGACCACCCGCGGCTCCCCACCTTCCACGATCGCGGCCGCCTCCTCAATGGGCAGGCGTGTGACTTCACGGTGGTACAGGTAGGTCGCGATCCAGTCGACGAGGATGGACGCGCGATTCTTGAAGCCCATGAGCCGCCCAAAATAGTACAGGCGCCACATCAGGAAGCCCGGCAGTCCGCTCAGGTGGAGCGGGCCGACGTGGGCCAGGGCGTCGTTGCGGCCCAGGGCCACCATCTCGCCCTTGTAGACGTAGTGGAATGGCTCGCTCGCCTCCAGCCGGGCGCTGTGCACTCCCAGATGGCCCGCGATGCGGTCGGCGACGTACTCGCCTTCCTGAATGGCTACCGGCGCGTTGGGCGGCAGCGGCTGGCCGTCCTGAGCGTCGGGGGGAACGAAGCGTGCACAGTCGCCGACGACGTACACTTCCGGGTGACCGGGTAGCTGCAAATACGCGTTGACGCTCACACGCCCGTCACGCGCCTTCTCGCCGGGGAGGTCGGCGACACGCGGGGTGGCTTTGACTCCCGCGGCCCACACCACCGTCTCCGCTTCAATCTCGTCGCCCTGCTTGGTGCGCACCTTGCCGGCGTCGATCAGCGCGACCGCCGTGTTGGTGCGCACACGAACCCCGCGGTCCTCCAGCACGCGCCGCGCGCGTGCGACCAGGTCGCGCGGCATGCCGCGCAATATTTCGGGCAGCGCCTCGACCAGATGCAGCTCCACCTCGGTCGCGTCGACCAGTGGATAGGCAGAGAGGAGTGTATTTGCAATCGCGTCCTGCAGCGATGACATGAGCTCGACGCCTGTGGCGCCGGCCCCCACTACGACGAAGCGCAGCAGCGCACGCCTACGCTCCCGATCGGTCTCGCGCTCGGCGGCCTCGAAACAGTCCAGCACGTGGGTGCGAATAGCGATGCTGTCGGCAATGTTCTTCAGCGGCAGCGTGAACTCGGCGGCTCCCTCGATGCCAAAGAAGTTGTTGACGCTGCCCAGCGCCACCACGAGGTAGTCGTAGGGCAGGCTGCCGTGCACGGTCCGCACTATCCGCTGCTGCAAATCAAAGCCCGTCACGGTATCGGAGCGGAAACTAAAGTCATGGCGGCGGGCGATCAGGCGAGTGGCGTAGATGATGTGGTCTGGATCAGCGCCGCCGGTGGCCACCTGGTACAGCATGGGCGTGAACAGGTGGAAGTTGTCGCGGTCCACCAGCACCACGCTCACGTCGCGGCGGCCGCGCAGGCGCGTGCTGAGCCGGTCCGCCGCGGCGACGCCCGCGAAGCCGGAGCCCAGCACGACCACGCGCCGCCGCCGGCGATGGCCATCGTGGCCGGCCTCAGACGTCGTTCCCTCCCCCGCCAACTCATCCCGCGCGGCCGCGCGGGAGTCCGCTGACCAGTGTCGCTGCCTCAGGCTCTCCTGCCGGCGATGTAGCATCCATCGTGCTGCGCCCATCCCGGCGGCGAGTCCACCTATGGTCAGCAGCGTACTCCGTCGCATGTCAGTGCTCCTCTCCGTGCTCTCGCATCTCACTGGCCGAGGGAGCCCGCATAAGCTATTCCAGGCAGGTGAGCGGGAGAACGGGTGACGAAGGTCGGCTCGATGCTCGCCAGCCGCAACTGGGCCGGACCGGGCGTAGCCTGGCTGAATGCGCACGCCGTCCCACGGCGGCACGCAATCGAGCGCACTTCGCGCTGGCCCGCAAATTGGTGTACCATAGGGATAAGGTAGAGGTGTGCGAAGGAGGCTCGGTAATGACCGCGGCACGCGAAATTCCCATCGCGGTACGCGACGCTTACGAGGCCGATCGTGCGCTCGCGAGCACGCTGGTGTCGCCCACCACGGCGCGTGGACGCACGAGCCTGGCCATGCTGAGCGAAGAACGGGGCCGGCTCTGGGTGGCCGTGGCCCGCGATCAAGACACCGAGCAGATCGTCGGCCTGCTCCTCGGCGACACCCAGGCGGACGCTGAAACCGGCGAGCCGGTAGGCTACATCCAGGAATTGCTCGTGCATCCAGCGTACCGGCGGCGCGGCGTGGCCATGCACCTGCTCGACGCCGCCGAGCGCTTCTTCTTCGAGGACCAGGGCTTCAGCGCCGTTACCCTCGTGACCACGCCAGAGAACGAGGGAGCGCTGCGCCTCTATCGCAGCCGCGGCTACGGCGTAGACCAGGTGCGACTGCGCAAGCGCCGGGCGGAGGATTAACCGCATGCCGTCTGTCTCGTTCGATCCCGCGGCCGACTCATACGACGCGTCGCGCGGCTATCCTCCAGCGACCGCGGACGCCATCGGCGCGGCGCTCTTCGCGGCGGCTGGTGGGCAGCCGGGAGTGCGCGTGCTGGAGCTGGGCATCGGCACCGGCCGCATCGCCATTCCGCTGCTGGCGCTCGGAGCCAACATCACCGGTGTGGACATCTCTCCGCGCATGATCGACCGGCTGCGCACCAACCTGGCGCAGCGCTGGACGGAGCGGCCCGATCTTCCCTGGGGCACGCTGGACCTCAAGCTGGGCGACATGTCGGCGCTGCCCTTCCCGGACGGCGCCTTCGACGCGGTAGTGGCCGTGCACGTCCTGCATCTGACGACGGAGTGGCGGCGCGTGCTCGACGAGGCGCTGCGCGTGCTGCGGCCTGGAGGCCGGCTGCTGCTGGGTCAGGACGAGCATCCGGACGAAGCGCGGACGGCGATCCAGGGGCAGTGGACGGAGATCGTGCGCTCACTGGACCCCAGCGTCACCCCGCACTACATCGGCGCGCGCTACAGCGCCGTGTTGGCCGACCTGCGCGACCGCGGCCTCGTGGTGGAGGAGACGCGGCCCGTGAGCTGGACGGTGCGGCGGGCGCCAGGTGAGGTGGTGCGCCACCTGGCCCGGCGCGGCTGGTCGCGCACGTGGGGCGTGCCCGACGACGTCTTCGCGGAGTCCATTCGCCTGCTGGAGGTCTGGGCGCGCCAGGAATACGGCGCCGCGCTGGACGAGCCGCGCGATGAGCGCGGCGTATTCATCATCGCGCAGGTGGTCAAGCCGGAGTAGTACGGCAACGCCGGGAGATCACGGCACACCGATCCCTTCACGATGGGCCTTCATGTCGCAGGTCACTATCTGTGCCTGGCGACCTTCCGCTGCCACGACTAAACGGCGAGCATATCCCGTTTCACCTCGGAATCACGCCCCTGTTCCGTTTTCGCCCGTGCCACATCTTCACGGCGCGTCATCAGCATCCAGACGAACACGCTCAGCACATACAGAGGAATGTAACCAATCAACCAGCCCAGCCAGACAGGAATGGGTGGGAGTGCCGTTGCCACAACGGGGACGTTGGCGCTTCCTTGTCCAGCAGGACCATCGACCTGGATTTGGAGCGTCCAGGGGCCTTTCACCGTGATTTCCGCCGCCCCCCGTACACCATTGTGCACAGTTGGATCAGCACTAAACGTTGCCCGTACGGGGTTCGCGTCCACGCTCTGGCCCGGAAAGGACTCCACATGGTAACTCAGGGAACCACTGACAGGCCGTGTCGGTGCAATCTTAAAGGGTAAGGCATATCCGGCATTTGCGGGATAGGTGTACAGACTGACGGTCAGTGGATACGGACCAGCAGTGACATGATCTATGCGTACAGGGGTTGTGCCTGGTACGGTCGCCGCTATTGAGATCGCCCCATCGATGAGCACGACCACCAGCGCAATGACCCCTGCTACGAGCAATATCCGTTGCAACACCATCTTGGACATCGTACTACTACCCTTCCAACGTAGCCATCGACGCACCGACCTTCTGCCCAAGCTTTATGCCGACGAAGATCCCCAGGCAGCCAGCAGCAACGGTCAGCAGTAAACCAAGAGCATTCAGGCTTGATATGGTGTTCAATGCGGCCATGGGCTTTACGAGAGAAAACGGAATGCATCCGATCGCAATCGCGATTGCGAGCGCGATACCCACTTGCCGCTGAGACCAACCGCGCGTCCGTGCGCGTTGCACACTCACGTCAATCACGATGGCGGTTACCAGTGTGAGCAAAGGCCAGGTGACCGCAATGACGGAAATCTGTGGTGGCGTAGAGCGATGAACAGCGAGGAACGTCAGTTGTTCAACCTGCATCAGCCAGTTCAACGCCGGTGGCACCGCCAGCTGGTCGATGACCATAAAGAGCAGCGTCACGCCTACCACACTCGTCGCGGCCCACTTCCAGCGCACGGCATACGCCACTCCTACCAGGAGACCACCGAGAAGAAGCCCTGCAAGGAGTGGGTAAAGACCAATGGACGTGAACCCTAGATTGAGGAAGGTATCAGGATCAATTCCACTGGCCACCATAATCATAAACAAGGCCAGTGACATGGCAAACGCAACAATCATGCCCGTATGTGCCACCCGTTTTGCCTTGACGGCCTGGATACTCGTTGCCAGGTTCGCTACCGAAGCCAGCAGATAGGTGGTGCCAAAGGCAATCAGCGCCAGGCCACTGATGACCATGATATGGAATGGAGCCCAGATCGTGACATCGATGCCATACAGGGTATGCCAGTATTGATCCAGCGGAAAAGCCACCGCAGCGTTGAGGGCCGCATAACCGGCAATGTACGTTCCCAGGGGAGCGGCGAACAGTCCCGCGAACGTTGTTGACCGCTGTGCCATGGCGTGATCGCGCTTCATCCAGGTCGTCTCGACGACGACGGCCACCAGGGCTGCGATGCCACTCAGTGCGATCCCCGAGAGCATCATCACGTGCGGTGGAGTAAGGGTCCGATCTCGTCCAACAAAGGTGTGCCACTGAATATCCCAGCTGAGTGCCAGGAAACTGATAACCGAGCCGGCCAGGAGCAGCATCCCGAAAATCAGGCGCTCTGTGACCACAGCGTGCCATGAAAGCGTGTGTGCTGTGGAGTTGCTGTGTATCGAAGCCGTCCCTCCAAGGACATGTTGTGCCATGAAAATCCTTCCTTCTCTGTGCGCTTCAGCGGTTCTCCCAGACGACGGCTTGTGGTGCTTGCCCTTCTTTGTCCATTGCACCCCCTCAAAAACCATCTCCAGGCTTGCTCTCCCCTCCCGGATGCACGGGAGGAGCCCTCACTGCCGAACCAGCAGCGTGTTGTGCTATCCCCAGACTACCTGTCATTCCTGGAGTCTCCATGAAGCAAAGATAAAGATTGGATAAAGGCCCTTCAGCTGGCCCTACGAGAGGCATGGCAGACCCTGGAATGAAGAGAGAGGCGTGGTATGCTTTACCCATACCAGCGATGAGCACGAATGGGCACCGCTCATCCTGTGGAAGAGGAACGCTCCCCATGGCGACTCGCGTCTTGCTTGTTGATGACGATCAGAAAATTCTTTCGTTACTCAAGCGAGGGCTGGCCTATGAGGGCTTTGAGGTCTATACCGCACCCGATGGTGAGACTGGCCTGGCGGCGACGAAAGAATACCACCCGCACCTGGTGCTGCTGGACATCGCCATGCCAGGTCTTGATGGCCTGGAGCTCTGCCGCCGCCTGCACTTGCTCGACAATGTTGCGATCATCATGTTGACCGCACGTGATGATGTCGCCGATAAGGTGCATGCACTGGGCCTGGGCGCTGACGATTATGTGCCCAAGCCATTTTCCTTCGATGAACTGGTGGCGCGGATGCGGGCGGTGTTGCGCCGCCATCCTGGCAGCCAGGAAATGCTCACCTATAGCGACCTGGAACTGAACCAGGCCACGCGTGAGGTACATCGCGACGGCCATCTGATAGAACTGACCACGCGCGAGTACGATCTGTTGCTCTTGTTGATGCGCCATCCTCGCCAGGTGCTGACCCGCGATCAGATCCTGGAACAGGTGTGGGGATATCATGCCGACCTGGAGACGAATGTGCTGGAGGTCCATATGGGGCACCTGCGGCAGAAGCTGGAAGCGTCCGGGGGCTTGCGTCTGATTCAGACGATTCGCGGCGTTGGCTACGTGCTGAAAGGGTGAGTCGTGTCTCCACACAACCGCCTTGCGCACTGGTCTGGTCTCATCCGCACGCGCCTGACACTCTGGATCATCAGCATGCTCGCGGTCGGACTCCTGGTATTCATCGGAACCACGCTCATCATTGCCCACCAGCTTTTAAACAATCTCAACGAAAAACGCTTGCAGCAGAATGTCCATTCGCTCTCCGCCGCTCTCGCACAGGAACCGGGGCTCAAACCCCAATTGGTGCAAAGCCAGCTCAACGCCTTCAGCTCCTCCGAGATCTATCTCCAGTACCAGGATGGGCATGGGAAGCTCATTGCCAGCTCAACGAACCTGGGTAGCATAGTTCTTCCGCTCACGCAGCTGCGGCCTGCGATTGCCGCCGGTCGTTTCGCCTCTCTCACGATTGATCGGACCTCCTTTGTGCTCTTTGGTCAGGCCATTGTGGTGAACGGGCAGGTGCAGGGTTATGTGATCGCCGCTTCTACGACCACGGAGAGCGATACAGAGTCGTTGATCTTTACGCTGATGTACAGTGGTGTTTTCGTCATGCTGACCCTGGTTGCCTTGCTCGTCTGGCTGCTGGTGCGCCAGACGCTGCGTCCCCTGGAACGGCTCGCGGATTCCGCCTCACACATCGCGAAGACTCGCGACCACGCGCTGCGCGTGCACACGGAAGGGCGTCCCGATGAGATCAATAGCCTGGCACAGACAATCAACGGGATGCTGCACGCTCTGGAAGAGGCGTATCAACACGTGCAGCAAGTCA